>NZ_WHOR01000068.1:0-23522 GCF_013340925.1 Azospirillum formosense
ACCCCCCCGGGCCATCCCCCTCAAGCCAACCGCATGCCTGCTCTCGTCCTGGGGGCGCTGGGCGTCGTTTATGGCGACATCGGGACCAGCCCGCTCTACACCATGCGGGAGTCCTTCACCCACACCGGTCTGCCGCTCGACGAGCCGACGATCCTCGGCATCCTGTCGCTGGCGACCTGGGCGCTCATCATCGTCGTGACGCTGAAATACGTCCTGCTCGTCATGCGGGCGGACAACAAGGGCGAAGGCGGCGTCCTGGCCCTGGGCACGCTGGCCCACCGCGGGCTCAGTTCCAGGGCGGGCAACCGCGCCATCATGGCGCTGGCGATCCTGGGCATGGCCCTGTTCTACGGCGACAGCCTGATCACCCCGGCCATCTCGGTTCTGAGCGCGGTGGAGGGGCTGAAGGTCGTCACTCCGGTCCTGTCCCCCTACATCGTTCCGATCACATTGGCGGTGCTGACCCTGTTGTTCCTGTTTCAACGGCAGGGAACCGGTCGGGTCGGCATCTTCTTCGGCCCGATCATGGGGGTGTGGTTCGCCACGCTGGCGGTGCTGGGCCTGATGCAGGTGCTGCACTGGCCGGACGTTCTGCGCGCCTTCAACCCGCTGTACGGGGCGACGCTGTTCGTCGACCATGGCTGGGTGGCCTTCCTGACGCTGGGCGCCGTGGTCCTGGCGGTCACCGGGGCCGAGGCGCTCTACGCCGACATGGGCCATTTCGGACGGGCGCCGATCCGCATCGCCTGGCTCTACCTCGTCCTGCCGGCGCTGCTGCTGAACTACTTCGGGCAGGGCGCCATGCTGCTGCACCGGCCGGAAACGCTGGAGAATCCCTTCTTCCATCTGGCGCCGGATTGGGCGCAGTTGCCCCTGGTCCTGCTGTCAACCGCGGCCACGGTCATCGCCAGCCAGGCGGTGATCTCCGGCGCCTTCTCGCTGACCCGGCAAGCCGTCCAACTCGGTTACCTGCCGCGACGCGAGATCCGCCACACCTCGGAGCACGAGGTCGGTCAGGTCTATATCCCGCGCAACAACTGGCTGCTGCTGATCGGCGTGGTGATCCTGGTGATCGGCTTCGGGTCCAGCAGCAATCTGGCCGCCGCCTACGGCGTGTCGGTGACGGGGGCCATGGCCATCGACACGATCCTGGCCGCGGTGGTGGCCTGGCGGCTGTGGCGCTGGAATCCCCTGCTGGTCGTGGCCGCCTTCTCCGCACTGCTGGTCATCGACCTCGCGCTGTTCGGGGCGACCCTGCTGAAGGTGCCGGACGGCGGCTGGTTCCCGCTGCTGATCGCGGCGGCGGTCTACACGCTGATGACCACATGGCGCCGGGGCCGCCGCATCCTGGCCGAGCGGCTTTACGCCGACGCCCTGCCGATGGACCTGTTTCTGCAACGCGTCTCGCCGCAATCGCCGCAGCGCGTCGCCGGAACGGCCATCTTCATGACCGGCAACCCCGACGTCGTTCCCCATGCCCTGCTCCACAACATCAAGCACAACCGGGTGCTGCACGAGCGGGTGGTCGTCATGACCGTGATCATGGAGGAGGTGCCCCGCGTCTCCCCGGACCGCGCCGTCCTGGTGGAGAAGCTGGGCAAGGGATTTTTCCGGGTCGTCCTGCGCTTCGGCTATCTGGAACAGCCCCACATTCCCCGGGCGCTGGAGCGGTGCCGCCGTTTCGGCCTGCATCTGGACATGATGGAAACGTCGTTCTTCCTGGGCCGCGAGACGCTGATCCCGTCGCGATCCACCGGCCTGCCGAGCTGGCGCGAGCCCGCCTTCATCCTGCTGTCGAAGACGGCCCTGTCGGCCACGGAGTTCTTCTGCATTCCGCCCGGCCGCGTTGTGGAACTGGGCACGCAGGTCGAGATATGACGGTCTCGAGATCTGACGGTCAGTCCCGCGCCACGATGGGAGTCAGACGGAATCGGGCGGCGGCGGCCTCCAGCCGCCCGTCGCGCTTGACCGCCTCGACGAAGCGGTTCACCCGATCAAGCCACAAAGGGTCTCCCGGCGCCACGGCGTAGGCGTAGGGCGTGGTGTGGACCGGATTTTCCGGCGCGATCAGATGGGCCCACTGGTGGATGGCGAGCATTCGCTGGCCATAGGGGTAATCGGTGAGAAAGGCGTCGGCACGGCCGGACTGGACCTCATCCTCCCGCTCCAGAGGTCCGGACACGATGCGGACACTGGCCTTGCGGAAGGCTTGGCTGGCGTAGTCGTCCATGACGGTGCCTTTCTGAACCGCCACCACCATGCCGTCCTGATCCAGATCGTCCCACCGCAGGATGCGCGGGTGCGTCTGGGAGGAAACGGCATAGATTCCGCTGCGCATATAGGGCTGGCTGAACGCGACCTTCTCGGCGCGGGCCGTGGTGACGCCGATGCCGAACATGCCGATGTCGCACCGGTCGTTCAAAAGATCGGCGACGAAGTGGGGGAATCCGCTTTCCACGAAGCTCACCCGAGCCCCCAGATCCTGGGCGAAGGACCGCGCCATGTCGATATCCAGGCCCTGGAGTTCCCCGCTGTAAGGGTGGCGGAAGGAGATGGCGTAATAGTCCGGCCAGATGCACACGCGCAGCAGACCGGTGCGTTGCACCCGGTCAAGCCGGCCTTCCGCCCGGACCGGCGCCGCTCCGGACACCAGGATCACCGACTGGAGCGCCGCATGAAGCGCAAGCGCCGTCAGTGCGATGGAAAGACGCCGCACGGCCTCGCACCCCCAGAACCACCACAACACCCGCGGCAGGATAGCACTGCGCGCCTGTGAAGCACAGCGCATGCTTGCGATTCGCCTGCCCGCTGGTAAGATTCGCAATACATCAGCACACCGCACGGAGCCGCGCGTGATGGCTAAGCTTGCCCGATTCCAGCATCGGGGCGCCCTTCTCGCGTTGGCCTTATTGTCGGTGATGGCCCTTGTGTTCGAGGTCGCCTACGACGTCCACTCGGACCGCACCCTCGCGCTGAGGCAGGCGGCGGAGAACATCGACGATCTGGCAAATGCCCTGGAAGCCTCCGTCAGCCGGACGGTCCAGACGGTCGACGTCACGCTGGCATCGGTGGGCGAGGCGGTCGAGGTCAGCGATCTGTTGCGCGGCCAGCCGATGGAAGGCCAGGAAAGGTCACCGTCCCTGCTGCTTCAGGAACGGCTGCGACGGTCGCCGCACCTCCGCGGCCTTTCCCTGCTCGACCGGCGGGGCGTTCTGGTGGCAACCACGGAAGCTCCAAGTTTGCTCGGCTCCTCCTTCGCGGAACTGGACCTGTTTCGCACCCAACTGTCCGGACAGAGCAAGGGCCTTTACGTCGGCACCCCGGTGCGCGGACGGTTCCTGACGCCGACCGGCCTTGCGGACGACCGGTCCGGCAAATGGGTCCTGCCGATGAGCCGGGCGATCCATGGAGCGGACGGGACGCTTCTCGGCGTCGCCGTCGCCTCGGTCAATCCCGAGTATCTGCAAAGCATCTTCCGTGCGGTGCGCAACGGACTCCACGGCACGGCGTCGCTCTACCGACGGGATGGATGGCTCCTGACCCGGCTTCCGCAGGACGGCTCGGACGGCGTCGGCACGCAAATGGCGGGGATGGATCTGTTTCGCGTCCATCTTCCCGTGTCCGAAGGCGGTGTGTTCCACGAAACCGACCTGAACGGCGAGGAGCGCATCACAGCCTATCGCGCCACGCCGCTCTGGCCGCTGGTTCTGGCGATCAGCCGCAGCGAAGATGAGGAACTGGCGGGCTGGTGGACCAACCAGTTGGAAATTGCCGGCGTCGCGCTGGGCGCCAGCCTGGTCATCCTGCTCTTTGCCACAGCGCTGATTCTTCTGCGCCGCAAGGACGCCCAGTTGGAGGACGGCAACGCCCGTTTCAACGCGCTTCTCGAAACCGCCGCAGAGGGCATCCTGACGGCGCGGTCGGATGGCGTGATCGAAACCGCGAACACCGCGGCCCACCGCGTCTTCGGCTACCCGCCCGGCAGCCTGATCGGGCGCCACATACAGGAGTTGATGGAGCCGCAGCACAAGGTGGCCCACAGCCGCGTCATCGAGGCTCTCACCGCGGGCACCCGACGGATCGGCCCGAACTTCACGCGGGAGGTGAACGGATTGCGGATGGATGGGGAGGTGATCCCTCTCGACCTTTCCCTGGCGGAGGTGCAGACGCAGAAAGGCATCCTCTTTGCCGCCTTCTTCCGCGACCTGTCGCAACGCAAGCGGGTCGAGCGGGCGCTGACCGAGGCCAAGGAGAAGGCCGAGGCCGGGCAACGCAGCAAAATGGAATTCCTGGCGACCATGAGCCACGAGATCCGGACGCCGATGAACGGGGTGATCGGCATGGCCGGGCTTCTCCAGGAAACCGATCTGGACGAAGAGCAGCGCGGCTATGCCGACACCATCCGCGACTCCGCGGAATCACTGCTGACCATCATCAACGACATTCTGGACTTCTCTAAGATCGATGCCGGACGCCTCACGTTGGAGGTGTCTGACTTCGAAGCCGTGCCATTGGTGGAAAGCGTGGTGGAACTGCTGGCTCCACGCGCCGCCGCGAAGGGACTGGAACTGGCCAGCTACGTCCCACCTGCCCTGCACGGGCCGCTGCGCGGCGATCCCGGACGGCTGCGCCAGATCCTCATCAACCTTGCCGGCAACGCCGTCAAATTCACCGATCAGGGCAGCGTGACCATCGTGCTGTCGGTGGAGCAGAACACCGTCACCGACGAGGCGGAGGACGGACCGGAGCCGCATGAAGCGGTGGCACGGGCTGAGCACGAGACGCCGGTGACCATCCGTTTCGAGGTGAGGGATACCGGCATCGGCATCGCCGCGGCGGACCACAAACGCCTGTTCACGATGTTCAGTCAGGTGGACGGATCATCGGCCCGGCGCCACGGCGGGACGGGGCTGGGCCTCGCCATCTGCAAGCGCCTCGCGGAACTGATGGGCGGGCGGATCGGCGTTCACAGCATGCCCGGCGAGGGCAGCGTCTTCTGGGTCGTCATTCCATTGTGGCGCGGCACGCCGACGGAAGCCGCTTCCACGCAGCAAACGCCGGGAAGCTGGGCCGGACGGCGGATTCTTCTGGTGGATGACCTGGCGGTGAACCGCGACCTGCTGGCCCGCCAGCTCGCCGCGATGGGCCTGGAAACCGAATCCGCCGCCACGGGAGAGGACGCCCTGCACCGGCTCCTCGCGGCCAGCGCCACCGGCCGACCGTTCGACGCCGCCATTCTCGATCATTGCATGCCGGGCTTGACCGGGCCGGAACTGGCAGCTCGCATCCGTGCCATACCGGCGCTGGCCGGTTTGCCGCTGGCGCTGGCCACGTCCCACCGGATCGGCGAGTTGGAGGGTGAATCCGCTGGCGTCGACGTGCGGATTGTCAAGCCCGTGCGCTCCACGGCGCTTCGCATTGCGGTGTCGAGGCTGTTCGCCGCGCCGGCGGCCAGGGCCTTGCCGCGGGATGCCGTTGCCGCCGGCGAGCCGGGTGGCTCATCGCCGCCGGTATCGCCATCACGATCTCCATCGGGAGGGCTCTTGCTCACCCCGGCACCGTCCTGCCTCCCCTCGACCGGCAAGTCCCGCCGCATCCTGGTGGCGGAGGACAACCCGGTGAATCTTCAGGTGACGCTGGCCGTGCTGCGCCGGGACGGTCATGCGGTCGATTCCGTGTCGAACGGGCTGGAGGCCGTCAACGCCGTCGCCGCCCTGCCCTACGACCTCGTCCTGATGGACGTGCAGATGCCGGAGATGGACGGCCTGGCGGCGACCCGGGCGATCCGCCGGATGGGCGGGGCCGCCGCCCGCGTTCCCATCGTCGCCATGACCGCCAACGCCATGGAAGGGGATCAGGCCGCCTGTCTGGCCGCAGGGATGGACGATTACCTGCCGAAACCCATCGCGGCGGAGCAGCTCCTGTGGGCCGTCGCGCGATGGAGCGGTTGCCCGAAGGGGAACGGCTCCGACCGCCGGGAACCGCCTCCGGAGGCCGAAAGTCCACCGTCGCGGATCGACCACGCCAAGCGCAAGGACTTGCGCGACGCGCTCGGCGACGAAGGGTTTGACCTGTTGATGGACACATTCTTCCGCGAAACGCCGGCCCATCTCGACCGGCTGCGGCGTGGCGCTCAGGACGGCGACTTCGCCACCGTGGAACGCGAGGCCCATATCCTCAAGGGGGCCGCGGGCAATGTCGGCTTCGCACTGGCCTCCGCACTGGCCGGTGGACTCGTGGCGGCGGCCCGCCGCAGGGATGCCGCCGGCATCGGCCGGGACCGCATCCAGGCGTTGGATGCCGCCCTCGAGGACGCCGAGCGGACCAGCACCCCGCCGGACGATGTGCTGGCCGAGGTCAAGAGGACGGGATCGCCAATGGGTGTGTCCGGGGACCGGTAGGCACACTTCGGCCGTATGTGCGGCCGGGACCGCCGGCGCGGTCCAAAGAGAAATGAAATCCGTTTTAACGCTGCCCGCCACAAACGCGCGCGACGAACTTGTCGATGTCGCCGTTCAGCGTCACGGCGCGGCGCGCCAGTTCACCGGCGGAGGACAGAACCTGGCTGGCGGCGGCGCTGGCGTCCTGCGCACCGGACGACACGCTGGTCACCGCGTCGGCGACGGTGCGCACACCGGCCGAGGCCTCGCGGATGGAACGGCTGATCTCGTCGATGGCCGCGCTCTGCTGTTCAGCGGCGCCGGCAATGCCGACGGCGATCTCGTCGATGTCATGAATCATGCCGCCGACATGCTGGATCACCGCCGCCGTATCGCGGGTCACCGATTGAACCTGGGCGATCTGCGCGGCGATGTCCTCCGTCGCCTTGGCCGTCTGGTTGGCAAGGTTCTTCACCTCCGTCGCCACCACGGCAAACCCCTTCCCGGCCTCGCCGGCCCGCGCCGCCTCGATGGTCGCGTTGAGGGCCAGCAGGTTGGTCTGGCTGGCGATGTCGTTGATGAGCTGAACGACCGCACCGATCTGGTCGGAGGCGGCCAGCAGGGAGCGGATGGTGGCATCGGCTTCCCGCACCTTCTGCACCGAGCTGCGGGCGAGATCGGCGGTGCGGGACACGCCCTGGGCCACCTCGCCGATAGCCCCCGACACCTCGCCGGTCGCCGCGGCCACGCCGTCCACGTTCGAGGACACCTGCTCGGCGGCGGAGGCCGCGGAGAAGGACTGCTCGCTGGCCGTGGCGGCGGTCGCCGTCATGGCGGTGGAGGACGCTTCGAGTTGGGCGGCGCTGGCCGACAGGCTCTGCGCCACCTCCTTGATGTTGGCGCCGATGCGGGTCGCGCTTTCGACGAACTCGCGGCTCTTGCCGTCCATGGCCGCCAGCCCGTCGTTGATCTGGCGGGCGTAGGCGCCGAATTCACCGACCATACCGGTCATCACGATGCGCCGGTAATACTGCCCCTCCGCCGCGTGCTGCATGGCGGCGTTCGCCTCCTTGCCGAAGGATTCGACGCGGTCGAGCAGGCGATTGATGGTCCGCAGCATGTCGGCGATCGGGCTGGCGCCGTGGATGTTCAGGATGCGTGGCTGAAGGTCGCCCTTCTCGGCCGCGGCGATGACCGCGCTGGCCTTCCGGATGGTCCGGTTGGTGAGCACCAGCCAGCGGATCGCGGCAAGACAGGGAATAACCGCCAGCAGCCCCAGCAGGGCGGCGACGACGTCGCCGGCGGCGAGACCATGCGCCGCCTGTGCCCCCGACAGAAGGGCGACCAAAGCGGCGGCGGCGAGCGATTTAGAGACTGAAGACAAACTCGTCATAGCTCGTGCCCTTGTCGCGCAGGAGTTTTTCCAGCATGGCACCGGAGGCCGCCATGGCCGCATTCCGGTCGGCATGCCGCGCCTCTTCCGCCCGCAGCGCGGCGTAGAGGCCCGCCGCCGCGTCCACCGCGGGGCGCGCCGGCACGCGCCGGCTCGAATGGTAGCCGGTGATGGTCCGCCCGTTTCCGCTGTCCGGATTGCCGAAAACCGGCGTGACATGGGCGAACACCCAATAATGGTCGCCGTCCTTCGCCCGGTTGATGACATAGGCGAAGATTTCGCTTCCGGCCTCGATGCGGGTCCACAGCAGTTTGTAAACGCAGCGGGGCATGTCGGGGTGACGGACGATGTTGTGCGGTTGCCCCAGCAACTCCGCTTCGCCATAACCGCTGATGCGCAAGAACACGTCGTTGGCGTAGGTGATGCGGCCCTTGAGATCCGTCTTCGAGACAATGATCTCGTCCGCGTGAAAGGTTCGTTCCCGTCCGGTCAGGGTATCGCGTGTGCCTCTCATGCCGACCGCCATGACCGTCCGCCTCTCAAACACCCGGTGAAATCAAACACCTGACAGACAGGTGACCAACTCGACCGTTGGTAATACCTTTTGTTGATCGACTCATAGCGTACGTAATAATCGGTTGGCTTTAAAAACGGGCGGCGATGGGCTGCGGCAAATTGTATCACATGCATTGCGCGCATGAGAGGTTGAGACCCAGCGCGCAATAAGGAGTCAAAGGCGAAAATAGGGCAGAACATACAGGCAGAACTTCGTCGATCTTCTCGCGAAGATGGCGGATCACATTCCCGGTTCGTAAACGACGACCCGGTTGCGTCCCTCGCGCTTGGCCCGGTAAAGGGCGAGATCGGCCCTGTGGATCGCCTTCTCCAGCGTGTCGTAGGAACCGTCCAGCGCGGAGATGCCGATGCTGCTGGTCAAATGGAAGCGCCCTTCGGGTCCCGGGATCGCCATGCGTGACAGGTGGCGGCGCACCCGTTCCGCCACCACGCGGGATTCCTCCGCGGTGGCGCCGGGCAGGACCACCACGAACTCCTCTCCGCCGAGCCTTCCGAGAATGTCGTACTCGCGCAGGATGGCCTGACAGCCGCCGGCCACCATGCGCAAGGCGTCGTCGCCGGTGGCGTGGCCGTAGCTGTCGTTGATGCGCTTGAAATGGTCCACATCCAGCACGAAGACCGACATCGGCTCGCTGAAACGGTGGGCGCGGGCCAGTTGCGAACGCGCCAATTCCATGAAGGAACGGCGGTTGTAAATTCCCGTCAGAGGATCGCGGGACGCCATGTCCCGCAG
The DNA here is from genome assembly GCF_013340925.1 of Azospirillum formosense. GTDB lineage: Bacteria > Pseudomonadota > Alphaproteobacteria > Azospirillales > Azospirillaceae > Azospirillum > Azospirillum formosense. The sequence goes on from NZ_WHOR01000068.1 coordinate 9,083, forward strand.
CGCCTCTTCCATGTTCCGGCGGTCGGTGTAGTCGTAGATCCAGGCGAGATTCACTTGAACGCCCTGGATCACCGCCTGGTTGACGGTGAACAGCGTCCAGAAGGACGACCCGTCGGCCCGGCGGAACTGCACCTCCATGTTGGTCACCGACCCGTAGGAGCGCAGACGATCGATGACCCGCTCACGCTGGTGCCGGTCCAGGTAATAGTCGCGGGCCTGCCGGCCGATCAGATCCTCGCGCTTCAGACCGATCAGTTCGGCGAAGCGGGTGTTGACGAAGATGATCTTGCCGTCGTCGCGGCGCGACACCGACACGCCGATCGGGCTCTGCTCCAGGATCGCCTGAAGCCGCTCCTCGCTGGGCAGCCCCTCCGTCAGGTCGTGGATCACGCCGATGATGCCGCCCAGATTCCCGGTGCTGTCGCAGAAGACGGCCTTGGTCAGGCTGGACAGGCGGGTGGTGCCGCCGACGAAGGGAACCGCCTCCTCGTAGCTGCGCTGGCCCCAATTGACGGTCAACTCGCGATCCTGGTCCGCGTGCGCCTTGGCGATGCGCGGGTCCATCACGGCAAAGGCGGTCTTGGCGACGATGCTCCGGCGCTCCAGGCCGGTGTAGCGCTCGAAGGCGTCGTTGCAATCGGTGTATTCGCCCGCCGCGTTCTTCACGAAGACGGGAACCGGCAGCGTCTCGAACAGCACCTCCTTCATCAGGAGCTGGTCGCGCAGCGCGGCTTGCGCCTGACGATGATGGGTGACGTCGGTGTAGACCCGAAGCGACTCCCGCTCGCCCCGTGAACCCGCGAGGGGGCCCACCGACTCCGCGACCCACACGAATCCGCCATCCAGGCGCCGCAACGGCCGTTCTCCCGACGCGTCCGGCAGCGCCGGGAGAAATGCCTCCTCCGGCTCCAGCGCCGTAAGGTCGAGACCGTTCAGTTCGCCGGGAGCATAGCGCAGCAGACTGTGCAGGGCCGGGTTGGCGTACAGGATGGTCCCCGCGTCCGTGGAGACGCAGACGCCCGTCGGCAGCGTGTCGAACACACGCCACAGCGCAACACGGGTTTCCTCCGCATCCCCGGAAGGACTCATTGAACCAACCGAATCCAGCATGGCCCCCACAGCGTCATGGAAGATTCTTGCGCCACGATAGGGCAAACAAGGAGTACGTTAGCCGATGCGCCTTTTTGCCCCTGTGTGCCATCTTGTCGCGCTATGGTGGTGATCGCCTATCCTGAGCACGAAATCTATCGGTTTTTGAACATTCCGCACGCAGTTTTCACACGGTCTTCCGCCGCCTTGTCCGCCGGCAGACCCAGCCTCAGCCATTCCTGCCGATAGTCGAACCGGCGGACCAGCACCCCGGCCCGGCCCAACTCGTTGTAAAGCCCGGCGGCCTGGGGATCGTCTATGAGACGAAAGAGCGACGTGCCTCCGGCGACGCGCACCCCCGCCCCCGCCAGCTTGGCGTCGAAGCGGGCCGCCGCGTCGGCCAGACGGCGCCGGGTGGCGGCGATCCATGCCGCATCCGACAAGGCCGCGGTGGCGACGGCCAGCGCCGGACCAGACACCGCCCAAGGTCCCATGGCCGCGCGCGAGGCCTCCACCAGCGCCGGCTCGCCGAGCAGAAAACCGAGCCGCACCCCAGCCAGTCCGAAGAATTTGCCAAAGGAGCGCAGGATGACCAATCCGGCGCGCCCGGCCTCAGCCGCCACGCTGCAGTGCGGAGCGACCTCGGCGAAGGCTTCGTCCACCACCAGCCAGCCGCCGCGAGCCGCTTGCCGATCCGCCAGGGCCAGCAGGGTTTTCGGCGGGACGATGCGTCCATCCGGGTTGTTCGGGTTCACGACGACCATGACGTCGGCGCCTCCGCAGGATTCCAGCGACATCACCTCCGACACGCGATGGCCGGCCTTGGCCCAGCCCGCGGCGTGCTCCGCGTAGGTCGGCCCCAGCACGGCGACCGTTCCCGGCGGCCGCAGCCGCGGCAGGATCTGAATCAGCGCCTGGGAACCGCCCGCGGCCACGACGCAGTCCGGCGACGGCGCTCCGTAGCAGGCGGCCGCTGCCTCGCGCAGCGCCGCTTCGGCGGAACGGCCCGGCAGCCGCGCCCAGGAGTCGGCCGGGATGGCGGGCAGCGGATAGGGCCAGGGGTTGATACCCGTGGACAGGTCCACCCAGGGTTCCGGAGCCCCCGGGAAATCCGCCCGCGCAGCGTCGAGATCTCCGCCGTGGATGATCCTCTTGGACCCCGCCGCCGATTCCGCCATCATCCCGCCCCTTCCCTTTCCCCAGAGGATTCGATCCCGTGGAGCTTCATCCGTCCGTGCTCGCCGCCGCTCTCCTCATCGAGGCCGCCGCCGGCTATCCGGACGCACTCTACGCCCAAATCCGCCACCCGGTGGTGTGGATCGGGGCGCTTATCGCCCAGCTTGACCGCGCGCTCAACCGGGAGCGTGATTCCTTCGCCATCCGCAAGGCCGCCGGCGTGCTGGCATTGCTCGTCCTGCTGCTGGTGGTGGGCGGCGCGGCGTCGGCGGTGGCCGGGCTGTGCCGGCCCCTGCCGCTCGGCGGCCTCCTCGAAGCGGCGCTGGCCTCCACCCTGCTGGCGCAGCGCAGCCTGCACGACCATGTCGCGGCGGTCGCCGCCGCCTTTCGCGACGGCGGGCTGGAAGCGGCGCGCGAGGCGGTGTCGCGCATCGTCGGCCGCAACCCGGCGAGCCTGGACGAGCATGGGGTGAGCCGCGCCGCCATCGAAAGCCTGTCGGAAAACTTCTCGGACGGGGTCGTCGCCCCGGCCTTCTGGCTGCTGGTCGGCGGGTTGCCGGGAATCGCGCTCTATAAGGCGATCAACACCGCGGACAGCATGATCGGCCACCGCACCCCCCGGCACGAGGCCTTCGGTTGGGCTTCGGCGCGGCTGGACGATCTGGTCAACCTGCCCGGTTCCCGCCTGTCGGCGCTGCTGATCTGGGTGGCCGCCCGCTTCACCGAGGGGGCCGACGCGGCCGAGTCCTGGCGGTCGGTGCGGCGCGACGCCCACCGCCACCGCTCGCCCAACGCCGGCTGGCCGGAGGCGGCCATGGCAGGGGCGCTCGACCTCCGGCTCGGCGGGCCGCGGGTCTATGGCGAGGTTCGGATCGAGGACGCCTGGATGGGGCCGGGCCGCACCGCCGCCACCGCCCAGGACATCACCCGCGCCCTCCACCTCTACCGGCGCGCCTGCATCGCCCTGGTGGCCGGCGCGCTGCTGTTGGCGCTGACCCTCTGACCGCGCCAAAGGAAAAGGGGCTCCGAAGAGCCCCTTTCCTGATCAGACAACCCTGAAGTTCTTGAACTGCCAGGGATCGTCATGGTCGATGTCCTCGGGGAACAGACGCTCGCGGTCCTGGAGCGGAGTCCAGTCGCCATAGGCGCCGACCAGTTCGCCCAGATAGGGCTTGGCGATCTCCAGGATGCGCTGGAAGTCGATTTCGTCCGGCTCGACGATGCCGCGGTTGGGATTCTCCAGCGCCCACACGATGCCGGCCAGAACCGCCACCGTGACCTGCAGCGAGGTCGCGTTGTTGTAGGGCACCAGGGCGCGCGCCTCGTCGATGCCCAGGCGGGAACCGAACCAGTAGATGCCCTTCTTGTGGCCCATCAGCAGCACGCCCAGCTCATCGGTGCCGCTGACGATCTCGTGCATCATCAGGCGCTGGCTCGGCTGCATGTACCAGTTCTTGCCGGCCAGCTCGTGCACCGACTTCACCGCGTCGTCGCAGGGGTGATAGGCGTAATGCACGGTCGGGCGGTAGGTGACGTGGTTGCCGTCGCGCTGGGTGTAGTAGTCGGCGATGGAGATCGCCTCGCTGTGGGTGATGAGGAAGCCGTGGAACGGCCCCTCCAGCGGGGTCCAGGTGCGCACGCGGGTCGAGGCGCCGGGCCGCATCAGATAGATGGCGGCGTCGCAGCCGAACTCGTGGCGGCGGCCATCGGCCGGGAAATGCTTCTCGTGGCTGCCCCAGCCGAGTTCGGTGGGCTGGCAGCCCTCGCCGACGAAGCCGTCGATCGACCAGGTGTTGACGAACTCGCCCACCTTCTTCGGCTCGTTGGAGACCTGGGTGTCGCGCTCGGCGATGTGGATCACCTTGACGCCCAGCTTGGCGGCCAGGGCGCCCCAGCCGGCGCGGTCCTTCGGGACCTCCGTCGATTCGCCGGTGTCGGCGGCGACGTTGAGCAACGCCTGCTTCACGAAATGCGAGACGAGTCCGGGGTTCGCGCCGTGGGTCAGAACGGCGGTCGGCCCGCCCTCGAAGGCGGCGCGGTGCGACAGCGCGGTTTCGCGCAAGGCGTAGTTGGAGCGCAGCGACGGCGACAGGGACGGATCGGTGTAGCCGCCGGCCCACGGCTCGACGCAGGTGTCGATGTAGAGCGCGCCGACCTTGTGGCAGAACTCGAAGAGGGCAACGGACGACACGTCCACCGACAGGTTGACCAGGAAATCACCCTTGCCCAGCATGGGCTCCAGCACCTGGACGTAATTCTCCTTCGTCAGCGGCAGGTTGATGAATTTGACGCCAAGCTCATCCGCCTCGGCATGACCGCGCTCCTCGGCGGTGACGATGGTGATCTGGTCCTTCGTGATTCCGATATGGCGCAAAATCAGGGGCAAAACTCCCTGGCCAATCGATCCGAAGCCGACAATGACCATGCGGCCGGTGAAGGTGATGTGCTTGGTGTCCAGGGTCATCTAAGACGGTCCCCCGTGGTTGGCGTGACAGAAATACAGCCCGTCACCCTCGCGCCTCTTGCAAAGGCGGAGGGTGGCGGACCAACGATGGTTTACGGTGATTTTTTAGGGATATCCACAGCTTTCCCGCGATGCGGGACTTATGCCACGCAGCTCTTGAGGACGTAGCCGGGCGTTTCCAACAGCGGCGCGTCCGAAACCTCGACCACGCGGGCCTGGTCGAACCCGTTGAAGGCGGTGCGCAGGCAGGAGCCGTAAGCCCCCAGCTGGCCCAGCTCGATCCAGTCGCCGGCGCGGATGTCCGCCGGCAGGTGGAACGGGCCGTTCATGCGGTCCGCGCTGTCGCAGGTCGGGCCGTAGAAGGCGAAGGCCTCCACCGGCTCATCGCCCATCGGCGCGAACGGACGGATCATGCGGGCCGGGAAGCGGAAGCCGGGAACCCCGGCGTCCGACAGGGCGCCGTAGACACCGTCGTTGATGAACAGCTCGTTGCCGCGGCGCTTCACCACCTGCACGACCAGCGACACCCCCGGTGCGACCAACGCGCGGCCCGGCTCGCACCAGACGCGGCAATGGGCCGGCAGGTCGAGCTTCGCCACGCCGCGGGCGATGGCCTCCATGAAGTCGCCGAGCGGCGGCGGGGTGACGCCCGGGTAGGAAACGGGAAAGCCGCCGCCCACGTCCAGAACGTCGATCACCACGCCCGACTCCGCGATGATGCGGCCGGCCAGTTCCAGCGCCCGCTCATAGGCGGACGGGTCGAGCATCTGCGAGCCGACATGGAAGGACACGCCGACCTTCGGGGCCACCATGCGCACGGCCTGGAGAAGCTCGACCGCCTCCGCTGCCGGGGCGCCGAACTTGCCGGACAGGTCGTAGACCGCGTTGCCCTTCGGCAGGGCTAGACGCACGACGAGGCCAAGGTCCTGGGCGTCGCCCGTCTCCTCCAGGATCTTCTGAAGCTCCTCCATGCTGTCGAGCACGAAGTCGCGCACGCCATACTGCTGGTAGGCGGTGCGGATCGCCTCGCGCCCCTTCACCGGGTGCATGTAGTGCAGCACCGCGTCCGGGAACATCTGGCGGATCAGGCGGATTTCGCCGGGCGATGCCACGTCGAAGTGGCGCACGCCGCCGGCCCACAGGGCGCGCAGCACCGCCGGCTCCGGGTTGCACTTCACGGCGTAGAGCACGTCGCCGGACACGGCGGCGTCGAAGGCGGCCACGAAGCTGGAGGCGGTGTCGGCCAGGACGCCCGGACGGATGCAATGCATCGGCTCCTCGGGCCGGGCCAGCGCCACCGCCTGATGGACGGAGGTGCGGCGGTCCGACACCGGCGAAGCGCCGAAGGACGGGGCGGAAACGGAAACGCCGCGGCGCAGCGGGGCGACGGCGGAACGGGAACGGATGAAGCCCATGGCGCACTCCTTACCCTGGGCCACCCGGCGCGGGGCGGTCCAGCGAACAGACGGGAATCCGACACGGCCGTCAAAGCCGCGGACCGGAATTCGGGTTGTGGTGAAAGGCGACGGAGAAAAGCCGGGTCAAACGCTCACGAGCGGGCTAACAGCTCCGCAGGTTCAAAGCGTCGATGTCCGGCTATGGGCTACCGTCTGGGAGCCCTGCCGTGGAGAGCCAACATGCCTACCTCCCTCTCGGGACCGGCCCACTGATGACCGGTTCTGCCAAAAAGGACGCGGTACGTCGTTGCATAACCACAGAGGGCCATTGGCACGTGCGAGTGCGTCGTGCCCGATGAATTACGCTTTTTCCCCGGCGATTCAAGTGATTTTTTGATGACAGGCCGGGATCGGCCCGGGATCGGCCCGGAATCGGAACGATGGCGGCGCTCAGCGGGGCGCCGCGTCCGCCGTCTCGGCGAAGGCCGGACGGTCGGAACCGAGCACATGGTCCATCAGCCAGAAGCGCAGGAACCCCCGCACCGCGACGCCGGGGTCGAGCCGCCCATCCTCCACCTGCTGACGGATTCGGGCGAACTGCCTTTCCAGCAACCGGTGATGGTTCCGGTGGGCCACGAAACGGCTGGGCGCGACACGGCGCAGCACCCCTTCCTCCATGGCGAAATGAGCGTGCACATGGTCGTGCAGCATCCCCAGAAGATCGAGCGTTTCGCCGACCGGTGCGCCTTTGCGGCTCATCTCGTCCAACTCGTTCATGAGTTCGGCAAGCTGATGATGCTGGGCGTCGAGCGGCCCCACCCCGACATCGAAGGCGCTGCTCCAGGTGATCAGGGTCCGCCCTTCCGGCGTCCTGGAGGCGTCGCGCACCAGCGCGGTGAAATCGCCGTCGTGCCGGATCTCGTGTCCGCACAACGCGGCGTCCAGCGTGCCCGCCACCGTGCACAGGAAATCCGAAGTGACCTCGCAGTCGCGCACATAGTCGATCATCCGGCCGAACTGCTGGTCCAGCATCGCGTGGTGGCCGGCGTGCTCCTCCCACCGGGTGAAGCCGGCGGCGCGGATGATGACCTCCTCATGGTCGAAATGCATGCGCATCTCGTCCGCGAAGCGGCTGAAACGGGGAACCATGGTGTCGCGGGAGGCGCCCTCCGCGCAGGCGCGACGGATGGCCTCGACATGGTCCATCAGCGAATTGTGGGCCGCGTCGATGAAGCCGTTGCCCGTGCGCGGGACGGTGTGGCCGTCCGTGGTCATGGAGCCTCCGAGGCGGGTGGCGCGCCGCCATTGGATCGGCGCCGATACCGAAGGGCTTGTAACAGCGCCGCTTTTCGCCCGCAATCGGCTGCGGCGAAAGGTAACGGCGGCGGGCGGCTCATGGAACGTACCCGGTTTCCGACTCGAACTTCGGAAAGCGGTCGGCGATCACGTCACCGGTGAAGGACGCCACCCAGCCATCCGGGCGCGTGAAGAAGCGGATGGCGGTGAATTCCGGGTCCGGCCCCATGTCGAACCAATGCCTCGTCCGCGCCGGGATGCTCAACAGATCACCGGCCCCGCACACGATGCGGAACACCTTCTCGTCCATATGCAGGTAGAAGGCGCCGACGCCCTGCACGAAGAACCGGGCCTCGTCCTCGTCGTGGGTGTGCTCCGCAAGGAAGGCGGCGCGGCGGACCGCCGCGTCCGGCTGGCCGCGCGAAATCCGCACCACGTCGGCGGACTGGAAGCCACGCGCTTCCTTCAGGGCCGCCACCGGTCCGGCGTAGGCCTCCAGCACCGCATGGGCGTCGGTGGCGTCGGGAATGGCCTGGGGCGCCGGCCAGCGCTCGAACAGCACGCCCGCCAGCGCCAGATGGGCGGTGACCAGCGCCGGGTCGGCGGATGAAAGTTCAATAACCGTGGGATCGGTGTCGCTGTAGACGGACAAACGGGCCATGGTCGCCTCGTTGTGCAGGTGCACCCAGAATGAGACGAAGCGGCGCCGGGCGCAACCGAAACGGTTGGAGCCATACCTCAGTATGCGCGCAATGAACGAATCAACGGCGGATCGCCAGCCCCAGCGACACGGCCAGCCCGACCGCCAGCAGAAGCCCGACGAATCCGCCGACTCCGGCCCAGCCGAATCCGTGCCAGAAGACGCCGCCCAGCGTCCCGGCGATGGTGGACCCCATGTAGTAGCAGAACAGATAGATCGCCGACGCCTGCCCGCGGTTGACCGGCGCCCGCTGCCCGATCCAGCCGGAGGCGATGGTGTGGACTCCGAAGAAGGCGAAGGTGAACAGGGCGATGCCCGGCGTCATCGTCCACAGGCTGTCCGGCGTCATCAACGCCAGTCCGGTCGCCATCATCGACGCGGCGGCGGCCAGCACCCGGCCCCGCCCCAGCCGCACCGCCAGCCCACCGAACAGCGGCGAACTGACCACCCCGCAGAGATAGACCGTGAAGATCGCCCCGACCGCCGCGGGGCGCAGGTCGAAGGGCGGCGCCAGCAGCCGGAAACCGATGTAGTTGAAGACGGTGACGAAAGCCCCCATGGACAGGAAGCCCATGGCGAACAGGGCGAGCAGCCCGCGGTCCATCAGGTGCCCGCGCCACGCCTCGGCCAGGTCCCGCACGCCCGCCGGCCGCCGCTGGAAATGGCGCGAGACGGGAAGCGCGAACCACACCGCCAATGCGGCGGCGATTCCCAGCGCGCCGATCACCCCCATCGCCATGCGCCAGGACGCGACGTCGGCCACCAGCGCCGTCAGCGCCCGCCCCGACATGCCGCCAAGCGCCGTTCCGCCGATGTACAGGCCCATGGCGACCCCGGCGGAGCGCGGGTCCACCTCCTCCGACACGTAGGCCATGGCGACCGCGGGAAGACCGCTGAGCGCCATCCCTTCCAGCGCCCGCACCAGCAGCAGCGAGGCCCAATCCGGCGCCATCGCGCCGCTGATGCCCAGCGTGCCGGAGGCGAGCAGCGAGAGCGCCATGATCGCCTTGCGCCCGAACCGGTCGGACACCGCCCCGGCGACCAGGAGCGCGAAGGCCAGAACGCCGGTGGACACCGACAAAGCGAGGCTGGACTGCGCCGGCGTGACGCCGAACTCCCGCGTGAATTCCGGCATCAGCGGCTGCACGCAGTAGAGCGCGGCGAAGGTGGAGAAACCGGCCAGGAAGAGGATGCGGCTCGCCCGCTTGTAGGCCGGTGTGCCGGCGACGAGATACGTCGCCCCCGGTTCAGCCGCGCCCTGCCCCGCCGGTTCAATCCGAACCCTGCCGAAATCGCCGTCCGCCACGTCGGTCCGCCCCCATGATGCGCTGCAACATGCACGCATGAAGGGAATGTGCGCCCGCGACGGCGGCCTGTCCAACGGATCGGACGCAGTGCAGCAATATGATTCCGTTATGACAACCGGATGCTTATGGCGACCGGGTGTCCGACGGGTTTACGGGATCAGCGCGCCGAGGTCGAACTCCTTGGCGAAGGCCAGCATGGCGCCGCAGGCGCTGGCGGACGACACGCGCAGCACGCCGTTGCCGACGACCGTCGGGAACTTGCTCTTCTGAAGCGCCTGCTGGGCGCGCTCCAGATCGGCCACCGTCAGCACCACCCCGGCCAGGAAGGGGCGCGGAACCGCCAGCGCCGGGTCGCCGGTCCAGCCCCATTGCAGCGCGGCGGGATCGGCCACCACGATGGGGGCACTGCCGGTCGGCACGACGCGCGCCGGCCCCCGCGTCTCCACCGCCGTGCCGAACAGCCGGGCGTAGGAGGAGGCGGTGGCGTCGGGATCGTCGGCGGCGACGACCAGGGCGGCAAGGCCGGTGACCGTGTTGTCGTGCTGGATCAGCTCCGGGCGCCAGACCACGTCGCGGGTGTGGTGCTGGCACAGGAAGACTCGCCCGCCCCATTCCGGAACGCCGTCGATCGCGGTGGTGGTGAAGCGCGCCTGCTGCGCGCCACCCGGAAGCTCGACGGGGCGGCCGAACTCCACCGGCTCGCCCGCCGGATAGCCGGCCTCGACCAGGAGGCGCTGCGCCGCCCGCGCGTCGTCGGTCTTCAGCGCCGCGGCGGCGATGCCCTCGCGCGTTTTCAGAACGTCGCTGAAGAAGGCGGTGAAGGGGTGCGGCTGTTCGATGGCGAGCAGTTCCAGATAGTCGCCCGCCCCGAACATCAGGGTGTGGTTGGCCGACTTCAGCTCGCCATGGCGGCCCATCGGCGAGATGGTGAAGCCCATGCGGCGATAGGCGTCCTGCGCCTTCTCCAGATCGCGGACGACGATGACGAGATGGTCGATGCCGTTGATTCCGTGTGCGCCCATGGTCCTTGCCCTTCCGCTGTGCCGGCTTTTCGCGTTCGGCCAGCCATAGTGCAAGGGGACCGCCCGGCGCAAGTGCCGGGGGCAGGGTCAGGGCGCCAGCGGCCGTTCGCGCCACGCCGCCACGACGTCCGGCATGGGCGGCGAGTCCCGGTGCTCGCCGTGGATCGCCAGGATCTCCGCCGGGGCGACCACGGCGCCGCGCGCCACGAAGGCGCCCTGCACCACAGCCAGCGCCGCCGTTCCCGTGGCGGTCTCCACGCGGTGTTCGATGAAGAAGTACTTGTCGTCCCAGCACAGCACGCGGGTCGCCAGCTCGAAGCGCTGGAAGGGCGCCAGCGGACGGCGGAAGCGCAGGTTGGCGGCGCCGATCACCGGTTGCCAGCGGTGGCGCAGGATCGACCGCCCCATGCCGGAGCGCAGCATCAGATCGACCCGCCCCAGGTCCATGACACTGAAATAGCGGGCGTTGGTCATGTGCATGTTGAGGTCGAGGTCGGTTGGCCACACCCGGAAGCGCAGCCGCGCCGGCTCCAGGAAGCCCACCGGTCGACTGGCCAGAGCGGCCACGATGACGCCGATCAGGCGGAACAGCAAATTCATACCCCATCCCCTCCGGCTTGGCCGGGCGGACGGGACCGCACCGGCTCAGGCGCTCTTGGACGCCAATCCGCGCTCGTCCAGCGCGGCCTGCACCTGGGCCTCGATCTCCCGCAGCTCGCCTACGGTCGCCTCCAGGTCCTGGCGCTGCTGCTCCAGGTCCTTCAGCCGCGCGTCGATGCGCTTCTGCAGGACCTTCAGCTGCTCCACACCGCCATCGACGTTGTAGAGGTCCAGATACTCGCGGATCTCCGCCAGCGAGAAGCCCAGCCGCTTGCCCCGCAGGATCAGCTTCAACCGGGCGCGGTCGCGCTTGGTGTAGACGCGGTTGTTGCCCAGGCGGTTGGGCGACAGCAGCCCCTTCACTTCGTAGAAGCGGAGGGCGCGCGGCGTGATGCCAAGTTCCTCCGCCAACTGATTGACCGTGTAGAGCTGTTCCATGGTGGGGGGCACGCCTTCCGTCACGTCGCGCCGTGGCGGCGTGGGGAACGAAGGCCGCTCGCTCCACGCCGCCGGACGGCGTCTCCGTTCCTACCACACACGCCACGGCGTGACAAAGCCGCGCGCCTTTCCCCTGGGTCATCCCTCCGGCTTCTGCAGGCTTTCGGCGATCAGCTCCTTCTTCGACAGCTTGCCGACCGCCGTCTTGGGCAGCTCGGCGCGGAATTCGATCCGCTTCGGCATCTCGATCCGCGAGATCTTGTCGCGCAGGAAATCCTTCAATTGCTCGGCGGTCAGGCCGGCGCCGGGCCGGAGCTGGACGAAGGCCTTCGGGCTCTGGCCGCGGTAGTCGTCGGGGATGCCGATGACGCAGACGGCCACCACGTCGGGGTGCTGGTAGATGGCCTCCTCGATCACGCGCGGATAGACGTTGTAGCCGCCGCAGATGATCAGATCCTTCAGCCGGTCGAGCAGGAAGACGTAGCCGTCCCCGTCCATCACCCCGACGTCGCCGGTGAACAGCCAGCCGCCGACGATGGTGCGCCGGCTCTCCTCGTCCTTGTTCCAATAGCCGGCCATGACGTTGGGACCGGACAGCGCGACCTGCCCCTTCTCGCCGGGCGGCAACACGCGGTCGGGATCGTCCAGCGCGCGGATCTGCACCATGATGCCGGGCAGCGGCAGGCCGATGGAGCCCTCCTTGTTGATCCCGGTCAGCGGGTTGCAGGCGCAGACCGGCGACGCCTCGCTGAGACCGTAGCCCTCGACCAGCACGCAGCCGGTGGCCTGCTCGAACTGGCGCTTCAGCTCCATCGGCAGCGGCGCTCCGCCGGAGATGCAGTAGCGGATCGACCGCATCGGGTAACGCGCCACGTCCGGATGGCCCAGCAGCGCCTTGTACATGGTCGGCACGCCGGGCAGCAGGGTGGGCTTGCGCCGCGCGATGGTCTTCAGGACCTGCAGCGTGTCGAAGCGCGGCAGCATGACCAGCTCCGCTCCCGCCGCCAGCCCCATGTTCAGGATCACCGTCATGGCGAAGACGTGGAAGAAGGGCAGGACGGCGAGCATCCGCTCCTCCCCCAGCGCCATGCCGGGGAACCAGGCCTGCACCTGCCGGGCATTGGCCACGAGGTTGGCGTGGGTCAGCATCGCCCCCTTGGGCACGCCGGTGGTTCCGCCGGTGTATTGCAGCACCGCGACGTCGCGCCGCGGGTCCAGCCGGACCGGCGGCATCACCCCGTCGTTGGCGAGCAGCGCGTCGAAATCCACATGCCGCCCGTCCTGCGGGATGCTGGCCAGCTCGCTGCGCTTCAGGACGCGGAACAGCACGCTCTTCACCGGAGAGAGGATGGAGGCCATGCGGCAGACGACGACCGTCTTCAGCCGCGTGCGGTCCAGCATCGCCTCGATGCGCGGATAGATCTGCCTCAGATCGAGCGTGACCATGATCTCGGTCCCGGAATCCTCGATCTGGTGCTCCAGCTCCCGCTCGACGTAGAGCGGGTTGTAGTTCACCACCGTGCCGCCGGCCTTCAGGATCGCGAAATAGGCGATCACGTAGGTCGGCGTGTTCGGCAGGCACAGCCCCACCCGCACGCCCGGCTTCACCCCCAGCGCCGCGAAGCCCTTGGCTGCTCGGTTCACCAGCCCCAGCACCTCCGCGTAGCGGTAGCGGCGGCCAAGGAAGTCCAGGCACGGACGGTCGGCGTAGCGGCGGGCGGCCTCCTCGAACAGCTCGGCCAGCGGCGTCACGGCGATCGGCTGGTCCCAGGCGATGCCCTCGGGATAATGGGCCAGCCAGGGATGGGCCGGCGTGTCGTCCCTGAGGCTGCCCCGGCGCGCAAGATTCTCGGTCATCTCCGATCCTCCCGGCTGTGCGACGGGTCAGGACAGGCAACGGCGGAAGGCGGTGCGGGGCGACGGGACTCCGGGCGCGGTGGCGGTCTGCATCGTTTCACTCCCCTCGAATGATTTGATGGCTCCCGGATCGTTGAAGCGCCGGAAACGTTTTGGTTATGACGTTGACGTAAACGTAAAGTCCACCTACTGTCAAGTTCCGACAAGCACGAATCCAGGGGAGAGAGACTGATCCATGGTTGAGGACATCCTGCGCGAACTCCAGTCCCGCTCCACCAGCTTCCGCAGCCTGAAGGCCGATGTCCGCTTCGCGCTGGAGGACGGCGAGGCGGTGCGGGTCAACGCCCGCGAGACGCCCGTCGCCATCGCGCGGGAGGACGCCGGGGACGCCGATCCCGACTGCACCATCCGCATCTCCGCCGAGAACCTGAAGAAGCTGATGGACGGACGGCTGAACCCGATGCTGGCCTTCACCATGGGCAAGCTGAAGGTGGACGGCTCGATGGGCGTCGCCATGAAGCTGGCGCAGCTCCTCGACGACTGAGCGCCTAGGGCTGAAAGACGGAACCGGACGGCGGCACCATCGCATCTCCGGCGACGTGGAGCGCGACCTGTGGTTCGACGCGCAGGGCACGCTGCTGAAGACCCGCTTCAAGCGCAGCGGCTACGATGTTACCTACATCCTGGACTGAGATGTGTTCTGCGTGAGGGTGTGATGCCGCTGTTCGTGTTCCCCGACGACCCGTCCTGGAACGAGGAGGCCGACGCCGTGGAGTTCGCGGTGGAGGTCGGGGAGTATCACGGGCGGGTCTTCGTCCCGCGCCGCGCCCTGCAAACCCTCGCCGGCCATCTGCCGAAGCCGGACGAGGCGCTTCAGTATGTCTGCCTGAACCGTCCGGTCTTCGACAAGGCGGTGGAGGCCCGCATCATGGACCGCAAGCTGGACCCGGATGCGAACGTCCATTTGACGGCAAGGGATGTGCGGCGGGTGGCGCCGTAGAAGCTGAGTGGTTGAACTGAGCCCCCACCCAACCTTCCCCCGCTTCGCAGGGGAGTGCTTTTCTCCTCCCCCTGCGAAAGCGGGGGGGGTCGGG
>NZ_WHOR01000069.1:0-23205 GCF_013340925.1 Azospirillum formosense
GGAGAATGGTCCCCTCCCCTGCGAAGCGGGGGAGGGTTAGGGAGGGGGCAAACGCTCGCGGACGCGGATGCTCAGTGCCGGAAGTGGCGCATCCCCGTCAGCACCATCGCCAGACCCTTCTCATCGGCGGCGGCGATGACGTCGTTGTCGCGGATCGAGCCGCCGGGCTGGATCACCGCCGTCACGCCGGCCTCCGCCGCGGCCAGCAGTCCGTCCGCGAAGGGGAAGAAGGCGTCCGAGGCGACCACCGACCCCTTGGCCAGCGGCTCGCTCAGGCCGGCGGCCTTGGCGGCCTCCGCCGACTTGATGGCGGCGATGCGCGCCGAGTCGACGCGGCTCATCTGGCCGGCGCCGACGCCCACCGTGGCGCCGTTCCTGGCATAGACGATGGCGTTCGACTTCACATGCTTGGCGACGCGGAAGGCGAAGAGCAGGTCGGCCAGCTCCTGCTCGGTCGGGGCGCGCTTGGTCACCACCTTCAGGTCATCAAGGGTGATGCGGCCGTTGTCGCGGTTCTGCAGCAGGAAGCCGCCGGACAGCTGCTTCACCATCATCCCCGGCTCGGCCGGGTTCGGCACGTCCTTG
The DNA here is from genome assembly GCF_013340925.1 of Azospirillum formosense. Classification (GTDB taxonomy): domain Bacteria; phylum Pseudomonadota; class Alphaproteobacteria; order Azospirillales; family Azospirillaceae; genus Azospirillum; species Azospirillum formosense. The sequence goes on from NZ_WHOR01000069.1 coordinate 586, forward strand.
GTCAGCAGGACGCGCAGGTTCTTCTTGGTGGCGAGCAGGGCGCGGGCCGCGTCGTCGGCGTCCGGGGCGATCACCACCTCGGCGAACAGCTTGGCGATCTCCTCCGCCGTGGCGGCGTCCAGCGGGCGGTTGACGGCGATGATGCCGCCGAAGGCGCTGACCGGGTCGCACAGCAGGGCCTGCTTGTAGGCGTCGAGCAGGTTCGCCCCTTCGGCCACGCCGCAGGGGTTGGCGTGCTTGATGATGGCGACGGCCGGGCGCTCGAACTCGGCGACCAGCTCGAAGGCGGCGTCGGTGTCGTTCAGGTTGTTGTAGGACAGCTCCTTGCCCTGGAGCTGGATCGCCGTCGCCACTCCGGGACGCTGCTCGCCGGTGACGTAGAAGGCCGCCTGCTGGTGCGGGTTCTCGCCGTAGCGCAGGGTCTGGCTGAGCTTGCCCGACAGGGTGGTGCGCGGCGGGAAGGTCTCGCCGAGCTGGCCGGCCAGCCAGGAGGAGATGGCCGCGTCGTAGGACGCCGTGCGGGCGTAGGCGCGCTGGGCCAGGGTGCGGCGGAGCGTCAGCGTGACGGCGCCGTCATGGGTCGCCAGCTCGTCCAGAACCGCCTCGTAATCCTCGGGGTCGGTGACGACGGTGACGAAGTCGTGGTTCTTGGCCGCGGCGCGGATCATCGCCGGGCCGCCGATGTCGATGTTCTCCACGCAGTTGGCGTAGTCGGCGCCCTTCGACACCGTCGCCTCGAACGGGTAGAGGTTCACCACCACGAGGTCGATCGGCGGGATGTCGTGGGTGGTCATCGCCTCGGCGTGGATGTCGCGGCGGGCCAGGATGCCGCCGTGCACGCGCGGGTGCAGCGTCTTGACGCGCCCGTCCATGATCTCCGGGAAGCCGGTGTGGTCGGAGACCTCCTTCACCGGGATGCCGGCCTCGGCCAGCCGCTGGGCGGAACCGCCGGTGGACAGGATCTCCACGCCCTTGGCCGCCAGCGCCTGGCCGAGCGCGACGAGGCCCGTCTTGTCGGACACGGAGATCAGCGCGCGCGTGATGCGGACGAGATCGGGGGCGGGCGAGTGGGCGACGTTCGGCGGGCTCATCGGGGCATCCTGGCTGTCATGGAACCGGCTGCGGCGGACCGGGCATGGGAAGACGGGACCCGGAAAGACGGAAAAGCGAAACACCCCGCTTCGTTACCCCCACCCGGGCGGGGATCACGGTCGCAGGGCGAACACTCCACAGACTCTCGAAACAGGCACCGATCCGTATTCCCACGGCCTGTCCGCCGCGGATGCGCGCGGTTTACCCCCCCTTGCGCTCGCGGCGCAAGGCCCATTTCACCGTCTTGATGGCGGGGCCGGTATGTCCGGAGACGGCGATCTGGGTGGTCCGCCGCGGCTCGTCGCCGCTGCCCAGATAGATGCTCTCCTCCAGTTCCAGCGTGCCACCCGAGGCGCGCAGCCGCCAGGCGGCGCCGCTCGGCAGCTTCAACTGCACCTGCCCGCCCTGGACGAGGCTCGCCTGGACCGCGGGGTGCAGGTGGAAGCGGATGGTGAAGGGCCGCGGCTCCGGCGTGGCGCCGATCACCGGCTCCAGCATGTCCTCGCCGCGCAGGTCCTCGCCGTTCTCCGCCAGATAGACGCGGCGGCGGTGCAGATAGCCGAAGTTGCGGCTGTAGCCGTTGTGGGTGGCGACGACCAGCACCGCCCCGTCGTTCTCCTGCCGCTCGCAGCCGACATGGGAGGGACGGCGGCCCAGCCCGCCCGCCTCGATCACCTCCGACGAGTTGGTCTCGGCCAGCACGACGGTGGAATGGGCGGCGGTGCCGGCCAGCGCGGCGCGCCAGGGGCCGGTCTTCACCGGATGGGCGCCGCAATTGACGATCAGCCGCTCCTTGCCGACCGACATCTCCAGCGACAGCGTGCCGGCGTGGGCGGTGGCGTCCAGCCCGGTGACCGGCGGCACGCCGGTGTCCATCAGCACCATGGTGCGCCCGGCGATCAGCCGCTCGAAGCCGGTGTGCGGCGCGCTCTTCAGCGGGCGCCCGCGGGCGTCGGCCTGGGCCAGCACCGTGTCGACCAGCGCCGCGTCCTCCTCCCGCCCGCCGTTGAACAGGGCGAGGCCACCGTCGCCGTGGCGGAAGAAGCGCAGGGCCGGGGTCATGCGGTCGATGGCGTGCTGCAGCGCCTCCGGCACGTCGGCGCGGGCGGTGCGCAGGACCGACCGCATGTCGATCAGGTCGCGCAGGATGCGCAGCTGCACCGAGGGGCAGCGCTCGATATGGCCGCCGTCCGGCAGGATCTGGCGCGGCAGCTCGCGCTCCAGAAGCTTCAACGCGTCCTGTCCGACGCGCTCATGCTCCGGCAGGCAGAAGCCGCCATAGACGAGGCCCTTGGCCGCGGTGACCAGCGCCTTGCCGTCCAGCGCGCCGGGCACCACGCGGGTCAGATGCTTGACCTGCCGGGCGAGGCTGTCGAACACCGCGGCGCGGAACTCGTCGTCGGCGGAGGCGCAGTAGAAGTCGTGCAGGCCGATCCAGGCGGCGATGCGGGCGCCCAGCACCTCCGGCGCCCAGGTCTGGGCGTTCCAGCTCCCATTGTGGTCCAGCCAGGACAGCACCAGCGAACGGGCACGCCGTCGCGCCGTGTCGCCGCCGACCGCCCGCAGGTCGCGCAGCCAGTCGAAGCCGTGCAGGGCGTCCTGCCAGACGGCGCTGCCGGCCCGCCAGTTCGGCGCGCCGTGGGCGTCGGCCGCCACGGCCTGCCCGCCGAAGCGGAAGACGCCGGCCAGAATCGCCGAACCTTCCCCGGCGTCGCCCGGCCAGGGGTCCGGCGGCACGGCGGACAGGGCGGTCGGCGCGCGGCCGCCCAGCGTCAGCTTGTAGATCGGGTTGCCAAAGGCGATCTGCGCGACGCCGTCCCGCAAGCGGCCCATTTTCCCACGCCCGGCGCTCATCGGCTCACCCCGTCACACGGCAGGGGGAGGCGATGGCCGGCGCTTCGCTGAAGGCATTCGGGCGATCGGGGGGATGCATCCTGTTGTCGTATCAAATTCGCCTCGACCCCCGCAAGCCGGTGGTGCCCTAATCGTGCAACCGTCGCAGCCGTGCCACGAAGAACCCGTCGATGCCGCCGAGGTCCCCGAGCATGCCCGGCAGGGATCGTACCTCACCGCGCTCGTTGATCAACTCGGCCAAATTGCCATCCCCCGCATGCCCGCCGCCCAGATCTCCCGGTGTGATCGGCAGGCGCTCGACGCGGGGGTCGCGGGCCAGGATGCGGTCGATCTGCGCCTCGCCCTCTTCCGGCTGGATGGAACAGGTGCAGTAGATCAGCGTCCCGCCGGGTTTCACCAGATCGACGGCGTGGGCCAGCAGGCGGCTCTGCGCCTTGGCCAGCTTGGCGATGTCCTCCGGCGTCTTGACGCGCAGGATGTCGGGGTGGCGGCGGATCGCCCCGGTGGCCGAGCAGGGGGCGTCGAGCAGCACCGCGTCGGCGGGCTCCTCCGGGGTCCAGGTGGCGGCGTCGGTCGCCAGCACCTCCGCCGACAGGTTGAGGCGGGCCAGATTGTCCCGCACCCGCTCCAGCCGCTTGGCGGAGCGGTCGACCGCCGTCACCTGCGCGCCCTGCGCGACGAGCTGCGCGGTCTTGCCGCCGGGCGCCGCGCACAGGTCGTAGACGCGCTTGCCCGCCAGATCGCCGAACAGCTTGGCCGGCAGCGAGGCGGCGAGGTCCTGCACCCACCAGGCGCCCTCGGCGAAGCCCGGCAGCTCCGTCAGGTTGCCGCCGGCGGCGCGGCGCAGCGTGCCGGTGGGCAGCAGCCGGGCCTCCAGCCGCTCGGCCCAGGCCGCGGGATCAGTCTTGACGGTGATGTCCAGCGGCGCCTCGTGCAGGTGCGCCTCGACGATGCCGCGGGTGCGGCCGATGCCGTAGGCCTGCCGCCAGGCCAGCCACAGCCAGTCCGGCGTGTTCAGGCGCCCGGCGTCCTGCTGGGCGGCCAGCTCCGTCCCCTCGCGGCCGATGCGGCGCAGGACGGCGTTGATCAGGCCCTTGTAGGGTTCGGCCCCCTTGGCCGCGGCCAGCTCCACCGCCGTGTCGACGGCGGCGTGGGCGGGCGTGCCGAGGAAGACGAGCTGGGCCGCGCCCAGCCGCAGGATGTCGTGCACGGTGGCCTTGGGCAGGCCCGGCTTGGCAAGGCTGCCCTGGATCAGCGCGTCGATCTGGCCGAGCCGGCGCAGCACGGTGGCGGTCAGCAGCCGCACGAAGCCGCGGTCGCGCGGGTCGAGCCCGCGCAACTCCGGATGCGCGTCGAACGCATCGTCGAAGGGAATGGACTTGCGCAGCACATCGCGCAGAAGGTCGAGCGCGGCGGAGCGCGCGGCGAGGGAGGCGTCGGACATGCCGCTGGATGTAGCGCGCCGGACGGCGGGTGTCGAGTAGCCGCAGCGCGGGGCCGAACGGATTCCGGCCCCCTCAGCGGGCGAGCGCACCGCGCCGTCCGCCTTCGTGGTCGGGATAGGGGCCGACGTCCTCGACGAAGAAACAGGCGACGCCCCGCACCTCGCCCCGGCGCAGGATGAAGCGATTGCCGTTGCCGGCCTTCATCGCCCACAGCGCCGTCCCCTCCAGCCCTGCCCCCGCCAGCGCCGTCAGCTCCAGCTCCGGCGGCACCGGGTCCTCGCCCAGCCGCTTGAGGAAACGGTCGGCGCGCACGCGGTCGTCCGGGGGCAGGCTGCGCGCGGCGCGGGCGTCGTAGCGGTCGCTCTTGACGTAGCGGGTCCCCGTGCCCTGGATGGGGCTGGACGGCCCCCCGGGGTCGGCGGCGGCGCGCTCCAGCATCAGCGCCCAGCGGGCGTCCCGCGCCATCGCCAGGGCGCGGCGGTGGACGGCGCGGCAATGCTCGGCCAGCTCGTGGAAGCGGGGCATCAGGTCGCGCTTGCGGAAGCCGACCTCCATCATGACGCGCTCCACCGCCCCGTCCGCCGCGGCGCCGGACGCCGGAATGCCGCGCGTCTCCAGCGCCAGCAGGGCGTCGATGCGCCGGTCGCGGTCGGCGGCCGCGCTGGAAGCCGGAAGTCCGCCCTGGGTCAGCGTTCGCCCAAGTTGCTCAAGCGCCGCCTCGGCGCGGCGTTCGGCCTCGGCGAGGCACAGAAGCACGTCGTCCCGGCTGGCGGCGGCGGACACGCCCAGCCACCCCGCGTCGAACAGCGGGGTCTTGTCGAGAAACAGGTCCGGCACGATTCCCGTCAGCCGTCGGCGCGCATGCGTCCGACAATCTCCTCCAGCACCGTTTCGGCCTTGTCGTTGTCCACCTGGCAGGTGCCCGCCGCCTCGTGCCCGCCGCCGCCGTATTCCAGCATCAGCGGGCCGATGTTGGTCCTGGAGCTGCGGTTGATGATCGACTTGCCGCAGGCCAGCACCGTGTTCTGCTGCTTCAGACCCCACAGGACGTGGATCGACACGTTGGATTCCGGGTACATCGCGTAGATCATGAAGCGGTTGCCGGCGTAGATGGTCTCCTCGCGCCGCAGGTCGATGACCACGACGTTGCCGCGGATCGTGCTGCAGCGGGCGAGCTGGTCGGAGAACTTCGCCTCATGCTCGGTGTAGAGGTCCACCCGCTCCTTCACGTCGGGCAGGGCGAGGATCTCGTCGATGCCGTGATTCCGGCAGCAGTCGATCAGCTCCATCATGAGCTGGTAGTTGGAGATCCGGAAGTCGCGGAAGCGGCCGAGGCCGGTGCGCGCGTCCATGATGAAGTTCAGCAGGGTCCAGCCCTGCGGCTTCAGGATGTCCTCGATGCCGTACTGGGCGGAGTCGGCCTGATCGACCGCGGCCATCATCGCGTCGGAGATGGTCGGGAAACGCTCCTTGCCGCCGTAGTAATTGTAGACGACGCGGGCCGCGGAGGGGGCGTCGGCCTCAATGATGTGGTTGTCGCGCTTGCCGACGCGGATCGTCTCCGACAGGTGATGGTCGAAGGCGAGATGGACGCCGGGCACATAGGGCAGGTTGGTGGTGATGTCGCGGTCGGATATCTCGACCTTGCCGTCCTGCATGTCCTTGGGATGCACGAACTTGATCTCGTCGAGGATGCCCAGCTCCTTCAGGAGCACGGCGCATACCAGCCCGTCGAAGTCGGACCGGGTGACGAGGCGGTATTTCGTGACGTCGGACATGCGGTGTTCCCCCCTGAGCGCCCCACAATCGGCAAGCGGTGGGAAGGTAGACGTACGTCTTTCGGCGTGCAACCGCGAACCGATCCGTCTCCGCTCACCCCCAGGGGCTGCGCGGCATGTAGGAGGGACCGGCCATGCCGCGCAGGCGGCGCACCCGCTCCTCCATGTTCGGGTGGGTGGAGAACAGGCTGTCGAGGCTGCGCCCGTGCAGCGGGTTGGCGATGAAGAGATGCGCCGTGGCCGGGTTGGACTCCGCCGCGTAATTGGGGATCTGGTGGGCGTAATTGTGGATGCGGGTCAGCGCGTCGGCCAGCCACAGCGGGCGCCCGCAGATCTCCGCGCCGATGCGGTCGGCCTCGTACTCGCGGGTGCGGCTGATCGCCATCTGGACGATCATCGCGGCGAAGGGGGCCAGGACAGCGATCAGGATGCCGCCGATCAGCCCCAGCGGGTTGCCGCCCTGCCCGTTCTGGCTGTTGCTCTGCGACGCGCCGAAGAACATGCCGAAGTTGGCGAGCATGGAGATGGCGCCCGCGATGGTCGCGGTGATCGTCATGATCAACGTGTCGCGGTTCTTCACATGGGCCAGTTCATGGGCCATGACGCCGGCGATCTCCTCCGGGCTCAGCAGGCGCAGCAGGCCGGTGGTGGCGGCGACCGCGGCGTTCTCCGGGTTGCGTCCGGTGGCGAAGGCGTTGGGCTGGTCGTTCTCCATGATGTAGACGCGCGGCATCGGCAGGCCGGCGCGCTCGGCCAGCTGCTGGACGATGCCGTAATATTCGGGGGCGGTGTAGGCATCGACCTCCCGCGCGCCGTACATGGACAGCACCATGTCGCCGGAATTCCAGTAGCTGAACAGGTTCATGCCCAGCGCCATGAAGAAGGCGATCATCATGCCGCCCTTGCCGCCGATCAGATAGCCGATGCCCATGAACAGGGCGGTCAGGCCGGCGAGGAGGATGGTGGTCTTCACATAACTGGTCATGGCGGTGTTCTCTTGGCGGTGTTCCGGGCGATCTTCTGGACGGTTTCACTGTTGGTTGGACAGGATGGCCCCGGCGGGGCTTTCCGCCGGGCCTGTCTGGTGATATGGGCTTGGCGGAAGGCATCGTTCAAGATGGCCCAGCACCGCACCCGACCCCAGAGGACGGCCATGACCGAGACGAAGACCACTGGCACGGCACCGCAGGACGCCACAAAGCCCGACGCCGCGAAGCCCGACGCCGAAACGGCCTCCGAAACCGGCGCCAAGGGACCCGAGCAGATGCCCGGCGAAATCGGCGGTCCGCAGGGACCGGAGCCGACCCGCTTCGGCGATTGGGAGTTCAAGGGCCGCTGCTCGGACTTCTGAGCCGGCACCGCTAGGACCAATTGCCTGAACACCCCTGCCCTGAAATTGAATACATAAGCAATCAGGATAGAATACCTAGGTTGTGCTTGATGCGTTCTGGTTCGCGCGCTACTCTGTGACCGGTTCGCCGTTTCGCGAACCGGTGCCCGGAGAGGTCGCGCCATGGGATCGCCCAAGTCCATCACCCCATGCCCGCGCCGCACCGCCGGGCAGTGGCTGGCGCTTCTCTCCACCCTGCTGGCCACCCTGCTGGCCGGCACCGTCCAGGCCGCTCCGCCCGCCCTGCCCGGCCCGATCCCGGCGGAGGTGCTGGAGGTCCTGGACGGCGACACGCTGCTGGTGCGCGCCACCATCTGGCTGGGTCAGGTGGTCGAGACCCATGTCCGGGTGGACGGGCTGGACGCGCCGGAGATGCGCGCCCGCTGCCCCCGTGAGCGGGAATTGGCTGAGACCGCCCGCAACCACGCGCGCCGCTTGATCGGGACCGCTCCGGTGCGGCTGCTCGACATCCAGCCCGACAAGTACGGCGGGCGGGTGCGCGCCCGCGTGCTGACGATCGGGGGCGGCGACCTGTCGGCCGCGCTGATCGAGGCGGGGCTCGCCCGCCCCTATCACGGCGAACGGCGCCAGCCCTGGTGCGACGGGACGGGCATGGGCTAACCCGGTTCCACCAACGGATGAATCGGGAACCCGCCGTCTCGCACCGCTGTTGCCCCTCCCACCAAGGAGGAGAGCGAACCATGACGACCCAGGCCTCGTCTTACGTCCCCGGCGCCATCGCCTTGCTGGCCGCCAGCCTCGCCCTGTCCGGAGCCGCCGTGGCGCAGGACGCCAAGACGATGGAGGGCGGACTCGGCGCCGCACCGCCGTCCCAGGGCGAAGCCTGGATGGAATCGACCGGCACCCAGGACCCGACTCTGGGCGAGCGCCGCACCGAGAAGCAGAAGAACGCGGCGGAGACCCGTGCGCAGGGCCGTATCGGCGCCGTCCCCGACGCGGCGAGCGGCGAGTCCGGCCTGAAGCCAGGCACCGCCGAGTCCGTGAAGAATCAATCCGGCAGCGGCGCCTCCGGCGGACCGGACTCCACGCCCAAATAACGGCCCCAAAACGAAACCGGGGGCCGTGAAGGCCCCCGGTCCGCAGACAAACCCCGTTGAAGACAAACTCCGATGAACGCCGCGGTCAGGCGTTGTTCATGCGGTTTTCGATCAGGTCGGTCACGACGGTCGGATCGGCCAGCGTCGAGGTGTCGCCCAGGCTGTCGTGCTCGTTCGCGGCGATCTTGCGCAGGATGCGGCGCATGATCTTGCCCGAACGGGTCTTCGGCAGGCCCGGCGACCACTGGATCAGGTCCGGCGAGGCGATCGGGCCGATCTCCTTGCGGACCCAGGCCACCAGCTCCTTGCGCAGCTCCTCCGACGGGGTCTCCCCGGCGTTGAGCGTGACGTAGGCGTAGATGCCCTGGCCCTTGAGGTCGTGCGGGTAGCCGACGACGGCGGCCTCGGCGACCTTCGGGTGGGCGACCAGCGCGCTTTCCACTTCCGCCGTGCCCATGCGGTGGCCCGACACGTTGATCACGTCGTCCACGCGGCCGGTGATCCAGTAGTAGCCGTCCGCGTCGCGGCGGCAGCCGTCACCGGTGAAGTAGTAGCCCGCGAAGGTCGAGAAGTAGGTCTGGACGAAGCGCTCGTGGTCACCGAACACCGTGCGCATCTGGCCCGGCCAGCTGTCGGCGATGCAGAGGTTGCCTTCCGTCTCGCCTTCCAGCTCCTTGCCGTCGTTGTCCACGACGACCGGCTTGACGCCGAAGAAGGGCTTGGTCGCCGAACCCGGCTTCTGCCCGATGGCGCCCGGCAGCGGGGTGATCAGGATGCCGCCGGTCTCGGTCTGCCACCACGTGTCCACGATCGGGCAACGGCCCTCGCCGACCACGTTGTAGTACCACAGCCAAGCTTCCGGGTTGATCGGCTCGCCCACCGAACCCAGGATGCGCAGCGAGGAGCGGGAGGTCTTCTTCACCGGAGCCTCACCCTCGCGCATCAGCGAACGGATGGCGGTCGGGGCGGTGTAGAAGATGTTGACCTTGTGCTTGTCCACCACCTGCCAGAAGCGGGAGATGTCCGGATAGGTCGGCACGCCTTCGAACATCAGCGTGGTCGCGCCGTTGGCCAGCGGGCCGTAGACGATGTAGCTGTGGCCGGTGACCCAGCCCACGTCGGCCGTGCACCAGTAGACCTCGCCGTCCTTGTAGTCGAAGACGTACTGGTGGGTCATCGACGCGTAGACGAGATAGCCGCCGGTGGTGTGCAGCACGCCCTTCGGCTTGCCGGTCGAGCCCGAGGTGTAGAGGATGAACAGCGGGTCCTCCGCGCTCATCTCCTCCGGCGGGCAGTCGGCGGAGACCGACGCGATCTCCTCGTGGTACCAGAGGTCGCGGCCCTCGGTCCAGGCGACGTTGCCGCCGGTGTGCTTGACGACCAGCACGTGCTTGACGCTCGGCGCCGCGGCGACGGCCTTGTCGGCGTTCGCCTTCAGCGGAACCTTGCGACCGCCGCGCAGACCCTCGTCGGAGGTGATGACGAAGTGGCTGTCGCAGTCGACGATGCGGTCCTTCAGGCTGTCCGGCGAGAAGCCGCCGAACACGATGGAGTGGATGGCGCCGACGCGCGCGCAGGCCAGCATGGCGTAGGCGGCTTCGGGGATCATCGGCAGGTAGATGGTGACGCGGTCGCCCTTCTTGACGCCGTTCTTCTTCAGGACGTTGGCGAGGCGGCAGACCTGCTCGTGCAGTTCCTTGTAGGTGATGTGCTTGGAAACGCCCGGATCGTCGCCTTCGAAGATGATGGCGGTCTGGTCGCCGCGCGTCGCCAGATGGCGGTCGACGCAGTTGGCGGAGACGTTCAGCGTGCCGTCGTAGAACCACTTGATGTGGACGTCGCCGGTGTAGCTGACGTCCTTCACCTTGCTGTAGGGCTTGATCCAGTCGATGCGCTTGCCCTGCTCACCCCAGAAGGCTTCCGGATCGTTGATCGATTGCTCGTACAGGCGGGCGTAGGCGGCTTCGTCCACGTAAGCGGTCTTGGCGATTTCCGGCTTAACAGGAAAAAACGAATTGTCGGACATTGGCTCGCGATTCCCCCGTAGTGCTTCTGGTTACGCCCTGAAGGGCTGTTGGGGAGCGGCTTCCGGCCGCTCCTGTTGCGGGACATTATCCACACAAGTTCCCGTCTCTACAAGCAGAACGGCTGATTGTCCGCCCTCTCCATCGGGGCTTTCCGCTCCACTTTGTTGCAGCGCACCGCTCATTCTTTTGAATTCACCGGCATCCGCGGCGACAGGACCGCGCGACTATTTGTCGCGCATAGCACGAAAGCATGAGAACGTCCTTCGGGCGGCTGCTTAACCCGGTCTTAACCGCCGCATCGTTAGCGTGCATGCTGTTCACCCAACAGCAGGGCACCGGCATGGCCAGCACGACCAACGCGGACGGCACCACCGGAGACGGCACGACTGGCGGCAGCGCCGGACAGGGCATGGAACTGGCCGGGCGCCTGTCGGAGATGGGCAGCCGCACCAGCCTGATGGTGATCGACGCCGCCCTGCGCACGGCGTCTCTGGCCGAACTGGATGCGTCCGGCTCGGCCGCTCTCGCGCCATTCGGGGAGGACGCGGGTTTCGCCGGAGCCGCCGCGGAGATGCAGGCGCTGGCCCGCCGGATGCTTCAGGCCACGCAGGATTTCCAGGCGGCCATCTGCGAACCGGCGGAATAGCCGCCGCAGACGCCCGCCCTCAGCAGGTCCGAAGAACCGTCACGCCTCGATCCCGGCCAGCGCGCAGACATGCGCCCATTCGGCGTCCGACACCGGACAGACCGACAGGCGCGACTGCTTGACCAGGGCCATGCCCTGAAGCAGCGGGTCGGCCTTCATCGTCTTCAGCGTGACCGGCGTCCTCACGGGCAGCAGCGCCCGCACGTCGACCATGCCGAAGCGGCCCGCCTCGTCGCTCGGGTCCGGGTAGTATTCCCGCGCGATCTCGACGACGCCGACCACCTCCAGCCCCTCGTTCGAGTGGTAGAAGAAGGCGCGGTCGCCGATCTTCATGGCCTTCAGGTTGTTCGACGCCTGATGGTTGCGCACGCCATCCCAATGGGTGGTGCCGTCGGCGACCATGCGGTCCCACGAATATTTGAAGGGCTCCGACTTCAGAAGCCAGCGGGCCATCGCCGTCCGCCCCCGCTCAGGACTTCGGGTAGACCCGGCGCCACGCCCGGATCTCCACGCTCTCGAACAGCCCGGCCTGGGCGTAGGGGTCGTTGGCGGCGAACGCCTTGGCGTCGGCCTCGTCGGCGCACTCCACGATCAGCAGGCTGCCGGCCATGCCCTGGCCGTCGTCGGACAGCAGCGGGCCGGCGGCGAACAGACGGTCGGCGTGCGCCTCCAGATAGGCCAGATGGGCGGGGCGGTTGTCGGCCCGCACCTGGGCGGCGCCGGCCTTGTCGGTGCAATGGAACATGTACAGCATGGGGAACCCCTTCCGTTCGGTCGGGCGGGAGCCTAGCGCAGCCGCGACCGCCGCGGAAGGTGCCGCGACGCGCCGCCTTCCGCAAACGGTGATGCCTCAGCGGTGCAGCCAGAGGAAGGGCGCGCGCAGCGGCGGCGGACGCCCGGGACGCGCGGGACCGGTGTTGCGGCGGTTTCGCTCAGGCGCCGCGCTGTTTTCGCCCGTCCCCGCTCCGTCGGGCGGCGATCGTCCGCCCGGCAGCCAGCAGGGTGAGCGGGTGCGGCGGGGCGAACATGGAACGGACTCCGATTGTGAGGGCGCGAAGCCTCGCACAACCCATCCGATCCTGCAACCATTCCGAAGACGGTCGCGCCCTCAGCGCCCCTCTTCGCGGAACGGCCGCGACAGCAACCCGTCGATCGTCGCGTCCAGCCCGGCGCCGCGGTTCAGGATGGCGTCCACGGCCGCGCACAACGGCATGTCCACGCCCTTCCTCCCGGCCAGCCCGACCACCGCAGCGGCGGTGTAGACGCCCTCGGCGACGGAACGGCGCTCCGCCAGCACCTCGGCCAGCGTCCGGCCGGCGCCCAGGGCGGCGCCCAGCGACATGTTGCGCGATTGCAGGCTGGAGCAGGTCAGCGTCAGGTCGCCCAGCCCCGACAGCCCCATCAGCGTCTCCGGCCGCCCGCCGAGCGCCAGGGCCAGCCGGGTGATCTCCGCCAGCCCGCGGGTGATCAGCGCCGCCCGCGCGTTGTCGCCCAGCTTGCGGCCTTCCACCACGCCGCAGGCGATGGCCAGCACGTTCTTCACCGCCCCGCCGATCTGCGAGCCGACCACGTCGTCGGACAGGTAGGGGCGGAAGGTGCGGCTGCCCAGCGCCTCGACCAGCCGGGCGCCCAGCGCGGCGTCGGCGCAGGCCAGCGTCACCGCGGTCGGCAGGCCGCGCGCCACCTCCGCCGCGAAGGTCGGGCCGGACAGCACGGCCAGCGGGGTCCCCGCCGGCAGCGCGGCGGCGGCCGCCTCGCTCATCAGGGCGTGGCTGTCCAGCTCGATCCCCTTGGCGCAGATGACCAGCGGGGTGCCCGGCCGCAGATGCACGGCGAGGCTGGCGCAGGCGCTGCGCAGATGCTGGGCCGGAGTGACGAGCAGGATGGCGTCGCAGGCGGCAACCTCGGCCAGATCGCCGGTCGCGCGCAATTCGGCGGGCAGGGTCACGCCCGGCAGATAGTCGCGGTTCTCGTGCGCGGTGTTGACCGACTCGACCACCGCCGGCTCGCGCGCCCACAGCAGGGCCTCCCGCCCGGCGCGCAGGGCGGCCAGAGCCAGCGCCGTGCCCCAGGCCCCGCCGCCGATCACGCCGATGCGCCGGAAGTCCGTTGCCGCCATGGATGCCCCCTGTTTTTAAAATTTGGCCTGAAGGATTTGGCCGCCTGTTTAGGCGGAGCGTCCCCGGTCCGCAACCCGGACGGTCACGCCTCCGGCGTCAGCAGAAGCTTCATCCCGACATGGCTCGCCCGAAAGCCCAGCCGCTCGTAGAAGCGGTGGGCGTCGGTGCGCCGGGTCTGGCTGGTCAGTTGCACCATCACGCAACCCTCGGCGCGGGCCAGCGCGATGGCGTGCCGCATCATGGCGCTGCCGATGCCCTGGCCGCGCAGAGCGCCGTCCACCTTCACCGCCTCCACCGTCGCCCGCGCGGCACCCCGGCGGGCCAGCCCGTGGGTGACGGTGAACTGGAAGCAGCCGACGATCCGCCCGTCCTGTTCCGCCAGCACGATGGAATTGCCCGGCTGGGCCGCCATGCGGTCGAAGGCGTCCCAATAGACCGGGTCCAGCGGCTCGGCATAGACGTCGCCGCCGGTGGACAGGGCGTCGTCGGCGGTCAGCCGGACGATCTCCGGCACGTCCTCACGGACGGCGGTGCGGAAGGTCAGCGCCATGCCGCGCTCTCCCTCATGCCTTCATGCCGGAGCCCACCCCGGCCTTGCCGATAGCGGGCTTCGCGGTCGGATCGAGCGGCCAGCGCGGGCGCGGCGCGAAGTCCAGCGGGTCGGTCTGGCCCAGCCGCAAGCGCTCGATCCCCGCCCAGGCGATCATCGCCGCGTTGTCGGTGCACAGCCGCAGCGGCGGCGCCACGAAGGGCATGCCCTCGCGGTCGGCCAGCTTCTGCAGGCGGGCGCGCAGCGTCTTGTTGGCCGCCACGCCGCCGGCCACCACCAGGGCGCCGCCCTGCGGGTGCATCTCCTTGAACCGGCGCATGGCGCGGGCGCAGCGGTCGGCCATCACCTCGGCCACCGTGGTCTGGAAGGCGGCGGCGAGGTCGGCCTGGTCCTCGCCCGAGAGGGGCGTTCCCAGCTCCTCGACATGGCGCCGCACCGCGGTCTTCAGACCGGAGAAGGAGAAGTCGCAGCCGGGGCGCCCGACCATCGGGCGCGGCAGGTCGAAGCGGCCCGGATTCGTCGCCAGCGCCGCCGCCTTCTCCAGCAGCGGCCCGCCGGGATAGCCGAGGCCGAGCAGCTTGGCCGTCTTGTCGAACGCCTCCCCCACCGCGTCGTCGATGGTGGTGCCGAGCCGCCGGTACTGGCCCACCCCCTCGACCACCAGAAGCTGGCAATGCCCGCCGGACACCAGCAGCAGCAGGTAGGGAAAGGGCACGTCGTCGGTCAGCCGGGCGGTCAGCGCGTGGCCTTCCAGATGGTTCACCGCGACGAAGGGCAGCCCGCGCGCCGCGGCGATGGCCTTGGCTGTCATAACCCCGACGATCACCCCGCCGATCAGCCCCGGCCCGCCGGTCGCCGCCACGGCGTCGATGTCGGCGAAGCCCAGCCCGGACTCCGCCATGGCGCGGCGGATCAGCCCGTCCAGATGCTCCAGATGGGCGCGCGCGGCGATTTCCGGAACGACCCCGCCATAGGGCGTGTGGTCGTCCAGCTGCGACAGCACCACGTCGGCGCGGATCTCCCGCGCGTCGGTCACGATGGCCGCCGCCGTCTCGTCGCAGCTCGTTTCGATTCCAAGAACGATCATGATGGCTGTCAAACTAGCCGTCTCCACCGCTCTGGTATAGGGTCTTGACCCGGATTTCTCAGGGTTTCGCCCTCCATGAACAAAGACGTCCCCGACGACGACGCCAGCATCGTCTATTACGACGGCGACTACCCATCGCTGGAGATCGGGGAGGCGCGGGCGGAGCACGCCGCGACGCTGGCCCGGCTCGGCATGCTGGGCGACGTGCCCTTCTACAAGGAACGCGCGGCGGAGACCGGCGGCCCGGTTCTGGAGATCGGCTGCGGCACCGGACGCCTGACCATCCCGCTGGCCCGCGCCGGTCACGAGGTGTGGGCGGTCGACGTCTCCGCCGCCATGCTCGACCAGCTCCGCGCCAAGCTGGCGCGCGAGGCGCCGGAGGTGCAGGCCCGCGTCCATCCGGTGCGGCAGGACGCCACGATGCTCGATCTGCCCGTGCGGGATTTCCAGCTCGCCGCCATTCCCTTCAACGTGCTGATGCTGATCCCGGAAATGGCCGCGGAGCGCCGCGCGCTGGCCGCCGCCGCCGCTCATCTGGCGCCGGGCGGCACGCTGGCGCTGGACGTGATGAACCCGCTGACGCTGCCGATGGACGCCGAGACGAGGCCCAGCCCGTCGGAGCCGCGGCGCAGCCCGCGCAACGGCAACAGCTACATCCGCAACACGATGGCCTCCCGCCTGGACGAGGGGCAGTGCCAGCGCATCCACGGCTGGTACGACGAGCTGTTGCCGGACGGCAAGATCGCGGTGACCGAATACAGCTTCACCTGGCGGATGATCTTCCGTTACGAGCTGGAGCTGATGCTGGAGAGCGCCGGCTTCGCGATCGAACGGCTGGCCGGCGATTTCGAGGACGCCGCCTGGACGGTGGACAGCCGCCGCATGGTCGTCACGGCGCGGCGCGCACCGTGAAGCACGCGGCGGCGTGCTTCACCAAAGAGTAGCGTGCCCGTCACCAGGGCTTGCAAACCGCGGCGGATCGCCTAGAACACTGGCCTCATGACCCAACCGCTCCGCATCGGCACGCGCGGCAGCCCGCTGGCGCTGGCGCAGGCCCACGAGACCCGCGACCGGCTGATCGCGGCGCACCCGCATCTGGCCGCCCCCGGCGCCATCGAGATCGTCGTCTTCAAGACGACCGGCGACCGCATCCTGGACCGCACGCTGGCCGAGGCCGGCGGCAAGGGCCTGTTCACCAAGGAACTGGAGGACGCGCTGCTCGACGGCCGCGCCGACCTCGCCGTCCATTCCATGAAGGACGTGCCGACCTGGATGCCGGACGGGCTGGAGATTTCCACGCTCCTGCCGCGCGAGGACACGCGCGACGCCTTCTTCTCGCGCGGCGGCCACACGGTGGACACGCTGCCCGCCGGCTCCGTCGTCGGCACCGCCGGCTTGCGCCGTCAGGCCCAGATCCTGGAGCGGCGGCCCGACCTGACCGTCGTGCCCTTCCGCGGCAACGTGCAGAGCCGCCTCGCCAAGCTGGACGCCGGGGAGGTCGACGCCACCCTTCTGGCGCTCGCGGGGCTGCGCCGTCTCGGCCTGACCGACCGCATCACCGCCGTGCTGGAGCATGAGGAGATGCTGCCCGCCGTCGCCCAGGGCGCCATCGGCATCGAGATCCGCAGCGCCGACGAGGCCACCCGCGCCCTGCTCGCCCCGCTGAACTGCGCCGCCACCACGGCCCGCGTGACGGCGGAGCGCGCGCTGCTCGCCATGCTCGACGGCTCCTGCCGCACCCCCATCGCCGGGCTGGCCACCCTGGACGGCGACCGGCTTCACCTGAAGGCCAAGGTGCTGTCCAACGACGGACGGCAGGTCTTCCGGGCGGAGCGCAGCGGCAGCGCAAGCGATGCTGCCGCCATCGGCGCCGACGCCGGGGCGGAGATCAAGGCGGTCCTGCCGCCCGACTTCTTCAAGAGCTGACGGCGGCCGGCGATGGCGGCCCCTCACATCCTGGTCACCCGTCCGGCGGAGGATTCCGAGCCTCTGGCGGCCCGTCTGCGCGCGCTGGGCTTCATCGTGTCGGCGGAGCCGATGCTGGAGATCCGCTGGCTGGACGGGCCGGAGCCGGACGTTGGGAACGTACAGGCCCTCCTCTTCACCAGCGCAAACGGCGTACGGGGCTACACCAGACGTACGAACCGTCTCGACCGTCCGGTCTATGCGGTCGGCGACGCCACCGCCGCCGCCGCCCGCGCGGCCGGTTTCAGGCAGGTGGAAAGCGCGTCCGGCGACGTGTACGCGCTGGCCGAACTGGTGCGCCGCCGCTGCACCGCAACGGCGGGTCCGCTACTTCATGTCGCAGGAACCAAGCTCGCCGGCGACCTGTCGGCCATGCTGGGCTCGTCCGGATTTTCCATCCTGCGGGAAACGCTGTACGACGCCGTTCCGAGCGCGCGGCTGTCGGACGGCACGGCGGCGCTGTTGCGTACGGGAACACTGGACGCCGTGTTGTTTTTCTCTCCCCGTACCGCCCGTTCGTTTGTTAGGCTTGTCGCCGAGGCCGGGCTCATCGACCGCTGTCGTACAGTGGACGCGCTCTGCCTCAGCCCCGCGGTCGCGGAGGCTGCCCGCGCGTACGGTGAGCTGGGAGTGACACCGTGGCAGAACGTACGGGTGGCGCCACGGCCGGAGCAGGACTCTCTGCTCGGCCTGCTGCCGGACCCGTCCGGCGGCACGGGCCGGGCTTGAGCGCATCCGCTTGGGGGCTTGTGTGGCGTTCGTTGAGAACAACTGCGACCAGAAGGCACCCAATGACCTCTCGCCCAGGCTCCGAACACGAGGCTGACCCGAACGGCCACACGCCGTCCGACCAGAACCAGACGCCCGACCAGAACCAGCAGTCCGACCAGAATCAGGTGTCGGGCGGCCCCGCCGTCGAACGCATCATCGAACGCTTCGGCGGCATCCGCCCGATGGCCCACAAGCTGGACATCCCGGTCACCACGGTGCAGGGCTGGAAGAAGCGCGGCGCCATCCCGCTGGCCCGCCATGCCGACCTCCGCGCCTCCGCCGCCAAGCACCGCATCAAGCTGAGCGAAGCCGACCTGGAAGCCGCCACGCCGAGCGAGGACCGCAACGCTCCCGACGCCGCCGGCTCGGTGATGCCGCTGCTGCCGCCGGACGCCGCCGTCAGTCCGCCGGCCGTCTCCCTCCCCGGGAGCGCCGAGCCGTTCAAGACCGAATTCACCAAGGTTGAGTCCGGCAAGGCCGAGGACACCCTGCCGGGCGCCGACACGCTGCCGGGTGGTGGCCCGGTGCCGGCCACGGACCTGCCGCCCTCCACCCTGCCGCCCGCCGCGGACACTCTTCCGGGTGCCGTCGACACGCTGCCGGGCGGCGACGTGAAGGCCGAGACGATCAAGGGCGAGGAGATCCGCTCCGAAGGGAGCAAGGAAGAGGCCAAGGCCGATCCCTTCAAGGCCGCCGCCTTCACGTCGGGCGAGGTCAAGAGCGATACGCCGCCCCCGGTGGAGCCCCCCGCTTCCGCCTACACCGCCTCCTCCTACGAGCCGCCGCGCTATGAGGCGCCGCGCGAGGAGCGCAAGTCGGGCGCCGGCTTCGCCACCGCCGTGTCGCTGATCGCCCTTCTGGTCGGCGCCGCCGCCCTGTCGCAGCCCTGGTGGGGGCCGCGCGTCCCCGGCTGGCCCACCGCCGGCGGGACTGCCGCCGGTCCGGCCGCCACGGCGCCCGCGCCGCAGCCCGACCCGGCCCTGCGCAACCAGATCCAGCAGCTGTCCGAACGTCTTGCCAAGCTGGAGCAGCGCCCCGCCGCCCCGGCCGAGGGCAACGCAGCCGCGGCCGGCATCGACCAGCAGACTCTGGACAACGCCGTCGGCCAGCTCACCGCCCGCATCCAGCAGCTCGAGGAGCGTCCGCAGGCCGCCGCCTCCGCCGCCCCGGCCGAGCCCGACCCGCGCGTCGCCCAGCTGACCGAGCAGCTCGGACAGGTCCAGCAACGCGTCGACTCGGTGGGCAACGAGGTCCAGGCCGCCGGGCAGATCCGCCAGGAGGTGGACGCGCTGAAGCAGGAGCTGGCCGCCGTCAACCAGGCGGTGGAGACCCGTCGCGACGCCGCCACCGCTGCCCAGACGCTGGTGCTTGCCGCCGGGCAGCTCCGCTCCGCGCTGGCCGCCGGGCAGCCGTTCCAGCAGGAACTCCAGGCCGTCCGCGCCGTGGCGTCGGGCGACGCCCAGGTGACGCAGCCGCTGGAGGCCGTGGCCGGCTACGCCGCCAAGGGCGTGCCGACGCAGCCGCAGCTCACCGACCGCTTCTCGGCCATGGCCTCCGACATCGTGCGCGCCGACAACCAGGGCGAGGGCAACGACTGGGTGGAGCAGGTCACCGGCAAGATCGCCACGCTGGTCACCGTGCGCCGCTCGGGCGGCGACGCGGTCGGCGACGGCGCCTCGGCGGTGGTCGCCCGCGCCGAAGCCGCCCTGCAGGCCGGCAACCTCGGCGGCGCGGTCAAGGAGCTGGCCGCCCTGAAGGGTCCGGCGGCGCAGGTCGCCGCCCCGTGGATCGCCGACGCCAAGGCGCGTCTGGCCGCCAACGAGGCCGGGCAGCAGCTCACCAACCGCGCCATCGGCCTGCTGTCGCAGTCCGCCGGTGTCAAGGGAGCGGCCCAATGACACGCGCCATCTGGTTCATCATCAAGGTCGCCATCGTCGTCGCGATCGCGGTCTGGCTGGCCAACCACCCCGGAACCCTCGCCATCAACTGGCAGGGCTACGTCGTCGAGACCGGCATCGGCATCGCCATCCTGATCGGCGTCGCCGCCCTGGCGGCGGGCATCGTCCTCTACCGGCTGGCCCGCGCCGTCCTCGGCGCGCCGCGCAACTTCGGCCGCTACCGCCGGTCGCGCCGGCGCGAGCGGGGTTATCAGGCGCTGACCCGCGGCATGGTCGCCGTCGCCGCCGGCGACGCGACGACCGCCCGCAAGATGGCGCGCAAGGCCGACGGGCTGCTGAACGAGCCGCCGCTGACCATGCTGCTGTCGGCCCAGGCCGCCCAGCTCCAGGGCGACGACCGCGCGGCGAAGGAATACTTCACCGCCATGCTCGACCGGCCGGAGACCGCCTTCCTCGGCCTGCGCGGCCTGCTGACGCAGTCGCTGAAGGCCGGCGACCGGGTGGAGGCGCTGCAACTCGCCCGCCGCGCCCAGTCGCTCCAGCCCAACACGCCCTGGCTGCTCGGCACGCTGTACGACCTGGAAGCCCGCTCGGGCGAATGGGCGGCGGCGGAAGGCACGCTGCAGCAGGCCGTCCAGGCCGGCGCCATCAACCCCGACGACGGCCGCCGCCACCGCGCCACCCTGCTTCTGGAGCGCAGCTTCGAGGCGGAGCGCCGCGGCCGATCCGACTCGGCGCTCTCGCACGCCCAGGCGGCGCACGACCTGCTGTCCGGCTTCGTCCCGGCGGCGGCCCGCGCGGCCCGGCTGCAAATGGCCATCGGCAAGCACAGGAACGCTGCCAAGACCATCGAGCGCTGCTGGCGCGTCAACCCGCACCCGGACCTGACCTCGGCCTACCGCGAGGTGGTCTCCAGCTACGACCCGATGACCCGGGTGAAGATGTTCGAGAAGCTGCGCAACCACGCCCCCAACGACGTCGAGTCGCTGCTCGCCGTGGCCCGCGCCTCCCTCGACGCACAGCTGTGGGGCGAGGCCCGCGCCCATCTGACCAAGGCGCTGGAGATGCGGCCGTCCCGCCGCGTCTTCCAGCTCCTGGCCGAGCTGGAGCGGGCGGAGCGGCAGGACGAGGAGGCGGCGCGCGCCTGGCTGGCCCAGGCGGCGAACGCCCCGGCGGACGCGGCCTGGACCTGCACCGCCTGCAACGCGGTCAGCCCGAGCTGGGGCGGCCTGTGCGGCCATTGCGGCGCCTTCGACAGCCTGGAATGGAAGACCCCGACCGTCAGCATGTCGCTGATGAGCCCGGAGTCGGCCCCGACTGCCATCTCCCACCACGCGACGGAGCCGGTCACCGGCCAGCCGGGCGTCGCGCCCGGCGGCCAGATCGCCACCCAGGGAGCGACCTAGACCCACGTCGCTGGCATCAAGAAAAAAGCCCCTTCCCGGTCCGCCGGGGAGGGGCTTTTTCTTTGCGGTGAAACGGTCCCGAACCCTACGCGCTGCCCAGCCGGGCGCCGTCCAGGATGGCCTCGTCGAAGATGGCGCTGCTGCGGTCGCAGCCGGTCAGATCGGCCAGCGTCAGGTCGCAACCCTTCATGTTCGTCGCGCTGAGCGAGGCGCCGGCCATGCGGGCGCGCACCAGCGAAGCGCGCATCACCTTCGCCCCGGCGCTGATCAGCAGCATCCCCAGGTTGGCCCCGTCCAGGCAGCCGTCGATGAGGATCGCGCGGTCCAGCTTCGCGCCGCGCAGATCGGCGCCGCGCAGATCGGCGGAGCGCAGATCGGCGCCGTCGAACTGGGCCGCCTGGAGCTGCGCGCCGTTCAGCCGGGCGTGGCGCAGCCGCACGCCGGAGCCTTTGGCGAGCGTCAGCACCTTGCCCGACAGGTCCGCCCCGTCGAGGTTCAGGCCGGTCAGGTCGAGCTGGCGCCCCTTCTGGCCGCTGGTGCCGAGCCACAGCAGGTGCTGGTGCAGCAGGACCTCGATGTCCGCCGCGGGGATCGCCGGATGGCTGGGCTCCGCCACCGGGTCCTCGTCCGCTTCCGGGATGGGCTGGGGTGTCTGGGCCGCCACCGCCGCCTCCTCGTCGGTGCGGATGGAGGTGACGAGGTCCAGTTCCGACACCTTGGCGCCGTCCAGCTTGGCCCCGCGCAGGTCGGCGCCGTTCAGGTCGGCCCCCTGGAGGTCGGCGCCGGAGAAGTTGCAGTCGCGCAGGTCGGTGCGCTGGAGCCGCGCCCCCGACAGGCGGGAATTGGTGAAGTCCGCCGCCCGCGCGAAGCTGCCCGACAATTTGGCCCGCGCCATGTCGGCGTTGGTCAGCTTGGCCGAGGCCATGTCCGCCGGTCCCGGCTCGAACCCGACCACCTTCAGCTCGCCGGACGCGCTGCGGTTGGCGACGCTGCCGTCGCGCAGGTCGACCTCCACCATCACCGCGCCGTCCAGGATGGCGCCGCGCACGTTGGCGCCGCGCATGTCGGTGCGGTAGAGCCGCGCTTCCGACAGGTCGGCGCCGCGCAGGTCCGCGCCGTAGAGATCGGCGTGGTCGAGGATGGTGCCGCGCATCCGCGCGTCGCGCAGGATGGCGCCGGACAGATGCGCGCCGGTCAGGTTGCGGCCCGACAGGTCGAGCCCGGTCAGGTCGAAGAAGGGCAGGTTGGCGCGGGCGCCGTTGGGCCGCCCCTCGGTGAAGCGGACATGGCGCTCGCACACCCGGTCCAGCTGCTCCTGGCTCAAGCGTATCCGGGACTTGTGGGAGCCGTCGTTCGCCATCGGCGCCTCAGGCGAACAGCGCGTCGATGTCGGCCTGCGAACTATCGCTGCCGCCGCCCGACGGTTCGTGCGCCGGGGCGTAGGGTCGCGAGTCCCGCTTTCCGCTGTCCCCTGTGCCCAGCTGACGCCGCCGGCGACGAGGCGAAAGAGGCTGTGGGTTGACAGGGCATCAG
>NZ_WHOR01000006.1:0-54949 GCF_013340925.1 Azospirillum formosense
GGCGGCCGGCCCCATGCTGCGGCTGGTGCAGCTCGGCACATAGACGACGGCCGGCGCGTCGGCGGGCGCCTTGGCCTGGGGCAGCGGCGTGAAGTTGGCCGAGGGGGGGCAGGGGGGGCGGCCGATGGTGGGCGGGGAGTCCGGCGTGGCCGGTCTGGCGGGCCTGCTCTGCGCCGCGGCGGACCCGGCGACCCGAGCCAGTCTGGGCCTCGCCCCCGACGCCCGCGTGCTGGTCTTCGGATCGGAAGGGGCGACCGACCCCGAGGTCTATGAGTCCCTGGTGGGCCGCAAGCCGGACGCGGTGCTGGGCGGCGCCTGACCCCTGCTCGGCCCTGCCGGGCCTGCCATGCGCGTTCCCCTGTTCTGGTCCCTTGCGCGAGCCCGGCGGGGCGTCCACCATGGCGCCCCATAAAAATCGGACCCCGCAGACTGGACATCAGGGAATGGACCGCAGAGACGTCAACCCGCTCGTCGCCGCCACGGAGGCTCCGCCCATCGCCGAGGCGTGGCGCTGGGTCGAAGGCCGCAGCTTTCCGGCGGACAAGCCGCTGATCGACCTCTGTCAGGCGGTGCCCGGCTATCCGCCCGCCGACGCGCTGACCGCCCATCTGGCCGAGCAGGTGCGGGCGCCGGACACGGCGCGCTACACCGCCATCGACGGCATCCCGCCGCTGACCGCCGCGCTGGCCCGGCGCACCGGCTCGCTCTACGGCGCGGAGGTCGCGGCGAACGAGGTGCTGATCACCGCCGGCTGCAACCAGGCCTTCGCCGTCGCGGTGATGGGGCTGGCGCGGGCCGGCGACAACGTCATCCTGCCGGCGCCCTGGTACTTCAATCACAAGATGACGCTGGACATGCTGGGCATCGAGGCCCGGCCGCTGGCGTTGCGCGAGGAGAACGGGCTTATCCCCGACCCGGCGGAGGCCGAGCGGCTGATCGACGCCGGCACCCGCGCGCTGGTGCTGATCTCCCCCAACAACCCGACCGGCGCCATCGCCCCGCCCGACGCCATCGCGGCGCTGTACGAGCTGTGCGAACGGCGCGGCGTCAAGCTGCTGCTCGACGAGACCTACCGCGACTTTCCGGATTGGCAGGGGCGGGCGCCGCACGGGCTGTTCCAGCGGCCCGGCTGGCGGCGCACGCTGGTCCAGCTCTACAGCTTCTCCAAGGTCTACAGCCTCGCCGGCTACCGGGTCGGCGCGGTGATCGCCGACGCCGGCCTGCTGTCCCAGGCGCGCAAGGTGATGGATTGCCTCGCCATCTGCGCCCCGCATGTCGGACAGAAGGCGGCGCTGTTCGGACTGGAGACTCTCGACGGCTGGGTGGCGGAGAAGCGGGGCGACATCCTGGCCCGCGTCCACGCCTTCCAATCGGCGATGGAGGCCAGCGGCACCGGGTACCGCATCGCCAGCATCGGCGCCTATTTCGCCTATGTCCGGCATCCCTTCGCCGGCAAACGCGCCCACGACGTGGCCGAGGGGCTGGCCCGCGATCACAACATCCTGTGCCTGCCCGGTTCCATGTTCGGTCCCGGCCAGGACGATTATCTGCGCTTCGCCTTCGCCAACGTCGACGCGGCGGTCATGCCGGAGATCGCCCGGCGCCTCAGGGAAAGCGAAGCGTAAACGACGTCAGCGGATCAGGTGGGTGACGATGTTGGCGCCCACCGCCGCCAGATGGTCGGCGTTGTCGCGGTAATCGAGGCTGCCGGAGAAACCGCCGGCGGCCCGCACCCGCTCGATCCAGGCGGGGGCGACGCCCAGAGCGACCAGACGCTTCACCATCTGGTCGGTGGAGCGCAGCGTCATGCGGCCGTTCTCGGCCAGACGCGGGGCGTGCACCATGAACTCCGCGGTCGGCGCGGCATAGCGCGGGTAACCGGCCAGATAGAGGCCGACGCACATGCTCTCGCAGGACTGCCCGCCGGCCACGCGGGTGGCGACGGCACGCCCGGCCTGCCGTTCCGCCAGCATCAGGTCGATCATACGGTAACCCGCGGTCGTGAAGCCGCCGGGACTGGACAGTTCGACCACCACCGGCTGGCCGGCCGGAACGCTGCGCAACGCATCGGAGAAGCGCTGCTCAACGGCCGGGGTGATGATGCCGTCGAGACGCAGCGTGGTGGAATCCATCTGATCGACGCGGACCAGCGTGGCGTCAGGGAAGTCGGAGGCGACGGGCGGCGGCGCCGGGTTCGGACGGTTCACCGACAGGCTGTCGGCGGTCGCGGCCCCAGACGAGCCGACGGCCAGCAGCAGCCCCAGAACCATCATGCGTGCAGTCGCGCGAACCGGCATCGAAACCTCCTTGCTCTGGGAAGGAGGGTGCCGGGAAATGCTTGCGTGATGGTTAACGCCAAGCCTGCCCAAAGGTGCAACGTCCTTCGCCGCAGGCTGTTTATGGAGGAAGGCGATCGTTTGGGCTGTGAATGGTGAAACAATTTTGCGCATTTTGCGCTACGGCCGTGCTGATTCTGTGGGCCTTCCAGGGCTTATCGGCGGAATTGGTTAACAATGTGGCGCCGCAGCAATTTTCGCGCGGCTGCGGAGCGCCGACGCCGGAGACGGCGCCCGACCATGTGACCCTGGACGGCGCGGCGCGCGGCATGATCGTGGCCGTGCCGGAGGGTTACCGCTCCGACCGTCCGCACAGCCTCGTCGTCGCCTTCCATGGGCGGACCAACAGCAACGCCGAGGTGCGGCGCTACTTCGGCCTGGAAGAGCAGGCGGAGGAGCCGGCGATCATCGTCTATCCCGCCAGCTTGAAGGACGCCCGCGGCTTGAACGTCTGGTCCGACCCCGGCGACCCGCCGGACCGGCTGCGCGATTTCCGGCTGTTCGACACCGTTCTGGAGAGTATGGCGGCGTCCTACTGCCTGGACCTGGGCCGGGTGTTCGTGGTCGGCCATTCGCTGGGCGGGTCCTTCGCAAACAGCCTCGCCTGCGCGCGGGGCGGGGTGATCCGCGGATTGGCCAGCGTCGGAGGCGGGGCCGCGCGGCCCAAGGACTGCGGCGGGCCGGTCGCCGCCATGGTCCTGCACAACCCGCGCGACGAGCAGGTGCCGCTGTCCGAAGCCCTGCGCCTGCGCCGCGCGCTGCTGGCCCAGGACGGATTGCCGACGGGCAGCGAGCTCGACGAGCCGCGCCGCTTCAATTGCCGCCGCTACGGCGCCGACGGAGAGACGAACCTGGTGCTGTGGTGCCCGCTGGCCGACGACCGGACGCGCAACGGGCGCTTTTACCCGCACCAATGGCCGCAAGGGGTGGGTCCGGCGATCATGGCGTTCTTCGCGCGTCTGGATTGATTCCCATCGTCCGCGGAAACGATTGTTGCCAGCGCCCATTGCCGATACCGTCTCATTCCGCCAAGATGCGGTGAAAACGACCATCAGGGACGGAACGCATTGATGTCAGACAGCGCCGCCGTGGCGGCCGCCCTGCGGACGGAGGGGGCGGACAAGGCCGCGCTCCGCCTGGACGGCGTGACCTGCACCTTTCCATCGCCCGACGGACGCGGGCAGACCTACACGGCGGTTCAGGGCGTGACCCTGTCGGTTGCCGCGGGGGAGTTCGTGTCCATCGTCGGGCCGACCGGCAGCGGCAAATCGACGATCCTGAACGTCGCGGCGGGGCTCCTCGCCCCCAGCGCCGGGCGCGCCCAGACCTTCGGGGAGCCGGTCGACGGCATCAATCCGCACGCCGGCTATATGTTCCAGGCGGACGCCCTGATGCCCTGGAAGTCGGCGCTTGAGAACGTTGCCGCCGGGCTGGAATTCCGCGGCGTGCCGCGGCGCGAGGCGGAGGAGCGCGCCCGCCCCTGGCTGGCCCGCGTCGGGCTGGACCGTTTCGGCGACCGCTACCCCCACCAGCTCTCCGGCGGGATGCGCAAGCGCGTGGCGCTCGCCCAGACGCTGATCGTCGATCCGAAGATCGTGCTGATGGACGAGCCCTTCTCGGCGCTCGACATCCAGACCCGGCAGTTGATGGAGAACGAGCTGCTCGACCTGTGGTCGGCGGACCGCAAGTCGGTGGTCTTCATCACCCACGACCTGGAGGAGGCCATCTCCATGTCCGACCGGGTGCTGGTGCTGTCCGCCGGTCCCGGCGCCCGGCTGATCGGCGAGTACCGGGTGGATCTGGAGCGCCCGCGCGACGTGGCGGAAATCCGCATGACGCCGCGCTTCCTCGACCTGCACCGGGAAATCTGGGGGCAGCTGCGCGAGGAAGTGCTGAAGGGCTACGCCCAAACCAAACTGAAATAACGTCCAAGCCGACGTGAGGACCCCATGGCCGTGGCCCGTGTGAAACGCCTGCCGAGCCGCCCGGTGATCTTGCTTCTGCAGGTCGCCGTGCTGATCGGTTTCTTCCTGATCTGGCACGTCCTGACCGCGACGAAGATCCTGAGCCCCTTCTTCTTCGGCACGCCGCTGGCGGTGCTGGAGCGCACCTGGAGCGACTTCGCGTCCGGGGTGATCTGGTACCATCTCGGCATCACGCTGCTGGAAACCGCGCTGGCCTTCGTCATCGGCACGGTGGCGGGAATCGCCTTCGGTTTCTGGTTCGCCCGCGCGCCCTTGGTCTCCATCGTCTTCGACCCCTACATCAAGGCGGTCAACGCGCTGCCCCGCGTGGTGCTGGCGCCGATCTTCGCGCTGTGGCTGGGCCTCGGCATCTGGTCCAAGGTGGCGCTGGGGGTGACGCTGGTCTTCTTCATCGTGTTCTTCAACG
Organism: Azospirillum formosense; assembly: GCF_013340925.1. Taxonomy (GTDB): domain Bacteria; phylum Pseudomonadota; class Alphaproteobacteria; order Azospirillales; family Azospirillaceae; genus Azospirillum; species Azospirillum formosense. The sequence continues at coordinate 4,728 of NZ_WHOR01000006.1, forward strand.
TCTACCAGGGCGTGAAGGAGGTCAGCCCGGTCGTGCTGGCCAACGCGCGGATGCTGGGGGCGAGCAACCGGCACCTGTTCCGGCACGTCTATCTGCCGTCCGCCCTGTCCTGGGTCTTCTCCAGCCTGCACACCGCGGTCGGCTTCGCCATGGTCGGCGCGGTGGTTGGCGAGTATCTCGGCTCCGCCGCCGGCCTCGGCTACCGCATCCATCAGGCGGAAGGGGTGTTCGACACGGTCGGCGTCTTCTCCGGCATGCTGGTGCTGACGATCTTCGTCGTGGTGATCGACACCGTGGTGACCGTCATCGAGAAACGCCTTCTGCACTGGCGCCCGCAGGAGGCGCAGACGACCAACGCGCAGGGATGACCGCGCCGTAGAAAAACATTTGGGAGGGAAGCCATGCGTATGAAAAGCGTGATCGCCGCCGCGGCGGTGGTCCTGGCCTTCGGGATCGGCGGGGCGAACGCCCAGCAGGTCGAGAAGAAGGACCTGAAGCTGGCGGTCGGCGGCAAGCCGCTGCTCTATTACCTGCCGCTGACGGTGGCCGAGCGGCTCGGCTACTTCAAGGAGGCCGGGTTGAACGTCGAGATCAACGATTTCGGCGGCGGCGCCAAGAGCCTCCAGGCGCTGGTCGGCGGTTCGGCGGACATCGTGACGGGTGCCTTCGACCACACGGTGCAGATGCAGGCCAAGGGCCAGCCGATCACCGCCGTCGCCCTGCTGGGCCGCTATCCGGGCATCGTCCTGGCCGCGGTCAACAAGGCCGGCACGATCACGTCGATCAAGGAGTTGAAGGGCAAGAAGATCGGTGTGACCGCCCCCGGCTCCTCGACCAACTTCATGGTCAACTATCTGCTGACCCAGCACGGCATGACGCCGGAGGACGTGTCCTTCATCGGCGTCGGCGGCGGCCCCAGCGCGGTGGCCGCGGTGAAGCGCGGCGAGATCGACGCCATCGCCAACCTCGACCCGGTGATCAGCCAGCTGGAGGCCGACGGCGACGTCACCACCATCGCCGACACCCGGACGGAGAAGGGCACGCTCGACACCTACGGCGGGCCGTACCCGGCGGCGGTGCTCTACACCACGCCGGCCTTCATCAAGGAAAACCCGAAGACCACCCAGGCGCTGGTCGACGTTTTCGTGCGGACGCTGAAGTGGCTGGACCAGGCCAAGACCGAGGACGTCCTGAAGGTCCTGCCGCCGGAATATTTCCTCGGCAACCAGACGCTCTACGCCCAGGCCTTCGAGCATTCGAAGCCGACCTACTCGCCCGACGGCCGCTTCTCCCAGGAGGGGGCGGAGGCCGCCTACAAGGTGCTGAAGGCCTTCGACAAGGCGGTGGCGGCGACGGACATCGACCTGTCCAAGACCTACACGAACGCCTACGTCGAGGAGTCGCTGAAGCGCATCAAGTGATTGGCGAACAGCCGATCCGCTCGACAATCCGGGGGTGCGACATTCCGTCACCGGCACCCCCGGTTTCCGCGCCGGTAGACTGGACCTAATTCGTCCTGTTTCGATGCGGAGCACCAACCCCATGACGGAAGTGATCTTTTACGGTCTGTCCGGCTGCACGGCGAACGCCAAGCAGAAGCTTCAGCTCCAGGCCGCCGGCCACACGCTGGTGGAGCGCGATCTGGCCGCCGAGCCCCTCACCGCCGAAACCCTGCGCCCCTTCTTCGAGGACCGTCCCGTCGAGGACTGGTTCAACCGCCGCGCCGCCGCCGTGAAGACCGGCGCCGTGAAGCCCGGCGAACTGGACGAGGAGTCGGCGCTGGCCGCCCTGCTGGCCGACCGCGACCTGATCCGCCGCCCGCTGCTCCAGGTCGGGGCGGACCGCAAGGCCGGCTTCGACCCCAACACGCTGCACGCCTGGATCGGCCTGACCGCGTCCGGCGAAAGCTGCGACGACAAGCATTCGCGCGGCGTCTGCGACCACGGCCATCACCATTTCCCGAAGCAGGGCTGAGCGCGGAATCAACTGGCGGGGAGACCGGGGGTGATGGTTGAATGCCGGGTTATGGACCGGCCCGACCAAGAGCTTGCGGAACTCCTCGACACCCTGGGCGCGCGGCTGTCCGCCGCGCCGCCCGGCGCGCTGGATCACCTGCGGGAGCCGTTGCGGGCGCTGCGGAGCCAGCTCGACGCGGTCTTGGAGGCCCCGACGAGCCCACATCTGGGCGATGGTGAGGGCAAGGGCGAGGGCGAGGCGCATTTCCGCGCGCTGCTGTCCGACGCCATCGGCTGCGTGTCCGAAGGGTTCGTGCTGTTCGGCGCCGACGGGCGGCTGGTGCTGTGCAACGACCGCTACCGCGCCGCCTACCCGCTGCTGTCCGACCATCTGATTCCCGGCGTCCGTTTCGCCGACCTGCTGCGGGTCGCGGTGGAGCGGGGGGCGGCCGGCGACGATCTGGGCGATCCGTCCGACTGGATCGCCGAGCGGCTGAACCGCCACACCCGCAGCGGGCCGCCGACCGACCACCGGCTCGGCGACGGGCGCTGGTACCGCATCAGCGAGCACGCCACGCGCTTCGGCGGCGTGGTCAAGATCCTCACCGACATCACCGAACTGAAGCGCCACGAGGAGGCGCTGGCCGACAGCGAGGCGCGTTACCGCCGGCTGGTCGAGATGGCGCCCTACGGCATCCTGATCTGGGACGGGCTGCGGCTGCGCTTCACCAACCGCTCCGCCGCGCTCATCCTGGGAAACAGCGATCCCGACGCCATGCTGCGCATCCCGCTGGTCGAGGCGACGGAGTTCGACGGGGTGCAGCGCCTGTTCGACTGGCTGCCCCCGCCCGGCAGCGGACTGGAAGCCCCGCCGCCGGTCGAGGCCCGCTTCGTCACCGCGCAGGGCGCCCTGCGCGAGCTTGAGGTCGGCATCCACCCCTTCGCGGTCGAGGGAGAGGCGGCGTGGTTCCTCGTCCTCACCGACATCACCGGGCGCAAGCAAGCGGAGCGGGCGATCCAGCAGGCGCAGAAGATGCAGGCCATCGGCCAGCTGGCCGGCGGCATCGCCCACGAGTTCAACAACATGCTGACGGCCATCGGCGGCTTCGCCCAGATGGCCCGCCGCGCTCCGCAGGACCGCCCGCGGGTCGAGCAGTGCCTGACCGAGATCGTCAAGGCGACCGACCGTGCCTCCGGCCTGACCGCCCAGCTTCTCAGCTTCGGGCGGCCCGGCCAGACCGACGCGGCGCGTCCCGTGCGCGTCGGCGCGGTGATCGACGATCTGCGCCGCTTCCTCGGCCCCACGCTGGGCGAGCGCCACCCGCTGCGGACCGAGGGCGCCGGGGGAGGGGCGGTGGTGACCATCGACCCTGCCCTGCTGCACCAGTCGCTGCTCAACCTCGTGCTCAACGCCCGCGACGCCATGCCGGAGGGCGGGCCGATCACCATCGCGGTGGAGCGGACGGACGATCCGGGAGTCACCATCACCGTTGGCGACACCGGTTGCGGCATCGACCCGGCGGTGATCGACCGCATCTTCGAACCCTTCTTCACCACCAAGGAGCCGGGGGCCGGGACCGGGCTGGGGCTGGCGCTGGTCTATTCCACGGTCGCGCGGGCGGGTGGCGACGTCGAGGTGGACACGGATCTGGGGCGCGGCACCGTCTTCACGCTCCGCTTCCCGGTGGAGGACGTCGCGGAGCCGCAGGACGCGGACGCTCCCGATCTGGGCGCCTTCGGTCTTGACGACGCGTTCCCCCTCGACGCGGAGGGCGACGAGATGGAGGGGCTGTCGATGGCCGCCACCGTCCTTCTGGTGGAGGACGAGGCGCAGGTGCGCGACTTCATCCGCCTGACGCTGGAGGACATGGGGATGCGGGTGGTCTGCGCCGCCGACGGCACCGAGGCCCTGCGCGCCTACGCCGACCATGGCGGGGCCTTCGATCTGCTGGTGACCGACCTCGTGATGCCGCAGGTCGGTGGGGCGTCGGTGGCGCGCGCCCTGCGCCGGGAGAATCCGGACCTGCCGGCCGTCCTGATGTCCGGTTACCCGCCGGAGACGGAAAGCCTGGACGACCTGCTGGCAGAAGGATGCCGCACCGTCTTCCTGCGCAAGCCGATCAACCCGGACGAACTGGCCGACACGATCCACGCGCTGCTGATCTGATGGCGGGGCATCGATGAGCGCCGTTCCGCCGTCCTCCACCCTTTCGACCGATGGCATTCCCATCGGCGTCTACGACGTCGACGCGCTCCTCGGCGAGCTGAGCGGCGACGCGCCGGTGGAGTCGCCGGAGTCCGCCGTCTGCGTCCGGGTCGAGGAGATCTTCACCCCCGCCGCGCGTTTCCTGATCGCGGAGGAACTGGCGGAGTTCCTGGAGGCGCGCGGCATCACCCCGACCGAGTTCCTGCACAAGGTGGAGCCGCAACGCTCCTTCCTCGACTGGCCGCGCCGCGCGCAGGTGCTGGAGCGGGTGGCCCAGCGGCAGGCCCGCCCCGGACGCCGCTCTCCCGCCATGCGGCTGGCGGAGCTGAAGCGGCTGGAGCAGGAGGTTTTGGCCGTCACCGCCCGGCGCGCCCACAGCGGCACCTCCCTGTCCATCGACGCCAAGCAGTTCGCCGCCACGGTGGCCCAGACCATGGCACGGACGCCGGGCTTCGCCGGGCGTCACGCCATCGATTGCTGGCTGTCCGCCTGGCTGGGGGAGGGGCGCAACCACGAGCTTCGGCTGGTGCGCATCCTCTCGCTCGACGGGGACGGGCTGTCCGGCGAGGGAATCGCCATCCTCGACCAGGTCGTCGGCGAGATGCTGGCCAACGGGCTGGTGGTCGAGGCGCTGTTCGGCTGGGCGGACGGGCTGCGCGGCGTGCTCGACGCCGTGGCGATGGTCTGGCGGGGCGAGGCGCCGTCGCACCCCGACGCCCCGGCGGTCCTGCACCGCCTGTCCGCCTTCGTCGCCCGCCATCAGGCGCGCGCCGCCCGGTTGGGGCTGGAGGCCGGTGTGCACCACGCCCTGTTGGGGGACGCGCCGCTGTCCGGCACCAAGGCGGAGCCGAACAGCGTGGCGGCGGTGCTGGACGAGCTATCGGCGATCAGCCTTCTCGCCTCGCGCCTGACCGTGAAGGGCGGGGTGATCGGCGGGGAGCGCACGACACGGCTGATCGACCGGCGGGTGGCGCTGCTGCTGTCCGGCGCGCGGCTGGAGGCGGTGCTGCACGCCAAGAGCCACTACGCCCGCATCGTCGATCTGCTGGCCTTCGAGGGGGCGGTGTCGGGGGAGCGCAGCCGGCGCATGATCGTCGCCCACTTGCGCCGCCATCTGGAGGCCCGTGACTTCACCCAGCGCCTGTTCGAGACGGCCCGCACGCCGCGCGCCCGCATCAAGGCGCTGGCCGACCTGCAACGGCGCGTGGCGCGCTCCACCTTGCCGGAGGCGCTGCGCGAGCGCTACGTCCGCATGCTGGACGAGATCCAGAACACCTTCCTGCGCACCAACAAGGTCTTCGCCCGCATCGCCAAGGACCGCCCGCCCCACGTCGACGAGGTCATGGAGTTCGCCAGCCTGCTCGCCGAGGGCGCCTTCACCGAGGGGAAATGCGTGGCGGCGGCGCGCGAGCTGGTCGGACACCATGTCCGCTCCACCGCCTTCCTGCGCGGCTACCTCGCCCGCTGCAAGGACGCGACGGAGCAGCGGGCCGAGCGCTTCGCCCAGTTCTTCGCCACGCTGGCCGGCGCCGGCCTGCCGATGCTCGCCATGAACACGCTGCGCGTCCTGCTGGCCGACGACGAGCCGGCCGCGCGCGGCTATGTCGAGATGATCCTGCGCGATCTCGGCATCACCGACCTGACCATCGCCCAGGACGGGCGCGAGGCGCTGACCCAATTCGAGGAGCGGCAGGGCGCCTTCGACCTCATCGTCTGCGACTGGAAGATGCCCCGTCTGTCGGGGCTGGATTTCCTGAAGCTGGTCCGCGCGGTGCGTCCCGACATGCCCTTCCTGATGGTCACCGCGCTCGCCACCATCATCGCGGTGGAGGAGGCCATGGCCCACGACGTCACCGCCTACATCGCCAAACCCTTTTCTCCCGAACAGCTCGAGGAGAAGATTCTGGTTCTGGTCAACCGGCGCTGAGCGGTGAAAATCGTATGCTCACGGTAGAATCCAATCGTACGAAGGCGAACAGCGAAACCGGCTGTTAACGGCTCACCTCCTATTACGGGTCTATGCAAGGCACGCCTTGCGCGTCGGTACACCCATGACGATGGAGCGGAGCTCCGTGGATCTTTCCGGCCGGGGCGGGCTGCCCCCCACCGACACCGACCTCGACGTCCGTGCCGTCCGGCCGGCCGGGGAAGCGGCGCCGCGCCGCGGGCTGGGCGGGCTGACCGACCTGCTGTTCCTCATGCTCGGCGCGGCCGGCCTGCTGGCCGTGATGATGCCGGAAGAGGGCCGCGACCGGCTGATGCTGCCGCTCGGCGTGATGACGCTGGCGATGGCGGCGCTGGCCGTGCTGTCGGTGCGCCGCGCCCGCGCCGCGGCGGCGGCGCAGGATCGCTCCGCCCGCCTGCTGCGCGCCGCGAACGAGGAGCTGGCCGCCAGCCGCCAGCGCTTCCGCGACTTCGCCGAGGCCGCGTCCGACTGGTTCTGGGAAAGCGCCGCCGACCACCGTTACACCTACGTGTCGGAACGGCTGCCGGCGCTTCTCGGCGGCGACCCGGAGCCGGTGTTCGGCGATTCGCTGCTCGACCTCGGCGCGCTGGTCGAGGACGCCGACACCTGGCTGGACCATCTGGCCGACATCGAGACCGGGAAGGCCTTCCGCGACCTGGAGGTCACGCTGCGCGACGGGGCGGGCGACACCCGCGTCTTTCGCATCAGCGCCCAGCCCTTCACCGACGCGGACGGTCGGTTCGCCGGCTACCGCGGCACCGGGATCGAGACGACCACGGAGACGCTGGCCCTGGTCGAGGCGCGCTTTATGCAGTCGGTGGTGCACGACGCGCTGTCCAGCATCTCCGAGGGCTTCGTGCTGTTCAGCCCGGACGACCGGCTGATCTTCTGCAACGAGCGCTACCGCAGCGCCTATCCGAACCTGGCCGACGTGCTGGTGCCCGGCACCGCCTTCAAGGACATCCTGCGCGCCGCCGCCGAGCGCGGCGGGTACGAGGGCGACGACCGCGAGATGGCCAACTGGATCGCCGAGCGGATGAAGCGCCATCTGCTGCACACCGATCCGGTGGACGGGCGGCTGTCCGACGGGCGCTGGTACCGCATCAGCGAGCACGCCACCGGCTCCGGCGGCATCGTGAAGATCCTGATGGACATCACCGAGCTGAAGCGGCGCGAGGAACAGCTCGCCGGCCAGACAGAGCGGCTGGAGGCCACCGTCAGCGCGCTCAGCGAGAGCGAGAAGCGCTACCGCCAGCTGGTCGAGCTGGCGCCCTACGGCATCGTCCTCTGGGACCGTCGGGCCATCCGCTTCGGCAACGCCGCCGCGGCGTCCATCCTGGGCGTGGGCGGCAGCGGCGGGCTGGAGGGGGTGGACCTCAACCGCTTCATTGTCGAGGCGGAGACGGTGACGGCGCGGCTGGGGCTGGGCGCGGAGGGCGAGCACCAGAGGGTGGAGTGCGCGGTCGCCCGCCCGTCGGGGGAGCACCGCCATGTCGAGATCGGCGCCTTTCCCGCGGTCTACCAGCGGGAGGCGGCGGTTCTCCTGGTGCTGAACGACGTGACCGAACGCCGCCGCGCCGAGGCGGAGCTTCAGAAGTCGCAGAAGATGGAGGCCGTGGGCCGCATGGCCGGCGGCATCGCCCACGAGTTCAACAATATGCTGACCGCCATCGGCGGATTCGCCCGGCTGGCCGAGCGGGCGCCGGACGATCCGGCGCGCGTCACCACCTGCGTGCGGGAGATCGCCAAGGCGTCCGACCGGGCCGCCGCGCTGACCGCCCAGCTTCTCGACTTCTCGCGCCGTCGTCCGTCGGACGAGACGGAGGTGGTGGCGCTGGCCCCGCTGGTGCGTGACCTGAAGATCTTCCTGAAGCCGCTGATGAGCGCCGGAATCGACCTGGACATCCGCATCGGCGACGGCGACGCCCACGCCGTCGCCAACCCGGTGATGCTGAACCAGGCCATCCTGAACCTCGCCCTCAACGCGCGCGACGCCATGCCCGACGGCGGGCGCCTGACCATCGCGCTGGACAGTGCCTTGCCGGATGGCGCCTTCTTTGAGCGCCACGGCGCGCTGGCGCACGGGCGTTACGCCGTGATCCGCGTCATCGACGAGGGCTGCGGCGTGCCGGAGGCGGTGCGCGACCGCATCTGGGAACCCTTCTTCACCACCAAGGAGCCGGGCAAGGGCACCGGCCTCGGTCTGTGGATGGTCTACGGCACCGCCCGGCAGGCTGGCGGGGCGGTCGAGATGGAGGCCGGAGCGGATGGGCGCGGCAGCGTCTTCTCCATCCATCTGCCCGCCGTCCCCGCTCCCGTTCCGGCCGGTTCGCTGGCGGACGGGCTGGGGCTGGGCGAGGACGAGGGTGCCGCCATCCTGCTGGTGGACGACGAAGAGTCCGTGCGCACCTATGTCCGGCTGGCGCTGGAGGAGGCCGGCTGCACGGTGACCGAGGCGGTGGACGGGCTGGACGCGCTGGAGCGCTGGGACGAATGCGGCGGGCTGTTCGATGCCGTGGTGTCTGACATGTCGATGCCCCGCATGAACGGTCTGGAGTTGAGCCGCGCCCTGGCGGAGCGCAATCCGGACCTGCGCATCCTCTTCCTGACCGGCTACGCGTCCCATGAAACGGCGGCGGACATGACGGCACAGCCGGGCCGCCGGATCGTCATGAAGCCAGTGGCCCCGGACCGCCTGATCGAGGCGGTGCGCGGGCTTCTGGCCGAATGAGACGGGGTTAGGGCATGGCATCGGACCAAAGCATCGCGGACGGTCGGGACAGCGGCCGCGACACGGACACGGATGGCGGAAGCGACGCCGCCGTCTGCCGGAGTCCGGACGACTTCTATACCCCGCAGGGCCGCGACAGCATCGGCCGGCATTGCCAGCGCTATTTCGACGAGAACGCGCTGACCCCGACCGAACTTCTGCACTCCCCCCGCCACCAGCAGAGCCTGTCCAACATTCCGACCTTCGTCGCCATCCTGCAGCAGGCGGAACGGGCGATGGATCGCAAGGGCGCGCTGACCGCCCTGGTCAACGAGGTCGCCCGGCTGACCCGCGAGCGGTTGAAGGACGCCCAGCCGCCGGACCTGACGCCGGCCAGCTACGCCGCGACGGCGGAGCGGCTGATCGCCGCCCGCGACGCCTTCACCGGGCGCTTCATGGTCGATGCGGCGCTGACCACGCACCTGTACCAGGGCCGCAGCTTCGCCGAAAAGGCGCGGCTCCTTCTGGAACTGGCGGACGGACTGGAGGACGCCGACGCGCTGGCCCCGCTCGACCGCCTGCTCGGCGAGATCCTGCGCAGCGACACCGGCACCGCCTCCTGTTCCCTGGACGCGCCCTTCGTGGACCGGGTGGACATGATCGTGTCGCTGATCGCCGGGGACAAGCCGCTGTCCGACGAGGCGCCACCGGTCTTCCGGGGGCTTGAGACGCTGGTGCGCCGCACGGCCATGCCGGTGCTGAGCGACAGCCTGATCGTCGCGCTGCGCCGCGAATTGTCGAAGCCCGACCGCTTCACCATCACCAGCGCCGGCGACCTGTTCGGGGTGGAGGCGGTGCAGCGGGAGATCATGGCGCTGAGCCAGGTGTCGCAGCGGCTGCGCACGGGGGAGGGCTATTTCGGCGGCGCCCGGACGGAGACGGCGCTCCAGCGGCGCAGCGCGCTGCTCGTCAACGAGGACACGCTGCCCGAGATCACCAAGGGACGGACGCTGATGCAGAAGCTCCGCATCCTGTTCGTCCTGCAGAGGATGCCGCTGTCGCCCAGCGCCGAGCGGGCGGTGAACGGCTATCTGACCCAGTTCTTCGACGGACGGGATTTCGCCGGGCGCCTGCTCGACTGCTGGAAGGAGAAGACCGAGAAGCTGAAGGGGCTGGCGGAGGTCCAGAAGCTCGTGCTCGACAGCGCCTTCGCGGAGGACGCCCGCGAGCACATGGCCGGGCAGATCGACGAGATCCAGAACGCCTTCATCCGCACCCAGCGCCTGCTGAGCCCCCTTCAGGGCAAGGACGAGCCGAACCCCGACACGGTCCTGGAGATGGTGCGGCTGGCCGGCGACGGCGCCTTCTGCCGCGGCAAGAGCCGGGCGGCGGTCGCCAAGGCGCTGTACCGGCAGGTGCACCGGCCGCGCTTCGTGCGCTCCTTCCTGCTGGGCGCCACGGGCGGCAAGGAGCGCTCGGCCCGCGCCTCCTGGATGCGCGGGGCGCTGGGGGTGGTCGGCGTGCCCTTCATCGACCTCGGCGCCATCCGCGTTCTGGTCGTCGACGACGAGGAGGGGCCGCGGCACTTCGTCGAATCGGTGCTGCGCGACCTCGGCATCGGCCACATCGACACGGCGTCGGACGGGCAGGAGGCGCTGCTCCGGCTGGCCGGGGATGGGGCGTACGACCTGATCGTCTGCGACTGGATGATGCCGAAGGCCAGCGGCCTGGACGTGCTGCGCCGCGTGCGCGAGGTGCGGCGCGAACTGCCTTTCCTGATGGTGACGGCGCTCGCCACGCTGAAGGCGGTGGAGCGGGCGCTGGCCCACAATGTCAGCGCCTACATCGCCAAGCCTTTCACCCCGGAGCAGCTGGAGGAAAAAGTCTTTCTCGTCCTGACGCAAAAGTCGGCTCCCGGCGCGTGATCGGAGCAACCAAAGCTGGCCGCCATATTCTTTTATGTCTCCTGCCGGCTATCAATTTTCTGGAGGAGACGTCAAAACAATCTCAGCGGTTGTTTTGAAATTGTTCAATCTTCTTTGCGATGAATTAAATAAAACTATTAATAAATGAGTCACTATTGCTTCGATAGCATTCCGGCAAAGAAACGGCCCGCGCGCCACCGCCCGTTGGTGCGGATTTGTCGGAAGGGTTGTCATGTTCGATAATTTGTCCATCCGCTCGAAGCTCTGGGGATTGGTGGCGCTGGCGAGCATCGCGACGGCGGCTGTCGTCGGCGCCGGCCTCTGGCTGAATTACCAGCGCATGCACGCGGACCGCGTCCAGTCCCTGCGCTTCATGGTGGAGGCCGCCCACAGCATGGCCGCCGCCTACGAGGCGGAGGCCGCCGCCGGCCAGATCACGCGGGAGGAGGCGCAGGCGCGCTTCAAGCGGTCGCTTCTCGGCATGCGCTACGGCGGGCAGGAGTATCTGTTCGCGATCACCCTGGACGGCTTCGGCTTCGCCCATCCCAGCTCGAAGCTGATGGGGCAGGACGTGTCCGGCGTGAAGGACACCAAGGGCGCGCCGATCCTGATGGACATGGCGCGCATCGCCAAGGCCTCGGGGGAGGGCACCTACGGCTATTTCTGGAACGTCGCCCCGAACAGCGACGAGACGGCGGCGAAGCTGTCCTACATCAAGATCTTCCAGCCCTGGGGCATCTACATCGGAACCGGCGTCTTCATCGACGACATCCGCGGCGCTTTCCTGAGCACGCTGTGGACCGTTCTGGCGGTGGCCGGTCTTCTGGCGGTGCCGGCGGTCTGCCTGATCGCGCTGGTCGGCTTGCGGCTCAGCGCCACGATCCGCAGCCTCAGCACCCGCATGCACGCACTGGCGGACGGCGACCTCTCGATCGCTTTTCCCGAGGCGAGCCGCCGCGACGAGATCGGCGCCATGGCCAGCGCCGCCCGCGTGTTCCTGAGCAACGCCGAGGAGAAAAAGCGCCTGGAAGCCGATCAGGCCGCCGCGCTGCGCCGCTCGGAGGAGGACAAGCGCCGCACCCTCGCCGGCCTCGCCGAACGGTTCGAGCGGAGCGTCGGCGAGGTGATGAAGGCGGTGTCGCACGAAACCGAGGCGATGGAGCACGAGGCCCAGGAGATGACCCGCGCCGCCGGGCAGACCGACCGGCTGGCCGGCACGGTGGCGGCGGCCACGGAGCAGACCTCGGCCAACGTGCAGACGGTCGCCGTGGCGACGGAGCAGTTGTCGGGCTCGGTGGGCGAGATCAGCCGCCGGGTCGCCGATGCCTCGCGGATCGCGCGGGACGCCGCCACCGCGTCGGAGCGCGCCACCGGCAAGGTGACCGGGCTGGCCGAGGCGGTCGGACGGATCGGCACCGTGGTCAGCCTGATCAACGACATCGCCGCGCAGACCAATCTGCTGGCGCTCAACGCCACCATCGAGGCGGCCCGCGCGGGCGAGGCCGGCAAGGGCTTCGCGGTGGTCGCGGGCGAGGTGAAGAGCCTCGCCAGCCAGACCGCCCGGGCCACCGAGGAGATCGCCGCCCAGGTCGCCGGCGTCCAGTCCGCGACCGGCGAGGCGGTGGCGGAGATCGGCGGGGTGGCGCGGGTGATCGAGCAGGTGAACGGCATCGCCACGATCATCGCGTCGGCGGTGGAGGAGCAGGGGGCGGCGACCCAGGCGATCAGCCGCAACGTGCAGCAGGCCGCCGAGGTCACCCGCGACGTGGCGCGCGACATCTCCGGCGTGACCGCCGCCGCCGGGCAGTGCGGGAAAATGGCCTACGCCGTGCTGGAGGCGTCCCGGCAACTGGCCCAGCAGTCGGAAACCCTGAACGGCGAGATCGGCGGCTTCCTCAGCACCCTGCGCACGCAGTGAACGGTGGGGCGCCGGGCCGTCAGTCGGCGGCGGCGCGCGCGCCCGAATCCGAAACCGTCGCCGTCGGCACCGACTTCTCCCGCGCCGGCTTCTCCCGCGCCGGCTTCTCCAGAACGGTCGCCTCCACCCAGTCCGCGACGTGTCGGGCGACCGCTTCCCAGCCGGGTTCGAGCATCATGCTGTGCCCCATCGCCGGGAAGAACACCGGCTCCGTCCGGAAGGCGCGGGCGGTGGCCTCGACCTGGTCCCTGGGGATCAGCCGGTCCTCCTCCGCTCCCAGAACCGCCACGCGGGCGCCGCGGGCCGGCAGCAGCGGGAAGGGAATCCAGCCGCCGATGTCCAGAAGCACGCGCTGCGACTCCTCCTGCATCAGCGGCTCGTAGCGCTTGGCCAGCTCCAGCGGCACCCGGTCGGAGAACATGGCGCGGCGCACCGCCTCCGCCTCGATGCCGTTGGAGAAGGTCATCAGCATGCCCATCTGCTGGAACACGTAGGGATCGCTCCAGGCCAGCCGCATCGAGGATTCCAGCAGGCCGTGCGGCGGGGCGGAGGCCATCAGGACCGCCCCGGGGAAGCGGCGGCGGGTCAAGGCCCGCTGGACCACCATGCCGCCCATGGAATGGCCGATCAGCACCGGCGGCGCCGAGCAGGAGGCCACGGCGGCCAGCACATCCTCCACGTAATCGGCGATGCCGAAGCTGTTCAGCCGCCCCCGCCCCTCGCTGGCGCCGTGGCCGCGCAGGGACACGGCGTGGGCTTCCCACCCCTGCTCGGCGAACCAGGGCAGGAAATGCTCGTCCCAGATCCAGGCGCCGCAGAAGGCGCCATGGACGAACAGCAGGGGCACCGGCTTGGCCGGTCCGGCGGGGCGGTGGCTGAGAATTTCGAGCTGGGGCATGGGCGGTCCGATCCGGGTGCCGCGATGCGGCAGGGAAACCAGAGGTAGCCCGCATCGCTCCCGCTGTCGACCCGCGCTCAGCCGTTGGCAGCCTTGAGCAGATGAGTGGTGAACCAGGAGCGCGCGGAATCGGCCACCTGATCCAGTTTTCCGGTTTCCTCGAACAGACGGCCGGCGCCCGGCACGATCTCCAGCGCCTTGATGCAGTGAAGCCGGGCAAGGGCGTCGTTGTTGAGGTCCAGCGCCGGGGCGTCCTTGCCGCCGACCACCAGCAGGGTGGGTGCGGCGACGGCGTTCAGCCACTCCTCCGCGAGATCGGGGCGCCCGCCGCGGCAGACCACGGCGCCGATTCCATCATGCTCCGCGGCGCGCCCTGCCGCGATCAATGCCGATGCCGCGCCGGACCCGGCGCCGAAGAAGCCGATGGGCTTGCGCTCCACCGCGGTGGTGGCGCGCAGGTGGCGGACGGCCAGCAGCAGCCGTTCGGACTGGCGGTGGACGTCGAACTGGTTGGCCGGGTCGGCCTTTTCCCCCTCCGTCTGCAGATCCACCAGCAGCGTCGCAAATCCCGCGTCCCGCAAACGCGCGGCGACGCGGACATTGCGCGGACTCGTCCGTCCGCTGGAAGTGCCGTGGGCGAAGATCACCGCAGCTGCGAAGCCGGCGGGTGCGGAGAATTGCCCCGCGAGGCCGAGCGGTGGAATGTACAGCGTCGTCTCCATGCGCCTTTCCCCCTTCCGTTGGGCCTTGCCTCGATGAGGTAACCGGCCGGTGGCTTAACAAGCCGGATGGTCCGTCCGTGCCCGACGGCCTACAGTGATGGTCCCGGATCAATTCCAGAGATCGGTATCGATCCCCGGCGAAGGGAGCCCCACCTTTGTCAGACAAGCCCTCCGTCCCCGTCATTCCCCCAGAGCCTCCGGTGCTCGACCCCGCCGCCGTCGGGGCGAAGCTCGGAGCCACCGGTTATCCTGAGCCGTTCCGCGCCGCGGTCGCCGGACGCCTGCGCAAACGGCTGGGCAACCCGCTGGGGATCACCAACTTCGGCGTCAACCTGACCCGGCTGGAGCCGGGCGCCGCCTCCGCCCTGCGGCACTGGCACACCCGCCAGGACGAGTTCGTGTATGTGCTGGAGGGCGAACTGACCCTGGTCACCGACGCCGGCGAGACGATCCTGCGCCCCGGCATGTGCGCCGGCTTCCCGGCCGGAAAGCCGGACGGGCACCAGCTCGTCAACCGTTCCGACGAGCCGGCGACCTACCTGGAGGTCGGCGACCGCACGGCCGGGGACGAGGCGCATTACCCGGACGAGGATCTGCGCTACGACAGCGCGACGGATCTCTTCACGCACCGCGACGGCACTCGCTGGTGAGGGGGCCGGTGACGCAGTTTGCTCAGGGCGCCGCCCGCGCGCCCAGCAACACCGGCTCCGCCAGCGGATAGGCGGGGCGCCGCAACTGGGCGATGTGCCGGGCGGCCTGGGCGCATTGGCTGCGCAACTCGGGCACCGCGGTCATCTCCCAGAACGGCGGGCGGCTGATCGGGCCGAGCGCGAACAGTCGGTCCGACTCCCGTCCGTCCTCGCCGATCAGGGCGCCGTCCACGGTGACGTCCAGCCCCAGCCGCAACGGGTCGGGCCGCGCCAGACCGCGCGTCAGCAGCGCCTTGACCAGCGGATGGCTGATCCGGCTGAAGTCGCATTCGGTGCCGGTGGCGTTGACGATGGCCCCCACCGTCCGGGTCCATACGGTTCCCTCCGTCCCGCGGGTGCGGACGGTTGCCTCAACCCCGTTCGGGACGAGAGTCAGCGTCTGGAGGTGCCCGGCGCGGATGGTCAGCCGCCCGTTCGCGCGAAGGGCGGCGATGCGGGCCGCCACCTCGGGTGCGATACGGTGGCGGTGGACCTCCCAGTAGGGGCGGACGTGGCGCAGGAAGCGCCGGCGCTCCTCCGTCGGCAGGTGGCTCCAGATCAGGTGATGGTAGGGCCGCAGCGCGTCGAAGGCCGACCGCCAGTCGATGCCCGTCTCCCGCGCGCGGCGGACATCGGCCTTCAGGGCGATCAGGACGTCCAGCACGGTGCGCGGCATCACCTGCGGGTGGATGAAGCTCTTGAACGGCCGCGTCTCCTCGTGCATCTGCGGCAGCAGGCCACGGCGCGACAGGGCGAGGATGGGGCCGCGGTGCCCCTGGTCCTCCAGCGACAGGACGGTGTCCACCATGGTCAGCCCGGTGCCGAGGATCAGCACGGGCGCGTCGGGGGCGATCGTGGCCAGCGCCGGCCAGTCCCAGGGCGAGGCAACGTAGCGGCTGGAGGCGTAGACCTCCGGCGCCGGCACCGGCGGCGGCGAGGGAGCGAAGTGGCCGACGCACAGGACCGCCGTGTCCACCGACAGGCTGGTCCCGTTGCCCAGCCGCAGCCGGGTGCCCCGTGCGTCCGACGCGATGTCCACCGCCTCCGCCTGCGACACGGTGAGCGAGACGTGGGGCGGGGCGGCGGCCAAGGCCTCCCGCAGGACGTCCTGGATGTAGGCGCCATAGCGGGCGCGGGAGACGAAAGCGTGGCCGCTGGGCGGCACCGCGCCGGCCTCGCCGTCTTGTGTCCCGTCGTCCTGGGCCCACAGCCAGCGCAGGAAATGCCGCGGGTCGTCCGGGTAGGCGCTCATGTTGTAGGCGCGCACGTTCAGCAGATGGGCGGCGTTGGGCGTGGAGTAGGCGAGCCCGGCGCCGACGCTGGGCGTGCGTTCGATCAGGTGCAGGCTGGTCGGCTCATCGGCGTGGCGCATCAGATGCGCGGCGAGGACGCTGCCGGTGAAGCCGGCTCCGACGATGGCGATGCGGCGTTTCGAAGGGCGTGCTGACAACGTCGTCGCTCCTCTGCTCTGGCCGTGCGAAGGGGGCGGTGATCCGGTGCCGTGGCGCCGGAAGGCCCGGCCGGCCACTGTTCGGTGCAGGATTGTGCAGGTCAACCGCAATTCCGGTGTATCAAGTTCCCCTGGACACCGTCGGCGGGATTTTGGTTAACAAGAAATTAACTATAAGCAGGGAGTGTTTCGCACCTTCGAACCATGTACGGCAGGACCGATGCGCGACCACCCCTTCCGACCCGCCCATGCCTTTCCGCCCGATACCGACCAGGCTCCATCCGCTGCGCGTGAACCCGACGTGCAGTTGGCCGCCATGGTGCCGCAGAGCGTTAAGCGCGCTGTCCGGCGCCGCGCGGAGGAGGAGGGGACAACCGTCCGCAGCGTCCTTCTGCGCGCTTTGAAGCACGCCGGGATTGCCGAGGTGGAGGAGTCGGAGATTGCCGACCGCCGCATCGCCGCCGGGGCCGAACGCTCCGGTGTGTGGAAGGCAACCCGCAGCCCCACCGGGACCCGTTGACGGGAGCATCCCGTATCCCGCACGGTTTCACGGCATCACTTTCCGAAAGCCGTCCTGCATGAGCCTTCTTCACCGCCTGTTGCTGCTCGTCCTCGTGGCGATGATTCCGGCGGCCGTCATCGAGGTGAAGAACGAATTGGCCCTGCGTGCCGCGCGGGAGGCGGAAATGGGGCGGGACGCCCTGCACCTCGCCGCGCTGTTCGAGGCGGAGCAGCACCGCATGATCGACGGGCTGCGGCAGGTGCTGAGCACGTTGGTGAAGGCCGGCCCGGCGCGCGCGCCCGGGTCCCCGGCCTGTCAGGCGATGATGGACGACCTGCGCGCGTCGTATCCCGGTCATCTCGGCATCGTGGTCGCCGGGTTGGATGGTGTGGTGCGTTGCTCGACCGACCGCGCCTCTCTGGGGACCTCCATCGCCGACCGCGACTATTTCCGCGATGCGCTGGACAGCGATCGCATGACGCTGGGCGAGCATGTCTTCCGCCGCACGGACGGCCGCTCCGCCATGCCCGTGGCGCTGGCCTTCAAGGATGATGAGGGCCGGGCGGCGGGCGTTGTGGCGGCGATGACCGACATCTCCTGGATCGTCGATTTCCTGTCCAGGCCGCCGCTGTCCGACAACGCGCGGATCACGCTGGTGGGGCGCCACGACCGGGTGGTGGCCCAGGTGCCGCCTGTGCCGGAGCAGGCGGACGGTGCGCTGCCCCCTTCCCTTGTCGCGCTGCTGTCCCGCGACGACCCCGGTGTGGCCGAGGTGACCGGACAGGATGGGCGGCCGCACATCGTCGCCTATCAGCCGGCCGGGCAGGACCCGGACGGCATCGGTGTCGTGGTCAGCCTGGACAGGGACGAGGTTCTAGGTCCGATCCGCGGCGCGATGGTTCAGGCGATGACGGGCATTGCCTTGGTCCTGCTGCTGACCCTGCTCACCGTCTGGTGGGGCGCCCGCCGGTTCCTGCGGCGGCCCGTGGCGGCACTGGTCGCGACGGCGGAGCGCTGGAAGGCCGGCGACCTGACGGCGCGCAGCGGCGTGGCCGACCAGTCGTCCGAACTCGGCACGCTGGCCCGCGCCTTCGACGGCATGGCCGAGGAACTGGCCCGCCAGCAGCGGGTCCGGGAGCAGGCCAGCGCGCGGGTCCACAAGATGGCCGCCGTTCTGGGCAGCATCACCGACGGCGTGTTCGAGGTGGACCGCCGCTGGCGCATCACCTTCATGAACGAGCGCGCCCGGACGCTGATCGCCGGAGGGCGTGACCTGATCGGCCAGGAACTGTGGGACGTTTTCCCGGAGGTCGCTGCCAGCGCCTTCGGGGAGAATTACCGCCGCGCCATGCGGGATCAGACGCCCGTCGAGTTCGAGGACTATTGCACGGCCTTCGAATCCTGGTTCGCCGTGCGCGCTTTCCCGTCTCCGGACGGGCTGGCCGTCTTCTTCCAGGACACCACCGCCCGCAAGTGGGGGGAAGCGGCGCTGCATTCCGCCAACCGGGAAAAGAGCGCGCTGCTCGCCCAGTTGAACAGCCTGCTGCAGAACGCGCCGGTCGGCTTCGCCTTTTTCGACCGCGAGCGCCGTTACATCCGCATCAACGAGCAGTTGGCCGACAGCAACGGCATCCTGGCGGAGGCCCATATGGGCCGCAAGTTGGCGGACCTTTTTCCCGTCGTCGCGGCCAGCGTCGAGCCGCTGATCGACCGGGTCTTCGACACCGGCGAGCCGATTCCCTACCGCGAGGTGATGGGCGAGACGCCCAAGGAGCCGGGCGTGACGCGCCATTGGCTGATCGCCCTATTCCCCGTGCATGAGGGGACGGAGGTCGCGGCGGTCGGCGCCGTCGTGATGGAGGTCACCGACCTGCGCCGGGCCGAGACGGCGCGCCGCCAGAGCGACGAACGGTTCCGGTCGGTCTTCGAACTGGCCGCGGTGGGCATCGAGCGGGTGGGGTTGGATGGCCGCATTCTCGACGTCAACGCCAAGATCTGCGACATCGTCGGCTTCCCGCGGGAGGAATTGCTGCGGCGGACCTACCGCGACATCACCGATCCAGCGGATCTTCCGGCGGAGGAACAGTTGATCGAGCGGCTGCTTTCCGGCGAGCTGGCCAGCTATGCCCTGGAGAAGCGGTATCGCCGCAAGGACGGCGGGGCGGTGTGGGTGCGGGTGACCTCCTCGCTCGCCCGGATCACCGGCACGGAGCCGGCCTACCGAATCACCGTCGCCGAGGACATCACCGAGCGCAAGGCGATGGAGGCCGAATTGCGCTCCGCCCGCGACGAGGCGGAGCGCGCCAACCTCGCCAAGTCGAAGTTCCTGGCCGCTGCCAGCCACGATCTGCGCCAGCCGCTCCAGTCGCTGTTCTTTTTCACCGCCGCCCTGTCGGCCCATGTCGCGTCCCCCGCGGGCACCAAGATCCTGACCCATCTGGAGCAGGGGCTGGACGCGTTGAAAGGGCTGCTGGACAGCCTGCTCGACGTGTCGCGCCTCGACGCCGGGGTGGTGACGCCGGTGTTCGAAGATTTCGACGTGGCGGAGGTGATGGACCCGATCCGCGCCGCCTACGCGCCGGTCGCCGCCGGCAAGGGCATCGGCTGGCAGGTGGAGGTCGCCGCCGGGCGGGTGCGCAGCGACCGCACGCTGCTGGGCCGGCTGCTGCGCAATCTGGTCGAGAACGCCATCCGCTACACCGACAGCGGGCTGGTGCGGGTGCAGTGCCGTCCGGACGGGCGCTTCCTGTCCATCGTCGTCCAGGACACCGGCATGGGCATTCCCGACGACCATCTGGAGCGGATCTTCGAGGAGTTCCATCAGGTCGGCAACCCGGAGCGCGACCGCAACCAGGGGCTCGGCCTCGGTCTCGCCATCGTGCGGCGCCTGTCGCGGCTGCTCGACCACCCGGTGGAGGTGCGTTCCGCGGTGGGCAAGGGTTCGGCCTTCCGGGTGCTCGTGCCGATGGGCGAAGCGGTGGTGGCCGCCGCCGCGGGCGCGGGGAGTGAGGCGCCGGGGATGGGGCAGGGCCGCCTTGCCGTGCTGGTGGACGACGACGCCATCGTGCTGATGGGTCTTCAGCTGATCCTGACGGAGTGGGGTTATGCGGTGCTGGCGGCGGGCAGCGCCGATCAGGCCATGGAGCGTCTGTCGGCACAGACCCGCGTTCCCGACATCGTGATCGCCGATTACCGGCTGCGCGAGGGGCGGATCGGGACCGAGGTCATCCTGCGTGTGCGCGAGCGCTACGGCGCCGGGGTTCCGGGGGTGATCCTGACCGGGGAGACGGGGCCGGATTGCCTGCTGGACGCCACCGCCCACGGGCTGACCGTGATCCACAAACCGGTCACCCCCCGTGAACTGGCGGCGGCGGTGGACCAGCAATTGAAGGCCGTGCCGGCGTGAAGCGCGCGCCGGGGCCTTATCGCGTGAGGCCCCAGCACCGGTACCATGCGTTCAACTCCCGCGCGGAGTTGATCCGTATCTTCGGCAGGTCGGCCTGATCGAAGGTGCGCAGATTTCTGTCCCGGTTTCTCGGGGTGGTGACGGCGATGTGGCGGATCATCTCCCACTTGATGCTGTCCCGGCGGCCCTCCAGCGCGCCGCGCCGTTCCCGTTCGAACAGGGTTCGGCGGAAGTAGCGCAGCAGGCTGAGCGGCATGGGCACATCCAGGTAGATCAGCCCCGTCGCCCGCTGGAAGCGCTGCGGGATGCAGCGTGAGTAGTTGCCCTCCATGACCCACCGCTCGCCGGCGATGGCCGTGTCGTGCAGGGCGATGAACTCGTCGGTCGGCCGCGGCACCCAGTCCGTATCGGGGGCGTGGTACAGCCGGTCGAGATGGACGACGGGAAGGCCGTGCTGCCGCGCGATCGCTTCGGCGAGGGTGGATTTTCCGCTGTTGGACGGCCCGAGGATGCAAATGCGTTGGCCAAGGTCCGAGAGCTGCATGGATTGATACCGTCACAAAACAAAGTCCGGTCGGGCCGCGAGCGTTCGCGGACCCCAACATGGTGCATACGGAGTGTTTCGACACCCGTCCGGCGGTCACTCCGCCTGGGCGAGTTCCTGCGCTGCGGGACGGGGGGCGAGGGCGGCCCGGCCGGTGTCGGTCAAGCGGCAGACCAGCCAGTCGGGCTTCAGCGGGTTGTGGAACCAGCGCTCCGCCCAGCCGGATTTCAGGCAGCTTTCGATGGTCTGGCGCTTGACGCGCTGGCCGTCGCCGTCGAACAGGGGCAGCTTGCCGCCGGGTTGGTCCAGGCCGTTGCGCAGCCACGCCGCCTGCGCCTCGGTGGGGCGGCGTCGGGACGTGGTGCGTCGGGGTGCGGCCATGGTTCGTCGCCTCGAAAGATGTTGCGGCCTGGCTGTTGCGCCCTGGCGGCCTGTGGCAAGATTCGGGCACTCTACATCGAAAGGGTTCGGCCATGGAATTCGTCTTCGCCTACATCACGGCCGGATCGCGGGACGAGGCCCGATGCATCGGCCGTGCGCTGGTCGAGGAGCGGTTGGCCGCCTGCGCCAACATCCTGGACGGAATGACCTCCATCTATCGCTGGCAGGGCGTCATCGAGGAGGCCAATGAGGCGGTGCTGATCGCCAAGACGCGGGCGGAGCTGTTCGACCGGCTGGCCACGCGGGTGCGGGAACTGCACAGCTACGACGTGCCCTGCGTGGTCGAGCTGAGGGTGGGGCGTGGCAACCCGGCCTATCTGGACTGGCTGCGCGACGAGACCGCCTGAGCCCCGCTGCCGGCCGCCGCATGCCCGCCATGACGGCGGCGCATTGGACCGCCTCCGACCCGCGTGCCACCTTCGCGAAGGTTGCTTTCAAGCGCAAATCATCCGGATGCGGAGAATTTCCATGACCGACACATCGGCGCGTCTGTCGATCGGCTTTTCCTGGGTCGGCCACGCGCTGATGCACATCGTGACGGCCCTGTTCCTGACGGTCGTCCTGGTGCTGGAGCGGGAATGGAAGCTGCCCTACGACGAACTGATCCGTCTGTGGACGCTCGGCGCGCTGATGATCGGCGTCGGCGCGCCGCTGGCCGGCTGGCTGGGCGACCGCTGGAGCGAATGCCGGATGATGGCGGTCTTCTTCCTGCTGACCGGGGCGGGGACCATCGCCTGCGGCCTGACCGACGGTCCGGAGGCTCTGCTGTGGGCGCTGGCGGTTCTCGGGCTCGGTTCCTCCATCTACCACCCGGTGGGCATGGCCTGGATGGTCAAGAACGCCACCAACCGCGGCAAGGCGCTCGGCTACCAGGGCATTTTCGGCACCATCGGCATCGCCTCGGCGGCGGTGGTGGCGGGCGGCCTGACGGAATGGCTGGGCTGGCGCTCGGCCTTCCTGATCCCGGGAGCGATCTGCCTGGGGCTGGGCGTCGTGCTTGCCCTGCTGATCGCGCTGGGCAAGGTGGAGGATCGCCAGGGCGACGTGAAGCCGATCCCCAAGGCGTCGCGCGGCGACGTGATCCGCGCCTTCTTCGTGCTGTCGGTGACGATGGTCTGCGCCGGGCTGATGTTCAACGCCATGCAGGTGGTGCTGCCCAAGCTGTTCGAGGCGCGGCTGAGCGACCTGCTGGGCGGCAGCACGCTGGGCGTCGGCGGCGTGGTGACGGCGGTCTATCTGTTCGCCGCCCTGCCGCAGCTCATCGGCGGGCATCTGGCGGACAAGTACCCGCTGAAGCGCATCTACACCCTGTGCCTGCTGGTCCAGGTGCCGATGATGGCGGCGGTGGCGGTCCTGGCCGACCTGCCGCTGGTCGGTGCGGCGGCGCTGGTCGTCGTCGCCTCCCAGGTGCAGATCCCAGCGGAGAATCTTCTGCTCGCCCGCTACACGCCGGAGAGGCACCGCGGGCTGGCCTATGGCGCCAAGTTCATCCTGTCCTTCGGCGCCGGTCCGCTGGCCGTGCAGCTCGTCGCCCTGGTCTATGAGCGGACGGGCGAGTTCGTGATGCTCTACGTCACGCTGTCGGTTCTGGCGCTGGTCGCCTTCGCGGCGGCGCTGCTGTTGCCGCGCGACCGGGATGTTCCGGTCAAGTCCGCCGCGGCCCCTATGGCGGCAGCGGAGTAACGGCTCACATTTTGTCCGGCAGGCTGGGGTGGGGCGCGTCGCCGGGCAGATCGGCGACCACCGTCCACCCGGTCCAGGTCAGGAGCCACGCGTCGCCGACCCCGGCGGCGCGGATCTCGGCCAAGCGGCGCAGGGCGGTCGGCCGGTCCTCCGGCGGCAGGACGAGGCGGTGGATGCGCCGGCCCTGCACGTCGGCCGCCACGATGTCGGCCTCCGGATGGCCCAGCCGCGCGCGCTGGGCTTCCGCCTGTCCACGCTTGGAAAAGCTGCCCGCCACCACGAGGAAGCGCCGTTCGGTGGGGCGCGGCATCGGCGGGCTCGCGGCGATCTCCACCTCCGCCGTCACGGGAAGCGGTGCGGGCGGTGGCGGAGTGGGGACCGGCGAAGGTTCCGGCTCGGGAAGGGGGACCGGCACGCTCTCGGCGCTGCGGACCACCGGCACGATCACCGGCTTGCAGACATAGCCCTGGCTCAGGACGCGGAAGGTCGCGCAATCCTGCTGCAGCATCGCCGACAGCATGTGGTCGGTGCTGCTCTTGCTGGTGCCGACATACAGCAGCCCGTCGACCGCGAAGGACGCGGCGGTCATTGCCACCGGCGCCCCCGCGCAGCCGCCCAGCCCCAGCAGCGCGACCGCCGCCACTCCCCGCCTGAGCCGTCCGCTCATGCCCCGCTTCCCCGCCCTGTTCGCGTCAGGGTCGGTGCTATGACCTGCGGAGGTCAATGGAACGGCCAGCGCTCAGCCCTTCGCGTCATGTCTACCTCTTGCGTGGTATCCCCCGTCCGCCGGGGCGGACGGGGGGAGGCTGACATCAGGCGGCGGACAGCGCGCGGTCGAGGTCGGCGATGATGTCCTCAACGCTCTCCAGGCCGATGGACAGGCGCAGCACGTCCGGGCCGGCGCCCGCCTGGGCCTGACCTTCCGGCGACAGCTGGCGGTGCGTGGTCGAGGAGGGGTGGATGATCAGCGACCGGCTGTCGCCGATGTTGGCGAGGTGGCTGAGGAGCTGGACATTCTCCACCACCTTCACGCCGGTGTCGAAGCCGCCCTTGACGCCGAAGGTCAGCACGGCGCCGGCACCCTTGGGCAGGTACTTCTTGGCGAGCGCGTTGTACTTGGACGACTCCAGCCCGGCGTAGCTGACCCAGCCCACCGCCGGGTGGCTTTCCAGGAACTGCGCGACCTTCAGGGCGCTGTCGCTGTGGCGCTGCATGCGCAGCGGCAGCGTCTCGATGCCGTTCAGCGTCAGGAAGGCGTTCAGCGGCGCCTGGCTCGGCCCGAGGTCGCGCAGGCCGACGGCGTGGCCGTGGATGGTGAAGGCCAGATGACCGAAGGTCTCCTGGAACTTCAGACCGTGATAGCCGGCGTCCGGCTCCGACAGGGCGGGGAACTTGCCCGACTTGCCCCAGTCGAAGGTGCCGCTGTCGATGACCACGCCGCCGACCGAGGTGCCGTTGCCCGACAGGAACTTCGTCGTGGAGTGCACGACCAGCGTGGCGCCCCACTGGATCGGGTTGATCAGGTACGGCGTCGCCAGCGTGTTGTCGACGATCAGCGGAATGCCGGCCTCGTCGGCGATCTTGGCGATGGCCTCAAGGTCGGTGACCACACCGCCGGGGTTGGCGAGGCTTTCCACGAAGATCGCCTTGGTCTTCGCGGTGATGGCGGCGCGGACGTTCTCCGGCTGGTCGGTGTCCACGAAGACGGACTTCCAGCCGAAGGCGCGCGGGAAGCTGGTGCCGAGCTGGTTGAGCGTGCCGCCGTACAGCTTGCGCGAGGCGACGATCTCGTCGCCCGGCTCCATCAGCGGGAACAGGGCGAGCAGCTGCGCGGCGTGGCCGGAGGAGGTGGCCGTGGCTCCGGCGCCGCCTTCCAGGTTGGCGAGCCGCTCCTCCAGCACCGACACCGTCGGGTTGGTCAGGCGGGAGTAGATGAAGCCGACCTTCTGGAGGTTGAACAGCGAGGCCGCGTCGTCCACGTCGTCGAAGACGAAGCTGGTCGTCTGGTAGATCGGCGTCTGGCGCGCCCCGGTGGCGGGGTCGGGGGCGGCGCCGGCGTGGATGGCGCGGGTCTCGAAACCGAAGGACTTCTGCTCGCTCATAATGGCTTCCTCTGCTTTTTACATCAGTTTTTTGAAGGATTTGGCCGGTGCGGCCTTCTTGGACGTCAGGATGTTGGAGTTGACGCCGATGCGCCCGATCTCGTGGAACAGGCGCTGAAGCTCGATCTTGGGGCAGCGGTTCATGACCACGGTCAGCCCCGCCGCCTCGGCCCGCGCCGCCGCCTCGTCGTTGCGCACGCCGAGCTGCATCCACACCACCTTGGCGCCGACGGCGATGGCCTCGTCCGTCACGCCCGCGGCGGCGGTGGCGTTGCGGAAGACGTCCACCATGTCCGGCGGCTCCGGCAGCTCCGACAGGCTGGCGTAGACCCGCTCGCCGAGGATGGTCTGCCCGGCCAGCTTCGGGTTGACGGGAATGACCCGGTAGCCTTTGTCGCGCAGGTACTTCAGCACGATGAAGCTGGCCTTCACCGGGTCGTTCGACGCGCCGACCAGGGCGATGGTCTTCACCCGGTCCAGAACGCCGCGGATGAAGTCGTCGCTGTAGCCGTCGTGCGAGGGGGCGGGGCCGCTCATTGGCCGCACCACACCGGAGGGCGCTTCTGCAGGAAGGCGTCGATGCCCTCCTCGGCGTCGCGGGCCAGCATGTTCTCGGTCATCACGCGGGCGGCGTAGGCGTAGGCCTCCTCCACGTCCAGCTCGATCTGGCGATAGAAGGCCTCCTTGCCGATGGCGAGCGTCAACGGCGACTTTGCGGCGATCTTGCCCGCAGCCTCCGCCACCACGGCGTCGAGCCGGTCGGCCGGCACCGCGCGGTTGACGAGGCCGATGCGCGCCGCCTCATCGGCGCCGATCAGGTCGCCGAGCAGCAGCATCTCCATGGCCGCCTTGCGGCCCACGGCGCGGCTCAGCGCCACCATGGGGGTGGAGCAGAACAGGCCGATGTTCACGCCCGGCGTGGCGAATCGCGCCGTGTCGGCGCAATAGGCGAGGTCGCAGGTGGCGACGAGCTGGCAACCCGCCGCCGTGGCGATGCCGTGGACCTTGGCGATCACCGGCTGGCGGATGCGGCTGACCGTCAGCATCAGTTTGGAGCACTGGACGAACAGCGATTCATAGGCCGCGCGGTCGGGGTTGGCGCGCATCTCCTTGAGGTCGTGCCCGGCGCAGAAGGCCGACCCGGCCCCGGACAGCACCACGGCGCGGACCGTGGAGTCCTGGTGGATGGCGTCCAGTTCCGCCTGCAGCGCGCCCATCAGCCCGACGGACAGGGCGTTGCGCGCCTGCGGGCGGTTCAGCGTCAGGGTCGCGACCCCGTCGCGATCCTCGCGGAGAACCAGCGGCGCGTCGTCGCTGTTCGGGACCCTGGCGGCGGGTGGGGTGTCGTTCATCGCTGTCCAATCCTCCCGGATGTTTTGATCGTTGGCGGGAACAGTACCCCGACCGCTCCCGCCACGGAACCGGGTGTGTGGTCTGTTCATCTAACGGTGCCAGGGCGGATAACTCAACCTATTTGTTGATCGAATTTGTAGATTTAAAGCCGCCTGATGTTGGGTGGTTGTGTGAAAATGGCGCGCCGCCGTGAGGCGCTTGGCGGGCCGGACGATGTCCGCCATGATCGGGGCTCCATAAGAAGAGCCATGGGTGAGGGAATGAGCGCGCCGGTCGTGTCCGCCGAGGAACTGGAAGCCCTGATTCGCGAGGGCGTGCCGCTGGTCGGCAATTACGGGATCACCATCGAGCAGCTCGGCGCCGGGACCGTGCGCATGAAGCTGCCCTACAACGACAGTTTCGTCCGTCCCGGCGGCACGGTGACCGGGCCGGCGATGTTTGGGCTGGCCGACGTGGCGCTCTACGCGGCGGTGCTCAGCCTGATCGGGCGGGTGGAACTGGCCGTGACCACCAGCATGACCATCAACTTCCTGCGCCGCCCGGCGCCGGTCGCCATCACCGCCGACTGCCGAATCCTGAAGATGGGCAAGCGCCTGGCCTACGGCGAGGTCCTGCTGTT
Organism: Azospirillum formosense; assembly: GCF_013340925.1. Classification (GTDB taxonomy): domain Bacteria; phylum Pseudomonadota; class Alphaproteobacteria; order Azospirillales; family Azospirillaceae; genus Azospirillum; species Azospirillum formosense. The sequence continues at coordinate 31,817 of NZ_WHOR01000006.1, forward strand.
CTCCGAGGGCGATCCGGAGCCCGTCGCCCACGCCACCGGCACCTATTCGATTCCGCCGCACGACCCGGTGACGCTCGCGGTATCTGGATACCACGATCCGGAAAGCGCCTGAAAACGCCAATGATATCAACGGCTTTGCTTTCACGGTAAAATGATACCGCGACCGTAGGTCGTTGATGCGAAACGGATATTTTTCCGTTGACAGAGTCCCCCTGCGCTGCGTACAAAACCGGCCGCTTCGGCGCCCCGGGGATTGAACGTCCAGTTTCGGTGGCCCGCCGATCCACGTTTAGTCAACGAGTGTGGCGATGAAGACCTTCAATCTGAAGCCGACCGACATCGAGAAGAAGTGGTACGTCGTCGATGCCGACGGCCTCGTTCTCGGCCGGCTTGCCAGCATCCTGGCGAACATCCTGCGCGGCAAGAACAAGCCGACCTTCACCCCGCACATGGATTGCGGCGACCATGTCGTCGTGATCAACGCGGAGAAGGTCAAGCTGACCGGCAACAAGCGCCAGGACGACATCTTCTACTGGCACACCGGTTATCCGGGCGGCATCAAGGGCCGTTCCAAGGGCCAGATCCTGGACGGCAAGTACCCGGAGCGCGTGATCGAGAAGGCCGTGGAGCGCATGGTTCCGCGCGGTCCGCTCGGCCGCAAGGTGATGACCCACCTGAAGGTCTACAAGGGCGCCGCCCACCCGCACGAGGCGCAGCAGCCGGTCGCTCTCGACGTTGCGGCCATGAACCCGAAGAATAAGCGGAGCGCGTAATCCAATGGCTCAGGTTACCACCACCCTTTCCGGCCTGAAGGACATCGCTGCCGCTCCGGCCGCCGCCTCCGCCGAAGTGGTCGCCCCGAAGCTGGACGCCCAGGGCCGCGCCTACGCCACCGGCAAGCGCAAGGACGCCGTCGCCCGCGTGTGGATCAAGCCGGGCTCCGGCAAGATCGTCATCAACGGCCGCGACCAGGAAGTCTACTTCGCCCGCCCGGTGCTGCGCATGATGATCGCCCAGCCCTTCGGCATCACCGACCGCGCCGACCAGTTCGACGTGATGGTCACGGTGGCCGGCGGTGGTCTGTCCGGTCAGGCCGGCGCGGTCCGTCACGGCATCTCCAAGGCGCTGACCTACTTCGAGCCGGCGCTCCGTCCGCCGCTGAAGGCCGCCGGCTTCCTGACCCGCGACGCCCGCGTCGTCGAGCGTAAGAAGTACGGCAAGGCCAAGGCCCGCCGCAGCTTCCAGTTCTCGAAGCGCTAAAGCCTACCGCGGACCCGCGTTACTGCTGTACAAGCGAGGGGCGTCCCGACGGGGCGCCCCTTTCTTGATTCAGGTCTGTTTCATTCGTCTTCACCGTTCCGTGCCCATCCCCGTGCGTCAAAAGGAACAGCGTCCATGGCCAACAGCACTTCCCCCATCCGCGTCGGCATTCTCGGCGCGTCCGGTTACACCGGCGCCGAGCTGGTGCGCATGCTTCTGCGCCATCCCGGCGTGGAGATCTGCGCGCTGACGGCCGAGCGACAGGCGGGGAAGCCCATGGCGGAGGTGTTCCCACATCTGGGCCAGTTCAACCTGCCCGGCCTCGTGAAGATCGAGGAGGTCGCCTGGGACAAGCTGGACGCCGTCTTCTGCGCCCTGCCGCACGGCACCACGCAGGAGGTCATCGCCGGCCTGCCGCGCCACATCAAGGTGGTGGACCTGTCCGCCGACTTCCGCCTGTCCGACCCCGCCGAATACGCCACCTGGTACGGGCATGAGCACCGCGCCGTGGAGCTTCAGAAGGAGGTCGCCTACGGCCTGACCGAGTTCAACCGGCAGGGCGTGCGCAAGGCCCGCGTGGTCGCCAACCCCGGCTGCTACCCGACCTGCTCGCTGCTGGCCCTGCTGCCGCTGCTGATGGACGAGATGATCGAGCCGGGCGGCATCGTGATCGACGCCAAGTCGGGCGTCTCCGGCGCCGGGCGCGACGCCAAGCAGCAGAACCTCTTCACCGAGGTGTCGGAGGGCTTCAACGCCTACGGCGTCGGCCACCACCGCCACATGCCGGAGATCGAGCAGGAATTGCGGCTGGCCGCCGGGCGCCCGGTGACGGTCAGCTTCACGCCGCACCTCGTCCCGATGAACCGCGGCATGATGGCGACGATCTACGTCCGCATGGCCGACGGGGTGACCGCCGACGACCTGCGCGCCACCCTGACCACGCGCTACGAATCGGAGCCTTTCGTGAACGTCACGGCGGCGGGCATCGCCCCGGCGACCCGCCACGTCCGCGCCTCCAACCAGGCGCTGATCGGCGTCTTCCCCGACCGCACCCCGCGCGGCGCCATCATCGTCTCGGTCATCGACAATCTGGTGAAGGGCGCCTCCGGCCAAGCCATCCAGAACATGAACGTCATGTTCGGCCTGGGCGAGACGACCGGGCTGGAGCAGGCCCCGCTGTTCCCGTGACCGAAGAGAAACAGCCTGAGGAAAAGTTGCCCGCGATGTCCGGCCTGATATTGCCCTTCCAGGGCACACATCCGAAGATCGACCCGAGCGTCTATGTGGCGCCGACGGCCTCGGTCATCGGCGACGTGGAGATCGGGCCGGGCAGCAGTGTCTGGTTCGGCTGCACGATCCGCGGCGACGTGAACGAGATCCGAATCGGTGCCCGCACCAACATCCAGGACGGCACCGTCATCCATGTCGCTTCGGCGGGGCAGGGGACCTACATCGGTGACGACGTGTCGATCGGCCACATGGCCCTGTTGCACGCCTGCACGCTGGAGAGCGGCTGCTTCATCGGCATGCAGGCCTGCGTCATGGACGGGGCCTACGTCGAGTCGGGGGCCATGGTGGCTGCCGGGGCCCTGGTGACCCCTGGGAAGCGTGTGGCCGCCGGGCAACTTTGGGCCGGAAGTCCCGCAAGACCTGTGCGTGCACTAACGGAAAAGGACACATCTTTCTTCCCGGTAAACGTCCGAAACTACGTGCGGCTTGCTCAAATCTACAGAGAGGGCTAATACCTCTTTAGTGCGTCGCAGCACTGTGGCATACTAGCAACAGTGACACCGGCACGAAACGTGTAGGACTTCCGGAGGGTATGTTTGTACGTGGACAAACCCCACATGTTTCGCGTTTTGTCACGTTACATGCACGCGATATGTCCTATCGTTTGTGCGATTCGTCCTCCGCGAACCAAGCGGTAGGGAGTGTGTCTCTAAGGGAGTGGAGAAATGAACAGCTTCTTCCGCGCTACCATGGCCGTCGTGCCGGCCGCCGTCGTCGCCTTCGGCCTGACCGCCGGGGCTCAGGCCCAGAGCGCCGACACCGCCGAGTGGTGCAACCCGGTCATTGGCTGGAACAACACCCCGGTCCGCACGGCGGATGGCGGCTACGCCATCCACCAGGGCAGCTACAAGTGCCCGCCGGCCGCCGCTCCGGCGGTTGCCCCGGCCCCGGCCGCCCGCGCCCAGACCGAATACCTGGTCTTCTTCGACTGGGATAAGGCCAACGTCACCCCGGCCGCCGACCGCGTGATCGGCGATGCGGCCGCTGCCATCGGCAAGGGCGCCAACGCCCGCGTCCATGTCGTCGGCCACACCGACACCTCGGGTTCGCCGGCCTACAACCAGCGTCTGTCGGTGCGTCGCGCCGAGGCGGTGAAGCAGGCCCTCGTTTCCAAGGGCATCGCCGCCGGCGCCATCACCACCGAGGGCAAGGGCGAGAGCCAGCTCCTGGTGCAGACCGGCCCGAACGTCCGCGAGCCGTCCAACCGTCGTGCGCAGATCCTGCCGCGCGGTGCGAACGCCCCGTCGTCGTAAGGCGCAGGTTCCCTTTCGGGACACCAACCCCGGACCTCGGTCCGGGGTACTCGCCGATAAAGGAAAAGGCCCCGGACAATCGTCCGGGGCCTTTTCTTATGGGCCGTCTGTTGTGGACCGTCACGTCAACGGTGCCGGGCTTCCGGAGAGCGGCGGACCGCCCTCCGGAAGGCGGGATATCAGACGATGCGCACCTTGGCGTAGGAGCCGGGGGCGTCTTCCAGAACGGGCAGTCCACCCTTTTCCGGATTGCGCGCCGGGACCTTGCCGTCGGAGAAGGTGGAAACCCAGTTGTTCCACTCCGGCCACCAGGAGCCGGGAGTCTGCTGCGACGACGCCAGCCAGTCGTCCGAGGCCTTCGGCAGCTTGGTGTTGGTCCAGTAGCAGTACTTGCCGGCGGCCGGCGGGTTCACCACGCCGGCGATGTGACCGGAGGCCGCCAGCACGAACTTGACCGGACCGGAGAAGAGATGGGCGCCCATGTAGGTGGACTTCCACGGCGCGATGTGGTCCTCGCGGGCCGACAGGAAGAAGGACGGAGTCTTCACGTTGCGCAGGTCGATCGGCACTCCGCCCAACGACACCGCGCCCGGCTGCGCCAGAAGGTTCTTCTGGTACATGTTGCGCAGGTAGAAGCTGTGCATCGCCGCCGGCATGCGGGTCGAATCGCTGTTCCAGTAGAGCAGGTCGAACGGGAACGGGTCCTTGCCGAGCAGGTAGTTGTTCACGACGAACGACCAGATCAGGTCGTTGGCGCGCAGCATGTTGAAGGTGGTCGCCATCTTCGAGCCGTCCAGGTAGCCCTGCTGGGCCATCTGGCTCTCGATCATGGTGAGCTGCTCCTCGTCGATGAAGACCGACAGCTCGCCCGCTTCGGTAAAGTCCAGCATGGTGGTGAAGAAGGTGGCCGACTTGATGCGGTCGTCCTTCTTGGCCGCCATGTAGGACAGGGTGGAGGCGAGCAGCGTGCCGCCCAGGCAATAGCCGATGGCGTTCACGTCCTTCTCGCCGGTCACCTTCTCGATGGCGTCCAGCGCGGCCAGAACGCCTTCGAACATATAGTCTTCGAAGCCCTTCTGAGCCAGCTTCTCATCCGGGTTGACCCAGGACAGGATGAAGACGGTATGGCCCTGGTCCACCGCCCACTTGATGAAGCTGTTCTTCTCGCGCAGATCCAGGATGTAATACTTGTTGATCCAGGGCGGCACGATCATCAGCGGGCGCTTGTTCACGTCCGGCGTGGTCGGGGTGTACTGGATAAGCTGCATCAGATCGGTCTGGAAGACGACCTTGCCCGGGGTGACGGCGATGTTCTTACCGACCTGGAAGGCGTCGTAATCGGTCATGGAGATGCGCAGCTCGCCCTTGCCGCGCTCCAGGTCCTTCAGCAGGTGCTCCAGGCCCTTGACGAGGTTCTCGCCGCCCGTCTCGATGGTCGTGCGCAGCACCTCCGGGTTCGTCATGACGAAGTTGGAGGGCGCCATCGCGTCGACGAACTGGCGGGTGTAGAAGTCGACCTTCTTGGCCGTGTGGTCGTCCAGCCCGTCCACCTCGTTGACCGTCGACTGCATCCACCGCGCCGACAGCAGGTAGGACTGCTTGATGAAGTCGAACAGGGTGTTCTCGTCCCAGGCCGAATCCTTGAAGCGGCGGTCGTCCTTGGCCGGGGCGATGACCGGCTGGGACTCCTGACCGAAGAAGCGCTGGGTGGTGCGCTGCCAAAGGGTCAGGTAGTCCTGCCACAGCGTCATCTGCGCCTTCATCAGCTTGGCCGGGTCGGCCATCATGCGCGTGGTCATCTCCAGGAACGCATGGCCGACGCCCATCGGGTCGGGATTCTTCGCGCCGACGCCGTCCGAGGCCTGACGGGACAGGAAGTCGGTGACCAGCCGCTGGCTCTGCTCGGCGATGCGGGTCATCGCCCGCGACATCTCCACCGGGTCGGGAAGCTTGACGTCAGGGGCCTGGTTTTCGGCCATTGGTGCGGTCCTTCTTCTTTAGGCGAGTTTTAGGCTTCAGGAGGGACGTTGTGCGGTTTATACAGTGCCTGCCGGAAGTCTGTTCGGTCGGAGTGCGTTCCGGTCCTGGCATCCCGGACAGCTTATGCCATGTCCGTTCGAGCCGGGGTCCGTCATACACCTCTCGTATGAAGATTTCATTTCGCCCACCACCGTTCAAGCGGCCGGATGGGTTCGGATGTGGGGTTCGCAGAATGGAAACGGGTATCCGACGCGGCGTGGTGGCGAAGACGGGCCGGCTTGGGCCGGCGCTGTCCGTCCTGGTTGTCCTGGGGTTGTCCGCCTGTAGCAACCACGTGCTCGACACCGGGCTGATCGGCGCCGTGACCGGGCGCGACGTGCCCAGCCAGGAGTCGCCGGTGCGCGGCATGTCCGGCGAGAACCGGGAATACCCCAACCTCGGCACCGTCCCGCCGCGTCCCACCGACCTGCGGACGGAAGCGCAGCGCCAGCAGGATCTCGACCGTCTGGCCAAGGACCGCGAGGCCGCCAAGACCATGCTGCCAACCCCCATGGACGCTCCCCCGCCGCCGGACATCACGCCTGGACAGCCAAGCGCCGGGAAGCCCGCCCCCGGAAAGCCCAATTAAGGGCAGGGGTGTAGCAAAGGGCTGACGCCGCCAGTAATCCGTAAGTATACCTATGCGAAGCGTCCTTCGGCCTTTGATGGCGTCGCTTCGAAGGAAAGGGACGCGCCGGTCTTCGTCCGGTCGATGCGCAGTTCCGATGGCGGTGGCGCGGACCACGGAGCACCCATTGCTGCTGCCAAGGCGGAAAAACTACGTCCTGCGGTGGCGTGTCCGCAACAGATTTTAAAACTGCGACTATTTGGCGCGTCGGCTTCGCTTCACGTCGCGGGGATGGACGTTGCGCGGCCATGGCGCCGCGGCATGACCGCCCTGCGCCGCCCGCGGTTGCTGGAAATCATAAGGCGCCCTTACAATAAGGGATGCTTGATGAATCCCCCTTCGGAATGATCCTGATCGACTGCGCGCGGCTTCTGCGCGCGCGGTTCGACCGTGCCCTGGACGACGCCCGGCTCGGCCTCACGGCGGGGGAGGCGCGGGCTCTGGTCTATGTCTGCCGCCATCCCGGCTCGCGCCAATCGGTGCTGGCGACCCACATGTGGGTGGAGCCGATGACCCTGGTCGGCTTCCTCGACCGGCTGGAGGCGCGCGGGCTGGTGGTCCGCGAGCCGGACCCGGCGGATCGCCGTGCCAAGATCGTCCAGCCGACCCCACAGGCCGAGCCGCTGGCGCTTCAGGTTCTGGAGGCCTTCCGCACCGAACGCGAGTCGGCCATGGCCGACCTCTCGGCGGAGGAGGTGGTCCTGCTCAAGGACATGCTGAACCGCCTGCGCAACCGCATGATCGCCGACGACCGCGGCGGGGCCGGCCAATGAGCCAAGCCTCCGCGCAACCCGCCGCGCCGCCCGCCATGACGGAGACGCGGACCGCCGTCATCGGAACGCTGATCGTCACGCTGGGGCCGCTCAGCCTCGCGCTCTACACGCCGGCCCTGCCGATGCTGGTGGAGGCGTTCCAGACCACCCCGGCGGCGCTGAAGCTGACGCTCTCCGTCTATTTCTTCGGCTTCGCCTTTTCCCAGCTCGCCTGCGGACCGCTGTCCGACGCCTACGGGCGGCGGCCGGTCGCATTGGGCTTCTTCGTCACCTACGTGCTGGGCAGCGTCGTGGCGGCCCTATCGGGCAGCATCGAATGGCTGCTGGTCGGGCGGGCTTTGCAGGGCATCGGGGCGGCGGCGGGGATCGCCATCTCCCGCGCCATCGTGCGCGACCAGTTCACAGGGCAGCGGTCGGCGCGCATCCTGAACCTGATCGGCCTGATGCTGGCCATCGTGCCGGCGGTGGCGCCGACGCTGGGCGGGGTGATCCTGGGCACGGTGGGCTGGCACGCCATCTTCGTGGTGATGACGCTCTACGGCCTCGCCGTGCTGACCGTCTTCGCGCTGGGCACGGCGGAGACCAACCGGACGCGCGACCGCTCGGCGGCCCGGCCCGGCCCGGTGATCCGCAACTACCGCACGCTGCTGACCGACCGGCGCTTCATGCGGGCGGGGCTGGTCCTTGGCACGACGCTGGGTGGCCTCTACACCATGGCGGCGCTGCTGCCCTTCGTGATGATCGAGCGGGTGGGGCTGAGCCCCACCGTCTTCGGCTTCGCCATGCTGCTGCAGACCGGTTCCTACACGCTGGGGGCGACCCTGGCCGGGCGGCTGCTGCGCCGGGTCGACGCGATGCGGCTGATCCCCTACGGGCTGGCCTGCGTGGCCGTGGGCGGGCTCGGCTTCGCCCTGGCCCCCCTGACCGGTGAGCCGACCGTGGCGAGCGTGATGGGGCCGACCGCCGTCTGGGCCTTCGGCATCGCCCTGGTCATGCCCGGCGCCACCAGCGACGCCCTGGCCGGCTTCCCCCGCATGGCCGGAGCGGCCTCGGCGCTGATCGGCTTCATGCAGATCGGCGGCGGGCTGGCCGGCACGGCGGTGGCCGCCCTGTTCGTCGATCCCTACACCGCGACGACGGCCATCATGCCGGGCTTCGCCGCGCTGTCGCTGCTGTCCTACGCGCTGCTGCGCGTGTCGGCGTCCCGGCGCGGCCACCCGGCCAAGCCCGCTCGGCCGGAGGATCTGGAGGTCGCCGTCGACCCCGCCGCCCTGGTCGGCGCCGGCGGCGAGGAGATCGAGGAAGCGCTGCACCAGCGTCGGACGTCCGGCCGCAAGGGAGGCTGAAGACGGACTTCGGCGTCCGGGATGCCATGGGCAGCGCAGGAATGCGGCCGGACGCGAATTTTACCTCGCTTCTGAAGATGCGGGGCGGTAGATAAGTGGTCCCGGTCCGCAAATATGGGTTCGTGGCGTGGCCGGACAAGGCTTCGGAGCGTCCATGAGCGATTCAGAATTCCACCGGATCAAGCGGCTTCCGCCCTACGTCTTCGCCGAAGTGAACGCCATGAAGGCGCGAGCCCGAGCTGCCGGCGAGGACATCATCGACCTCGGCATGGGCAACCCGGACCAGCCGACGCCCCAGCACATCGTCGATAAGCTGATCGAGGCCGTGCGCGATCCCAAGACGCACCGCTACTCGAACTCCCGCGGCATCCCCGGCCTGCGCAAGGCGCACGCGGCCTATTACAAGCGTCGCTTCAACGTGGACGTCGATCCGGAGTCGGAGTGCATCGTCACCATCGGCTCGAAGGAAGGCCTCGCCAACCTCGCCCAGGCGATCACAAGCCCCGGCGACATCATCCTGGTGCCGAACCCCAGCTATCCGATCCATCCCTTCGGCTTCATCCTGGCCGGCGCCTCGGTGCGCCATCTGCCGGTGGGGCAGGCCAACGGCACCTCCACCGACATCGACAGCTTCATGATCATGCTGGAGCGCGCCGTGCGCCACAGCGTGCCGAAGCCGCTGGCGCTGGTGCTGAACTACCCGTCCAACCCGACGGCGGAGGTGGTCGGCCTCGACTTCTACCGCCCGATCGTCGAGTTCTGCCGCAAGCACGGCATCTACATTCTGTCGGATCTGGCCTACGCCGAGGTCTTCTTCGACGGTGAGCCGCCGCCCTCGATCCTGGAGATCCCGGAGGCGCGCGAGGTGGCCGTCGAGTTCACCTCGATGTCGAAGACTTACTCGATGGCCGGCTGGCGCATTGGCTTCGCCACCGGCAACAAGACGCTCATCACCGCGCTGGCCCGCATCAAGTCGTACCTGGACTACGGCGCCTTCACGCCGATCCAGGTCGCCGCGACCGCCGCGCTGAACGGCCCGCAGGAGTGCGTCGAGCAGGTGCGCACCATGTACCGCCAGCGTCGCGACGTGATGATCGAGGGGCTGGCCGCCGCCGGCTGGACGGTGCCGAGCCCGTCGGCCTCGATGTTCGCCTGGGCGCCGATTCCGGAGCCCTTCGCCCATCTCGGCTCGCTGGAATTCTCCAAGCTGCTGCTGCAGGAGGCCAAGGTGGCCGTGGCGCCGGGCATCGGCTTCGGCGAATACGGCGACGGCCATGTCCGTCTGGCGCTGGTGGAGAACGTCCACCGCATCCGCCAGGCGACCCGCAACATCAAGGAGTTCTTCCGCTCCAATGCCGCCGGTGCGGCGGCGAGCAAGGACCCGGCGGCGCGCGCCGCCCTCCTCGATCCGGAGAAAGCGAAAGTCTGATGTCCGACTCCCACAAAACAGGCCCCCTGAAAATCGCCGTCGCGGGCCTGGGCACGGTCGGCGCGGGCGTTCTGAAGCTTCTGGAGCGGCAGGCCGACCTGATCGGGCAGCGCTGCGGCCGCCGCATCGAAGTGGTGGCGGTCAGCGCCCGCTCGCGCGGCAAGGACCGCGGCATCGACCTGTCGGCGGTCGAATGGTACGACGATCCGGTGGCGCTCGCCGCCCATCCCGGCGCGGACGTGGTGGTCGAGCTGATCGGCGGGTCCGAAGGGCCGGCGAAGGAGACCGTCGAGCTGGCGCTGGAGCGGGGACGCCACGTCGTCACCGCCAACAAGGCGCTGCTCGCCCATCACGGCACCGCGCTTGCGGCCAAGGCGGAGGCCGCCGGCCTCGCCATCGGCTTCGAGGCGGCGGTGGCCGGCGGCATCCCGATCATCAAGGGGCTGCGCGAAGGGCTGGCGGGCAACCGGGTGTCGGAGGTGCACGGCATCCTCAACGGCACCTGCAACTACATCCTGACCGAGATGCGCACCACCGGCCGCGATTTTGCGGACGTGCTGGCCGACGCGCAGAAGCTGGGCTACGCGGAAGCCGACCCGAGCTTCGACATCGACGGCGTGGACGCGGCGCACAAGCTGGCGATCCTGACCTCGGTGGCCTTCGGCACGCCGGTGGACTTCAAGAGCGTCCATGTCGAGGGCATCCGCCACGTCTCGGCGGTGGACTTCGACTACGCCGACGCGCTCGGCTACCGGATCAAGCTGCTGGGCATCGCCCGGCGCACCGATCACGGGATCGAGCAGCGCGTGCACCCCTGCATGGTGCCGAAGGCAGCACCCATCGCGGCGGTGGACGGCGTGTTCAACGCCGTGATCGCCCAGGGCGACTTCGTGGACCGCGTGCTGTTCGTCGGCCGCGGCGCCGGCGAGGGGCCGACGGCCTCGGCCGTGGTCGCCGACCTCATCGACATCGCCCGCGGGCGTTCCACCCCCACCTTCGGCGTGCCGGCGGCCCAGCTTTCCGAGGCGCAGCCGTCGCCGATGGAGGCCCGCCGGGGGTCGTACTACGTACGCCTGATGGTCGTGGACCGTCCCGGCGTGATAGCGGATGTTGCGGCGGCGATGCGCGACCAGAACGTCTCCATGGAGCAGTTCCTGCAGCGCGGGCGCGCCCCCGGTGAAGCGGTGCCGGTGGTCCTGACCACCCATGACACCGACGAGGCGGCCATGCAGCGCGCGCTTGCCACCATCGCCGCCAAGGAGTCGGTGGTCGAGCCGCCGCGCATGATCCGCATCGAACAGTTTTGACCGAACCATAGAAGAACCGAGCATCGATTCGGGGGAGAACACCATGTCCGTTCATGTCGACCTGTCCGGTATGGACCGGAACCTGGCTCTGGAAGCCGTCCGCGTCACCGAGGCCGCCGCGCTGTCCGCGTCGCTGCTGATGGGCCGCGGTGACGAGAAGCTTGCCGACCAGGCCGCGGTCGACGCCATGCGCCAGGCGCTCAACACCCTCTACATCGACGGCACCGTCGTGATCGGCGAGGGTGAGCGCGACGAGGCGCCCATGCTCTACATCGGCGAGAAGGTCGGCGCCGGCATCGGCCGCGGGCCGAAGGTCGACATCGCGCTCGACCCGCTGGAAGGCACCACCATCTGCGCCACCGGCGGCCCGAACTCGCTGGCCGTCATCGCCATGGCGGACGAGGGCGGCTTCCTGAACGCGCCCGACGTCTACATGGACAAGATCGCCGTCGGCTCCGGCCTGCCGGAAGGCGTGGTCGATCTCGACGAGACGCCGGCCAACAACCTCAAGGCCCTGGCCAAGGCCAAGGGCACCGAGGTGCAGGAGCTGCTGGTCTGCATCCTGAACCGTCCGCGCCACGCCGAGCTGATCGCCCGCGTCCGCGAGGCCGGCGCGCGCATCATGCTGATCAACGACGGCGACGTGTCGGGCGTGATCGCCACCAGCCAGGCCGGGACCGGCGTCGACATGTATGTCGGCTCCGGCGGCGCGCCGGAAGGCGTTCTGGCCGCGGCGGCGCTGCGCTGCATCGGCGGCCAGTTCCAGGGCCGTCTGCTGTTCCGCAACGACGACGAGAAGGCCCGCGCCGCCCGCTGGGGCGTCAAGGACCTGAACAAGAAGTACAGCCTGACCGAGCTGGCCAGCGGCAACGTCATGTTCGCCGCGACCGGCGTGACCGACGGCGCCATGCTGCGCGGCGTCCGCCGCTTCCCCGGCGGTGCCACCACCCACTCGGTGATCATGCGCTCCAAGTCGGGCACCGTGCGCTACGTCGAGGCGCACCACAACCTGCAGCGCAAGCCGGCCATGGCCTGAGGCTGCTATCCCCTGTTCCTTCTCCCCTCCGGGGAGAAGGTCAGGATGAGGGGGCGGCCGAAGGCCGGAAACGCAGGCTCATCATCGTGCGTGGACGCCCTCCGGGCGCCCCCTCACCCAACCCTCTCCCCAGGGGGGCGAGGGCTTTTAACCCTTCCGCCGCCGTCCCTCGGCGTCGGCGGCCTTCATGGCGGCCAGGACGCGCTGCGGGGTGATCTCGTGCGGCTCGTTGTGGATGGTCTCGCCCTCCGCGCATGCCCGTTCCGCCGCCAGCAGCAGCCGTTCGTCCGACACCCCGCCAAGGCCGATCTCGGCCAGCGTCGTCGGCAGCCCCACCGCCTTGCAGAAGCCATAGACCTCGTCCAGCACCGCCGGCGGCCGGTCGGTCAGGATCAGCAGCGTCAGCGTGCCGAAGGCGACCTTCTCGCCGTGCCAGTAATGGTGCGTTTCCTCCAGCGCGGTCAGGCCGTTGTGGACGGCGTGGGCCGCCGCCAGCCCGCCGCTTTCGAAGCCCAGCCCGCTCAGTAGCGTGTTGGCCTCGACGATGCGCTCCAGCGCCGGGGTGACCACGCCCTGCTCGCAGGCCGATTTGGCGAGCACGCCATACTCCAGCAGCGTGTCGTAGCACAGCCGGGCCAGCGCGAAGGCGGTCATCGGGCCGACGCGACCGGTCATGTTGCCACCGCGCTTGATGCGGCAATCCTCCGCCTCGAACCAGGTGGACAGGGCGTCGCCCATGCCGGAGACGAGGAAGCGCACCGGAGCGCCCGCCACCACGCCGGTGTCGACCAGCACGAGGTCCGGGTTGCGCGGCAGCACGAGGTAGCGCTTGAAGGCTCCCTCTGGCGTGTAGATCACCGACAGGGCGCTGCACGGCGCGTCGGTGGAGGCCAGCGTCGGGACGATGGCGGTGCGCGCGTCCAGCGCGTGGGCGACCGCCTTGGCGGTGTCGAGCGCCTTGCCGCCGCCGATGCCGGCCACGACGTCGGCGCCCATGGCGCGGGCGAGCGCGGTCAGCCGCTCGATCTCATCGTCGGAGCACTCGCCCCGGAATTCCTGGATGTTCAGTTCGACGCGCCCGGCGGCGGCGTCGACCAGCCGGCCTTTCAGCGTCTTCAGGACGAAGCTGTCGGTGACGGCCAGGACCTTCTTGCCCAGCCGGGCCAGATCCTCGCCCAGGCTGTCGAGGGCGCCGTTGCCCTGGACGTAGCGGGCCGGAAAGATCGCCGTGGTGATCATGGTTCCCTCCTCCGCGTGGTGATGACCGCAGTGGAGCAGGGCCTCTCTCCACCCGCAATGACCTGCCTCAAGTTGCGCTGCGGCATGGGCGCCTGCCACCTTTGCGTACAGGCGCAGCGGCGCCGGACCCACTGCGTACCCACCGGGGGAGCCCCATCCGCTGGCCCGCTCGTCCCCCATCTGCTATGGCTTCGGCCTTTCCGATCCGTGGCATTCTGGGCAGCATGACCGACACCGTCCCCCCCTTCCTGAACGTCGCCCATTCCCTGTCCGGCAAGCGCTGGCAGGCGCGGCCCTACGACGAGCGGCTGGCCTGGGGGCTGGCGCAGGGGCGGGGGCTGCCGGAGATCGTCGGGCGGGTGCTTGCCGCCCGCGGGGTGACGGAGGAGGCGTGCGACGGCTTTCTGAACCCGACGCTGAAGGCGCTGCTGCCCGACCCCTCCCGCTTCAAGGACATGGACGTCGCGGCGGAGCGCATCGCCCGCGCGATCATGGACGGTGAGCCGGTGGCCGTCTTCGGCGACTACGACGTGGACGGCGCCACCTCCTCCGCGCTGCTGCGGCGCTTCTTCCGGTCGGTGGGGGCCGACCTGCGGATCTACGTGCCCGACCGCATGAAGGAGGGCTATGGCCCCAACGGCCCGGCACTGCTGCGTCTGAAGGCCGAGGGCGTGCGGCTGGTGGTGACGGTGGATTGCGGGATCTCCGCCTTCGCGGCGCTGGATGCGGCGGCGGAGGCCGGGCTGGAGGTGGTGGTTCTCGACCATCACGCGGCGGAACCGCGTCTGCCGCCGGCCGTCGCCCTGGTCAACCCGAACCGGCTGGACGAGGACGGCGCCTACCGCACGCTGTGCGCGGCGGGGGTCACCTTCCTGGCCGTGGTGGCGGTGAACCGGGCGCTCCGCGGCGCAGGATTCTACGCGGGCCGCAACGAGCCGAACCTGATGGAGTGGCTCGACCTCGTGGCGTTGGGAACGGTGTGCGACGTGGTGCCCCTGACCGGGCTGAACCGCGCCCTGGTGGCGCAGGGGCTGAAGGTGATGGCGCGGCGCGCCAACCCCGGCCTGTCCGCCCTGTCCGACGTCGCCGGGGTCAAGGAGAAACCGGACGCCTACCACGCCGGCTTCGTGCTCGGCCCGCGGGTCAACGCCGGCGGGCGGGTCGGCGCCTCGGACCTCGGGGCGCGGCTGCTCTCCACCGACGACCCCATGGAGGCGATGGAGCTGGCCCAGAAGCTGGAGGCCCACAACGCCGAACGCCGCGCGGTGGAGCAGGGCGTTCTCGCCGACGCCATGGCCCGGCTGGAGGAGCACGCCGAGGAGTTGGCCGAGTTGGTCTTCGTGGCGGGGGAGGGCTGGCATCCGGGTGTGATCGGCATCGTCGCCAGCCGCCTGAAGGAGCGTTACAGCCGCCCCGCCTGCGTCATCGCCCTGGAGGAGGGGGCGGACGGCACGGTGATCGGCAAGGCCTCGGGCCGCTCGGTGCGCGGGGTCGATCTCGGGGCGGCGGTGATCGCCGCGCGGCAGGAGGGGTTGCTGATGGCCGGCGGCGGGCACCGTATGGCGGCGGGCTTCACCGTGGCGGGAGACAAGCTGGCCGCCCTGCAGGCCTTCCTGACCGGCCGCGTCGCCGAGCAGGTGGCCGCGGCCCCGCTGGTGCCGACGCTGGAGCTGGACGGCGCGTTGTCCGTGGGGGCAGCGAACACGTCCCTGGTGGACCGCCTGAACCAGCTCGGCCCGTTCGGCACCGGCAACGCGGAGCCGCGCTTCGCCGTCACCGACGCCCGCGTGGTGCGGGCCGACGTTGTCGGGGCGAATCACGTCCGCTGCATTCTTCAGGGCGGCGACGGCGCCCGGCTGAAGGCCATCGCCTTCCGCGCGTTGGACAGCGAGATGGGAAAAGCCCTGCTGATGGGCCGCGGATCGCCCTTCCACCTCGCCGGCGTTCTGCGCATTGATCGCTGGAACGGGGCTGAGGGAGTCCAGCTCCTGATCGACGACGCCGCACCCTCCCAATCCATGTGAATGCAAACAAATTCGGAGCGGAGACCATGCATAGGGGGCATACGCGAACGAGGTAGAAAGGCGTTGGAAAAAACGCTTGCGCTCGGCCCGCCATCCCATTAGTAATCCCGCCACGCCAACGACGTCCCCATCGTCTAGAGGCCTAGGACACCGCCCTTTCACGGCGGCGACAGGGGTTCGAATCCCCTTGGGGACGCCACCTTCTCACAGGTTGGCACCAGTTTCGAAAGCTCAGCCCTTGGCTGAGCTTTTGTCGTTTCGGGCGTCATTTGCCCGATGCCTTTGCCGGCTGCGGCCGACCCGTTCGCCGCGCCCCGTTCGCCGCGATGTGGGCGCCGGCTTTTGCCACCCGCCGAAATAGCGTCAAGGGGCGGTTTCCAGGGGTGGCTCCGTGGACTAACGTTCCTCACGCCCTTCGAAGGGGCCAAGGGAACGGGAGACATCCATGACCTTTCCGACGACACGCCTTCCTTCGGGAACCGCCGTTCCGGTGCTCGGCCAGGGCACCTGGTACATGGGCGAGGACAGCCGCGACCGCGCGCGGGAGGCGGCGGCGCTGCGGCTCGGCCTCGACCTCGGCATGACGCTGATCGACACGGCGGAGATGTACGCCGACGGCGGGGCGGAGGAGGTGGTCGGCGAGGCCATCGCCGGGCGCCGCGACGAGGTGTTCCTGGTCAGCAAGGTGCTGCCGATGAACGCCAGCCGTCGCGGCACCGTCGCGGCCTGCGAGCGCAGCCTGAAGCGCCTGCGCACCGACCGCATCGATCTCTATCTGCTGCACTGGCGCGGCAGCCACGACTTCTCCGAGACCATCGCGGCCTTCGACACGCTGATGCGCGACGGCAAGATCGGCCAATGGGGCGTCAGCAACCTGGATCTCCAGGACATGGAGGAACTGGTCGGCGCGCTGGGCGGGGAGGGGGTGCAGACCAACCAGCTCCTCTACAACCTGACGCGACGCGGCATCGAATACGACCTGCAGCCCTGGTGCCGTGGCCGGGGCATTCCGGTCATGGCCTATTCGCCCATTGAGCAGGGGCGGATGCTGCGCCATCCGGAGCTTCGCCGCATCGCCGAGCGACACGGCGCGACGCCGGCCCAGGTCGGGCTGGCCTGGCTGCTGCGGCAGGACGGGGTGATCGCCATCCCCAAGGCGTCGGACCCCGCCCACGTCCGCGACAACAGGGCCGCCGCCGATCTGCGGCTCGACGAGCAGGATCTCGCGGACCTTGACCGGGCCTTCCCGCCGCCCCGCGGGCCGCGCCCGCTGGAGATGCTGTAGCGCGGCGAAGCGCCGCGCTGGCGGTGGCGGACTCGATTTCCCTGGCCGAACGGCCTATGTATGCTGCATTGCGGAATCGGGCATTCCTGAGTCCGCGTGTGGCTCTTCCGGGAATCGAAGCATGCTCGCCATCGTTCTTCTGTCCATGCTGCTGTCGGGCTTCGCCATCGTGGTGGCGCGGATTCTGACCGCCGAGGTCGCCACTGCCGGCATGCCGGTCCGCGATCCATGGTCGCCCCGGCATCTCCGCCGGGTGAAGAAGGCGCGCAAGGCGCAGGAGGAGATCGAAGGCGGCCCGTCCTGGGCGTCGTTCCCGCGCGGGCTCTGACCTCTCCCGAAGACCTTTTCCCCACAAGAAAATCGGGCCGGGAAATCTCCCGGCCCGATTGCGTTCGGGTGCTGATGGTGCGTCCGGTGCCTTACTGGGCCGGCTCCGCCGCCAGCTTCGCGGCCGGCAGGCTCTCGTTGATCTGGCGGGCGCGCATCGGCTTCAGGACGAAGATGGCCAGCAGGGCGGCGATGCCGTTCACCGCGGCGGCGAAGAAGAACACCGCCTGCCAGCTGCCGGTCGAGGCGACCGCCACGTTGGCGAAGGGAACGACCAGCGACGCGGTGCCCTTGGCGGTGTACAGCAGGCCGGCGTTGGTGGTGGCGAACTTCGAGCCGAAGGAGTCGCCGCACAGCGCCGGGAACAGGCTGTAGATCTCACCCCAGGCAAAGAACACCAGACCCGTCAGGATCACGAAGGCGACGGGGTTGTGGCCCCACTGGTTCAGCGCCAGGATGCCGACGCACTCCAGGGCGAAGGCGATGAACATCGTGTTCTCGCGGCCGATGTGGTCCGACACCCAGCCGAAGAAGGGGCGGGTGACGCCGTTCAGCACGCGGTCGATCGACAGGGCGAAGGTCAGCGCCGGCAGGGTCAGACCCATGATGCTGACGGGCACGCCGTCCAGGTGGAAGTCCTTGGCGATCGGGCCGAGCTGGGCCGTCGCCATCAGGCCGCCCGCCGCCACCATCACGAACATGGCGTACATGACCCAGAAGACCGGGGTCTTCAGCATCTGGACCGGGGTGTAGCTCTCGCGGGTCTGCGACACCGACGAGCGGGTGACCTCCGGAACCTGGCCCTTCTTCGGAGACGCCAGGAACCACGCCAGCGCGAGGATCACCGCGCCCTGGCCGATGCCGAAGGTCATGAAGGTGGCTTCATAGCCCGAGGAGTGGATCATGTTGGCGATGGGAACGACCGTGAGGGCCGAGCCGGCGCCGAAACCGGCGGCGGTCAGGCCCGCGGCGAGGCCGCGGCGGTCGGGGAACCACTTCAGCGCGTTGCCGACGCAGGTGCCATAGACGCCGCCGGCGCCGATGCCGCCCAGCGCCGCGCCCAGATAGAGCATGGCGAGCGAGTCAGCCACCGAGTTGACCGCCCAGGCCACGGCGCAGAGCACGCCGCCGATCAGGACGACGATGCGCGGGCCGAACTTGTCGACGAACCAGCCTTCGACGGGAACCAGCCAGGTTTCCATGACGACGAAGATGGTGAAGGCCACCTGGATGGCCGCACGGCCCCAGCCATGCTTCTGGTCGATGGGCTCGACGAACAGAGTCCAGCCATACTGCAGGTTCGCGATCATCGACATGCAGATGACGCCGATGACGAGCTGGAACCAGCGGCCACCGAGGGGCCCCTTCGGGGCCTCCGTGAGGGCTTGGTGCATTTCTCTCCTCCTAGAAGCGATCTCTTTGCGAAGCGGTCTTTTGCTTTTTTGAGTCGGGTTGTTTTTGTTCTTTGACCGGAGGCGTTCCCGTGGTGTGCCGGGTCGTCTCCATCGCCTTGGCTTGACCGTGGAACCGGCCGCTTGGTGTGGGCGGCTTAAGCTCGCGGGATGAGCGTTTTTGGCATTAGAGATATGGTATGCCAGATACAGTTTCCGGCGCAAGCTGTTTGTCAGCGTAACAAACAGACCCGACATGCGAGGGACGCTCTACCGCGTTCGAAGGCGCTGATAGCCCTTGCAGAGATAGGGGTTCTTATGCCTGGACGGTGGCGGTGCTGACGGTTCGTCAGCAAAGCGATTTGGCCCATTCTGGTATCTGGTATACATATAAGACAAGAGCGCGCGTCGATTCGGGATGGTCTGCCGCTTCTGCGCCGTCGTGCGATCGACCAGCTTCAAATCATCGGTACAGCGGAGGAGAGGACTCGATGACCACCGCCATTTTCACCCATCCGGACTTCCTGGCGCACGACACCGGCCCGGGGCACCCGGAGCGTCCCGAGCGAATCGCCGTGGTGTGGGAGGTTCTGAACCGCGACGAGTTCCGCAATCTGCCTCGCTTCGAGGCCCCGGAGGCGGAGGTCGAGCAGCTGCGCTGGGTGCATGACCCGGCCTATGTGGACGCCGTGCTGAACGCGGTCCCGGACAGCGGCCATGTCCGGCTGGACGCCGACACCGTGCTGTCCCCCACCTCGCGCTCGGCGATCCTGCGGGCCGCCGGCGCGGTCTGCGCGGCGGTGGACGCGGTGCTGGACGGGACAGTGAAGAACGCCTTCTGCGCCGTCCGCCCCTGCGGCCACCACGCCGAGCCGGCCCGCGCCATGGGCTTCTGCGTCTTCAACAACGTGGCGGTCGGTGCCGAGCACGCCCGCAAGCGGCGGGGCCTGACCCGCGTGGCCGTGGTCGACTACGACGTGCACCACGGCAACGGCACCCAGGCCATGTTCTGGGACGACGCCGACCTGTTCTTCGCCTCGACCCACCAGTCGCCGCTTTATCCCGGTACCGGCTCGATGAGCGAAACCGGAGTCGCCGACAACATCGTCAACGCGCCGCTGCCACCCCACTCCGGGACGGTGGAGTTCCGCCAAGCGATGGAGCGCCGCATCCTTCCCGCGCTGGAGGAGTTCAAGCCGGAGCTGATCCTGATCTCCGCCGGATTCGATGCCCACGCCCGCGACCCGCTGGCGTCGCTCAACTTCACCGGCCCGGATTTCGAGTGGGGGACCCGCAAGCTTGTGGAAGCGGCGGACCGCCTGTGCGACGGCCGCGTCGTGACAGTGCTGGAGGGTGGCTATGACATGGTGGGGCTCGCCGAAGGCTGCGCCGCGCATCTCCAGGCTCTGATGCGCGCCTGACCGGGGCTCGGACGGCGAATCCCAGGCGATTTCGAGGGACTTTGCGCAGCTGCGTCATAACGTCGGTTGCTTCCTGCACGGATTATCTGGTATACCAAATACCAGAGAGACGAACAGAGTCCCTCGAACACACAAAAAAACGGGAGTTACGCACGATGGACCAGCGGATCGCCGAACAGAACGCCGCTCAGAACGCTGCCGGCCAGCACACCATCGAGATCACCCTGGCGAAGACCGACGCCGACATCGCCGACAGCTACGCGGTGGTGAAGGAACTGCGCACCCACATGACCGACGCCGACGCCTACGCCGCCCAGATCCGTCGCCAGATGGAGGACGGCTACAACATGGCCCTCCTGCGCATCGACGGCGAGGTGGCCGGCTGCGGCGGCTTCCGCGTTCACGAGACGCTGTCGCGCGGCCGCTATATGTATGTTGAGGACCTGGTCACCTCGCCGAAGCACCGCTCCTTCGGTCTGGGCGACAAGCTGTTCGATTGGCTGGCCGGTCAGGCGCGCGAAAAAGGCTGCGCCCAGATGGAAATCATCTCCGGCGTCCAGCGCGGCGACGCCCACCGCTTCTATCACCGCAAGCGCATGACCGTTAAGGCGTTCCAGCTCGTCCTGCCGCTCACCTGATCCCACGCACCGGATGGACCCGCGAACCGGGCGTCCGGACGGGCCGGGCGTCCGGTTTTCCATGCTCGAACTTTCGTTGGAAAACCCAGGATTCTCGCCCGATTCCGGATCATGCCCCTCCCTCGACAGGGTCTATTTTGCCAGTTGACATCTGGTATCTGGTATACCAAACTCCGTATTTGTTCGGTGTGCTGATTGATTGGGGTTACTGCAAAGGCTGCGCGGCGCGTGGCCGATAATTGGGGGAGAGGAAACGGGTTATGAAGATCTGCATCTTTGGGTCCGGGGCCATCGGCGGGTATCTGGGTGTGCGTCTCCACCAGGCCGGCGCGGATGTCAGCCTCGTGGCGCGCGGCGCCCATCTCACGGCCATGCGTGAGAACGGCGTGAAGCTGATCGTCGGAGAGGAAGAAACGGTCGTCCACCCCCGCTGTACCGACAACGCGGCGGAACTCGGCCCGCAGGACTACGTCATTATCGGTCTGAAGGCCCACTCCGTTCCCAGCGTCGTCGACGCCATCCAGCCGCTGCTCGGCAAGGACACCGCCGTGGTCACCGCGGTCAACGGCATCCCCTACTGGTACTTCTACAAGAACGGCGGCGAGTTCGAAGGCCGCGTGCTCGACACCGTCGATCCGGGCGGCATCCAGTGGAACGGCCTGAGCCCGGAGCGTGCCATCGGCTGCGTCGTCTACCCCGCGACCGAAGTCGTCGAACCCGGCGTCATTCAGCACATCTACGGCGACAAGTTCTCGCTCGGCGAGCCGGACGGCAGCCAGTCCGACCGCGTGAAGAAGCTCAGCGCGGCCATGGAGGCCGGCGGCCTGCGCGCCCCGGTGCTCGACCGCATCCGCGACGAGATCTGGCTGAAGCTGTGGGGCAACCTCTGCTTCAACCCGATCAGCGCGCTCACCCACGCCACGCTGGACGTCATCTGCTCCGATCCGGAGACCCGCGCCGTCGCCAAGGCGATGATGCTGGAGGCCAAGGAGATCGGCGACCGTCTGGGCGTGCATTTCCGGGTGGATGTGGAGCGCCGCATCAACGGCGCCGGCGCGGTCGGCGCGCACAAGACCTCGATGCTCCAGGATCTGGAGCGCGGCCGTCCGATGGAGATCGATGCGCTGCTGTCGGTGGTTCAGGAGATGGGCCGCATGGTCGGCGTGGCGACTCCGACCATCGACGTGGTCCTGGCGCTCGTCCGCCAGCGCGGCGAGATCGCCGACTGCTACACCCGCCCGCAGCGGGCATCGTCCGAGGCCGCCCCCGCGGTCGCCGCCCAGTAGGGCGGACACCGTCCGGCCCCGCACACAGAAACCAACGCCCCCAACGACGAAGCGAAGCAACGCCGAGGGGCCGGACAATCGCTTCACAGGAGGAGCGTCATGAGGGTTGAAGACATTCTCCGCCGGAAGGGGACGCGCATCGGCACGGTGCGCATCAACGAAACCGTGGAAACGGCGTTGCGTCTTCTGAAGGCGGAAAACACCGGCGCGCTGGTGGTCAAGGACGTTTGCCGCACCGAAGGCAACACGGTCGTCGGGGTGATTTCCGAACGCGACATCGTGCGCAGCCTGACCGACCGCGGGCCGGGGATCCTGTCCCTGCCGGTCACGGCAGTGATGAGCCACCATCCCGTCTGCTGCACGCCCGGGGACTCCGTTCGTCACGTTCTCCAGCTGATGGACGAGCACACCATTCGCCACATCCCCGTCCTGGACGGCGCCTCGCTGGTCGGCGTGGTCAGCGTGCGCGATCTCATCAAGGCGCAACTCGACGCCGCCCCGCCGGACGCCGAACCGGGCGAGGTCGTCAGCTATCCCGTCGCCGCGGCCCAGTGACGAACGACGGCGCCCTTGGGCAGTTGTGTCCGGGGCAGCCTTCCCATGACGGCGGCGGAGCGGCTACCCGCGTCCATCTCGGGTGACCGCTCCGCCGCCCCGCGGGCCTGACGCCGGACACCGCCTCGTCGCTGGCCGGCATCGACATCATTCGAGAATTTGACCGGCGGGCCGCCCGCCGAGGCCGCCCGCCGTCGAGGCCGGAGCGCTGACGCCTCGTCCTGCCGATTGCTTTGGGAGGCAATCAACAACTATGAAAATCGCCATACCCAGGGAGCGGCGCGCGGGCGAGAATCGCGTCGCGGCGTCTCCGGAAACCGTCAAGAAGATCAAGGGTCTCGGCCTCGACGTCGTGGTCGAGACCGGCGCCGGTCTGGGCTCGAACCTGCCGGACCGGGTCTATCAGGACGCCGGCGCGGAGATCGCGCCGGACGCCGCGTCGGCGCTGGCCGACGCCGACATCGTGCTGAAGGTGCAGCGCCCGCTGCTGGCCGGGGAGGGGGACCTCGACGAGCTGGCGCTGATCAAGCGCGGCGCGCTGCTGTTCGCCATCCTCAACCCCTACAACAGCCGCGACCATGTGGCCGCCTACGCGGCGGCCGGGGTGAACGCCTTCGCCATGGAGT
>NZ_WHOR01000070.1:0-22880 GCF_013340925.1 Azospirillum formosense
GCGGTTACTCGTGCGGGTGGCGACGGCTACACCCCAGCATGCCCCCTCCCTCACGCGACCGCTTCGCGCAGAGCGCCGACGCGATGGCGCACCGTCTCGATCTCGTGGAAATGGGCTCCGACGATCACCGTCAACTCCTCTGGGAGGTCATCGTGCAGGCTGTTGCGGAACAGCCCAAGCGTGCCCTCCACGCCGCTTTCCAAACCGCGGAGCAGCCCGCCGCGTGTCCGTGGGCCGCCCAATTCGGTGTCCAGGTCACGCCAGACCGCGTGGACGGGAGCCTGCAAGTCGCGACCGCCGCCGCGGCGCACCAGTTCCGCCTCCAGGGCGGCAGCGCTGCGGTCGAACTGGGTGGCGACCTGGGCCAGCCGTGCCGTCAGGTCGGGATCGCCCAAAACCATCTCGGCTTGTCGGAATCCGGTGGCGCCCTGGCGGCACGCGGCCACCAGAACGCTCAGCACATCCTGGATCGTTCCGTCGATGACCCGTCCCGACGGCGTTCCGGATGCGACGGGCGCAACCTCCGGCGTGCGCGACACGGTCCAGGCGAACCACAGGGCGCCGGCCGCCATCACGGCCAGAGGCCAGGGGTTGGAGCGGATGGCGCGGGCCATGCGTGACGGGTTGCCCTCCACCACGTCGCGCACCACCTCGATGACGCCACCCGACATCTGGCCGGGCGACAGCCGGAACTCGATCTCGTCGAGAACCGCGTCCATGCGGCCGCGGATGGCGTGGATGTCCTGCTCGATCTCGTCCGTCCCCCGTTGCCCGCGCGGCGATGCCGGACTGTCGGGTGTGGGCGTGGATGTGGTGTTTGCTGCTGTGCCCGCCGCGACGCCGCTCATGGTGTCGGCATACGGATCGGTGGCTCGGTTCATGCCGGCATCTCCCCCTCTTGACGCTGCCGCCAAGCAACACCCGCGAATGGCGGAAGGTTCCGGCTTGCTACCGGGGTGACACGAGGGATCGCCTATCCGATCTTTTTAAACAGGGGGCCAACCGGGAGCAGTACCCCATCCCCGGCAAACCGCCACGGGTCGGTTTGTTGGAGGGTCCGAACCGGCAACCCTTCAGACCGCTAATCTGCTGAGGAAAATGGTGATCCGGGTGGGATTCGAACCCACGGCCACATGATTAAAAGTCACGTGCTCTACCGACTGAGCTACCGGATCACAGAAGCATACGGCCTGTTGCCGATGCGGGGCGCAACATAGGGGGCGGGGACGCCCCGGTCAACAGCGGGGTTGGGCGGAGCGCACAAAAATTTCGCCCTCCGCCGCGATCCCAACGCCCTCACTGTTTGAGCGTCTGCACCTGCTTGCTGGCGTCGCCGTTGCCGGCCTCCAGGGCGAAGCGCTCAGCCAGATGCTCGGCCACGCGGCCGCTGACGAAGCCGCGGATGTCGCCGCCCAAACGCCCGATCTCCTTGACGAAGCGGGAGGAGATGAACTGGCTCTTCTCCGAGGCCATCAGGAACATGGTCTCGATCTTCGGGTTCAGGCGGGCGTTCATGCCCGCCATCTGGAACTCGTACTCGAAGTCCGAGACCGCCCGCAGGCCGCGGATGATCACGGTGGCGTTCACCTCCACCGCGAAATGCATCAGCAGCGTGTCGAAGGCCCGCACCTCGATGCTGGCTCCGGCGTTGTTGAGGGCGGTCACGTCCTCCCGGACCATCGCCACCCGCTCGTCCGTCGAGAAGAGCGGACCCTTGCCGGCGTTGCGGGCGACGCCGACGATCAGGTGATCGACGAGGCGCGACGCCCGCTGGATGATGTCCATGTGCCCGTTGGTGATCGGGTCGAAGGTGCCGGGATAGACACCGATGCGGCGCTTCATGGGAGTACCTTCCGCCTCTTCTTATTCGATGGTGTCACCGGGCGTATCGCCAGGAGCGGCCTCGTTCCCGGCCGCATCGTCCACGGAGGCCGTCCCGCCGCCGTTCGGATCGATGCCGTTCGGTTCGCCGCCGTTCGGATCGGCACCGTTGCCGTTGGTCCCGTTGCCGTTGGTGTCCTCATCCTCGGCGATGGACGCGACGGACACCACACGCTCGTCCGCACCGACGCGGAACAGCGTGACGCCCAGCGTCTTGCGGCCCGCGATGCGCACGTCGTGGATCGGCATGCGGATGACCTGGCCGCCGTTGGTCACCATCATCACCTGGTGCGAGTCCTCCACCGGGAAGGCCGCGACGATGGAGCCGTTGCGCTCGCCCATCTCCATGTTCCAGATGCCCTGGCCGCCGCGGCCGGTCACCCGGTACTCGTAGGAGGAGGTCCGCTTGCCGTAGCCGCGCTCGGTCACGGTCAGCACATACTGCTCCAGGCCCTTCAGCTCCTCGTAGCGCTCCGGGCTGATCGTCACGGCCTCGGTCGGCACCTCGTCGGCCTCCGGCGCCGCCTCGCCTTCCATGTCGACGCCTTCGTCGCGCTTCATCTTCAGGAAGGCGGCGCGCTCCTCGGGCGAGGAGTCGACATGGTGGAGCGTGGTCATCGAGATGACCTCGTCGCCGTCGGCCAGACGGATGCCGCGCACGCCGGTCGAGGTGCGGCCGGCGAAGACGCGCACGTCGGCCACCTCGAAGCGGATGCACTTGCCGCCGCCGGTCGCCAGCAGGACGTCGTCCGCCTCGGAGCAGGTGCGGACGGCGATCAGACGCTCGCCCTCCTCCTCCAGCTTCATGGCGATCAGGCCGTTGGAGCGGATGTTGGCGAAGTCCGACAGGCGGTTGCGCCGCACGTTGCCCTTCGAGGTCGCGAAGACGACGTGCAGGTCCGCCCACACGGCTTCGTCCTCGGGCAGCGGCAGGACGGTGGTGATCGTCTCGCCGTCGATCAGCGGCAGCAGGTTCACGAAGGCCTTGCCGCGCGCCTGGGGATTGCCCAGCGGCAGGCGGTAGACCTTCAGCTTGTAGACCATGCCGCGCGACGAGAAGAGCAGGAGCGGCGTGTGGGTGTTGGCGACGAACAGGTCGCTGACCGCGTCCTCCGCCTTCATCGACATGCCCGACCGCCCCTTGCCGCCGCGCTTCTGCGCGCGGTAGGTGGACAGCGGCACGCGTTTCACGTAGCCGGACTGGCTGACCGTGACGACCATGTCCTCACGCTGGATCAGGTCCTCGATGTCGGCCTCGAACTCCAGCTCCTGGATCTCGGTGCGGCGCGGAGTGCCGAAGCGCTCCTTCATTTCCACCAGCTCGTCGCGGAGGATGCCCAGCAGCTTCGCGCGGTTCGCCAGAGTCTCCAGGTAGTCGGCGATCTGGTCGGTCACGTCCTTCAGTTCGGCGCCGATCCGGTCGCGCTCCAGCCCGGTCAGGCGGTGCAGGCGCAGGTCGAGGATGGCGCGGGCCTGCTCCTCCGACAGCCGATAGGTGCCGGCCTCCGACACGCCGCGGCCCGGCTCGTCGATCAGCGCGATCAGCGGGGCGACGTCCATGGCCGGCCATTCGCGCTCCATCATCTGCTCGCGCGCCCAGACGGGGTCCGGGGCGCTGCGGATCAGCGCGATCATGGCGTCGAGGTTGGCGACGGCGACGGCCAGACCGACCAAGGTGTGGGCGCGCTCGCGCGCCTTGCCCAGCAGGAACTCGGTGCGCCGGGTGATGACCTGCTCGCGGAACCGGACGAAGGCGACGATGATCTGCCGCAGGTTCATCAGCTCCGGCCGGCCGCCGTTCAGCGCCAGCATGTTGACGCCGAAGGAGGTCTGGAGCTGGGTGTGGCGGAACAGCTGGGCCAGCACCACGTCAGGCACGGCGTCGCGCTTCAGCTCGATCACCACGCGGACACCGTCGCGGTCCGATTCGTCGCGCAGGTCGGCGATGCCCTCGATCGTCTTGTCGTTGACGACCTCGCCGATGCGCTCCATCAGCTTGGACTTGTTGACCTGGTACGGGATTTCCGTCGCCACGATGGCGAAGCGGTCCTTGCGGATCTCCTCGATCTCGGTCTTGGCGCGGATGATGACGGAGCCGCGCCCGGTCATCAGGGCCGAGCGGACGCCCGACCGGCCGAGGATCATGCCGCCCGTCGGGAAGTCCGGGCCCGGCACGAACTCCATCAACTCTTCGTCGGTGACATCGTTGTTGTCGATGTAGGCGCAGCAGGCGTCCACCACCTCACTCAGATTGTGGGTGGGGATGTTGGTCGCCATGCCGACGGCGATGCCGCCGGCGCCGTTGACCAACAGATTCGGGAAGCG
Organism: Azospirillum formosense; assembly: GCF_013340925.1. Lineage (GTDB taxonomy): Bacteria > Pseudomonadota > Alphaproteobacteria > Azospirillales > Azospirillaceae > Azospirillum > Azospirillum formosense. The sequence continues at coordinate 4,207 of NZ_WHOR01000070.1, forward strand.
CGCCGGGACGACCGTGGGCTCCTTGCCCGAATCGTCGTAGTTGGCCTGGAAATCGACGGTGTCCTTGTCGATGTCGTCAAGCAGCGCCTCCGCCGCCTTGGCCAGCCGCGCCTCGGTGTAGCGCATGGCCGCCGCCGGGTCGCCGTCCATCGAGCCGAAGTTGCCCTGCCCGTCGATCAGCGGCAGGCGCATCGAGAAGTCCTGCGCCATGCGGACCATGGCGTCGTAGATCGCGCTGTCGCCGTGCGGGTGGTATTTACCCATCACGTCGCCGACGATGCGCGCCGACTTCTTGTAGGGCTTGGTCGAATCGTACCCGCCCTCCTTCATCGCGTAGAGGATGCGGCGGTGCACCGGCTTCAGCCCGTCGCGGACGTCGGGCAGAGCGCGGCTCACGATCACGCTCATCGCGTAATCGAGATAGGACCGGCGCATCTCGTCTTCGATGGTGACCGGCGCGATGTCGGAGGCGGGAGGAAGGGGCGTCGTGCTCAAGGAGACAAACTCATTCTACGGGCTGCGGCGATGCTCGGTGTTCAACGCTTGCTGTTCAACGCTCAAGGTCAACACTTAAGGTTCAACGGGGCACGTCCGCACGGCCCTTCGGGCCGCTGCATGTAATATAAGAATTCCTATCAGCTTTCGCATGTGCACACAACGCTCCGGCGATCCCACGATTTCCAGCCTTTTGCCGGTCAATGGCCTCCGGCCTTTGCAGGACGGGGGCGGCTCAACAGCGCGAAGCGCAGCGAAAGGATGGTCACGGATACCACACTGGCGATCAAAATTCCCTCAAAAAGACCACGCGCGCCGCGTTCCAACCCGAAGGCGAGCAAGGCCGACACCGGAATCATCACCACCGCGTAGGAGATGAAGTGCAGCGCCGTGGGAACCCAGGCGTCGCCGCGCCCGCGCAGGGCGTTCGCCATGACCACCTGCCCGCCGTCCGCCACCAGGACCCAGGCGGTGAAGGCGATCAGCGGCGCCACCGCGGCGATCAGTTGGGGGTCGGCGCTGTAGATCGCCGCCAGCGGCTCCGGCATCCAGCGGTAGAGCACCCCGACTCCGGCCAGGATCAGGCTGGTGACGCCCAGCCCGGTCCAGCCGGCCAGCGCCATGTCCAGCGGGTCGCGCCGGCCATAGGCCACCCCCACCCGCACCGCCGTGGCCGAGGCGAGCCCGACCGCCGCCATGAAGGGCAGCGCCGTCAGGTTCAGACCGACCGTGTAGGCGCCGAGCGCCAGCGGCGAGATCATCCCGGCGAACAGGCCCAGCGTGGCGAAGGCGCCGCTCTCCACGCCCAGGCTGACTCCGGCGGCGTAGCCGAGATGGCGCTGCTTGCGGCTGCCGCTCCACCAGTCGCGGACCGGGTCGCGCACCGCCCAGCGGGCGTGGTCGCTCATGTGCCAGGCGTAGAGGACAAGTCCAAGCCCCATTCCCCAGCGCACCGCCGTGGTCGCCCAGGCCGAGCCGACCGCCCCCAGGGCCGGAAAGCCGCCATGCCCCCAGACCAGCATCCAGGCGAGCAAAGCGTTCAGGAGATTGCCGAGGATCATCGCCACCATGCCCGGTATGGGCCTCTTCAACCCCTCCAGGAAGAAGCCGGTGGCGACGTACAGCATCATGCCCGGCATGCCGTAGCCGAGCACCGCCATCACCTGCCCGCCGCCCGCCGCCAGATCCGGGGATTGGCCGGTCAGGCGGAAGAAGGGCTCTCCGGCAAGCGAAGCCAGGGCGAAGAGGATGCCGAGCAGCAGCGCGTAGGGAATCGCCCGGCGCCAGATGCGCCCGCACTCGGCGTCCTGTCCCGCCCCCAGGGCATGCGCGGTCACCGCCACCACACCCATCATGAGGCCCACTCCGGTGGTGACCAGCAGATTGGCCGGCAGATGGGCCAGACCGTAATAGGCCAATTCCTGCGCGCTGTAGCGGCCGACGATGGCCGTATCCACCGCCATCATGACGACCAGCCCGGCGCGCGAGACGATGACCGGGGCGGCCAGCCGCAGCAATTCGCCCGCATGGGTGCGCAGACGGTCGGCCAGGAAAGGGGCGGGAATCGCGTGGTCAGGCATGATCGGGGGGTCGGTCGCTTGTGTACGGTTGTCACCGCCGGTGGCGGAACCGGCCATCTTGACCGTGCGGCGTACCACGTCAAGTGGCGGTTTATTGTCCTTCCGCCCTGTTGCAAATCCGCCGAATGGGCCGGAACCAACGCCCGCGGCGGCGCGTTGACGAGGCAACAGCATCCACTGAGGAGTTCGGGATCATGAGCCGCTCCATGCCGTTCCCCGTCCGCCAGATTGCCCTCGCCAGCTTCGTCCTGACCTTCGCCGCGCTGCTTGTCGGCTGCAACACGATCGAAGGGGCCGGGCAGGATGTCCAGGCCGGCGGCCGGGCCGTCGAACGCGCCGCCGAGTGACGCGCCCCACCCCGTTTTTCAACCACGAGAGAGACGCCCGCATGAGCGATCCCATGAATCCGGAGCGCCCCACCCCAGGACACCCGACCGAGGTGCCGCCGAGCAACCCGAACCCCCCGCAGCCGGACCGTCCGACCACGCCGGACCCCTACCCGGTTCCCGAGAATCCAGACACTCCTCCGGAAATGCCGCCGCCGGCGGACCAGCCGATTCCCGGTATGCCGTCGCCGACCCAGGCGTAAGGCGTCGGACACGGCGTTTGTTCGCAAAAGGCAGTTCCAGGAAAGGCCGGCGCCGCAAAGCGCCGGCCTTTTCCTTATCCAATGACCGACCCTTCGGAAATCGAAGATTCGAATCTGGAAACAACACCGAAACACATGAGCAACAACACTCAAGGAGCCGTGGCAAAGTTTGGCATTGGTGCGTTAAGTGTTTTTTTACCTTTCTCTGCCTCCGCCTTGATGTTAACCATTTATTAATCATTGAGGAGAGGCAACCATGGCCAGGTTTTCGGGCACCAACGCCGCCGAACGCTATCTCGGCACCGATTCCGCTGACACGGTCTATGGCAATGGAGGAAATGATTCACTCTCCGGAGGTCTCGGCAACGACACGCTGGATGGTGGACTAGGGAATGACTGGCTGGGCGATCCCTACGCCGGCGATCCCGGCAACGACCACATGCACGGGCGCCAGGGCAACGACCAGTTGTTCGGCGGGGCCGGCAACGACTGGCTGGACGGCGGATCGGGCAACGACACGGTGAAGGGCGGGCGCGGCGACGACACGCTGGTCGGCGGAACCGGCGACGACTGGCTGATCGACACGCTGCGCGACGACGGCTCCGACATCTTCCTGCCCGGCGCCGGCAACGACCATATGGTCAGCTACCGCGACGGCGCGACGGACATCTTCCGCTTCGACGTGGCGCCGGGCGGCTTCGGCACCGACGACATCAGCTATTTCGAAGCCGGGATCGACCGCCTTGAGTTCCGCGGCTTCTCCGCCGCCGACCTGACCGTCTCCACCACCGCCACCAGCATGGCCTTCGGGTTCCGGGACGGCTCGTCGCTGACCGTGGATACCGTCGGGCTGGTGTCCGGTCGCGACTATGTCTTCACCTGACCGGTAAACTCACCTGAAGGAAGTACCGCGGGCATGGGGGCGTGATGACGCAAGGGGCGTGGCCAAGGCTGGCCGCGCCCTTTTCCGTTCCGGTCCGATGCCCCTCCGCTCCGCTGCCGCGTTATAGCCTTGCCCACGCGACGGAGGAGCCCCGCATGAACCATCGACGCCTCACCCCCCGCCCCGCCACCCGGCTGCTCGCCGTCTGCGCCCTGGCGGCGCTCGGCGCCTGCGCGGAGACCGGCGCCACGCAACGGCCGATGGCGCAGATGTCGCCCCTGGAACTGGTCGGGCTGACGGTGCAGTCCATTCCCGAGAACCGCATCCTGGGTGCGGTGGAGGATGTCGTCCTCACCCCGGCGCGCGAGCCGGTCCAGCTCGTGGTGGCGAGCGGCGCGCCGGTCCATCCGGTGAAGCGCCACGTGACGTTGGAATCCGGACAGCTGCGCTATTCGGAAGAGCGGCAGGCGCTCGTCCTCACCGGCATGACCGCGGACGAGTTCGACGCCCTGTTCGCCACGCCCGCCGCGATGGCTCCGGCCCTTGCCCCCATGCCCGGCAATCCGGCGGACGCCACCAACTGGAACCGCGCCACCGCCCCGCGCTGATCCCTCCTTCCGCCAAACCTTGCGGCCCCCCATGACGGGGCCGCAAGGTCTGGCCGGCGGGCATCCTTTCGCCTTTGCAATGTTATGATATAACGTTACATAGACCTGGAGCTGTTTGGCAAAGCGCGGCAACGGGGGGATGATGTTCGAGGATGTGGATGCTCCGGAGGGTCCGGCGGGCTTCGAGTCGGCGCTGGACCTCGTGCGCTCGCTGTGGGCCGAAGGACGGCGCGAGGGCGTGCCGGACCGGTTGGTCGCCTGGGCGATGATGGTGGAATCGGTGGACCGGCTCGCCGCACTGCATGGCCCAAACGCGACGGCGGCTCTGCTCGACCGGTTGGGCCGGGCCGTTCTGGACACCTCGCCGGGCGCCAGTCCGGGATCGCTTCAATGAGCGGGGTGACCAACAACCGCTTCTACGGCGCGCGCTCCTGGCGGGAGGCCAGGCCGGTGGTCCTGCACCCCCGCTTCTTCGACGGGTTCCGGGACTTCCTTGACGGGCGCCCGTTCGATTACCGCGGGCTGGACGGCTGGCCGCTGCTCGACCAGCACCGCTACGAGAATGGCCGGGAACTGGCGGCGGAATGCCGTGCCGCCGGGCTCGTCGTGCGCTGGGGCGACCGCACGCGCATCCCGCGCGGGCTGAAGGACCTGGTTGCCGGGCGCGCCCGGCGTCGTGAAAAGCCCCGCAGGCCCATTAAAAGCGCAGGCCGGCCGCGGGATTGTCGATTTGGTTGAGCGGACAGCGGCAGGTCGGGCAGGAAATCTGGGACAGGAGCGTGTTGCGCTGCTCCTCCGTCAGCGAGACGCCGGCCGCCTGAACCGCTTCGTCGATCATCCGGCGATGATAGGCGGTGGCGCCGCAGCCCTCGTCCAGCACACCCTTCAGATCGTCGTTCGGAATCACGCGGAATGCCGCGGCGGGACCGGACAGGGTCGCCGCACCACCGCCGACCGCGACCGCGGCAAGGGCACGCAGGAAATGTCGGCGCTGGGAGGCCATGGCTGCTCCTGGATCACGACGGGTACTCACCGTGGAATCTCGGTTGGCGGGCATCCCCCGTCAAGCCTGGCCTGTGCAGGTCATGCGAAGAAAATAGCGCGCGTCAGGCTGGACGAGGTGTCCACGGCAACATGGGGCACGCTCTCCTCCCTCCTTCCCCGATGCAAGAGCGGCGACCCGTGGGCAGGAGAGCGGTGGCAAGAAGCGCTGCAGCATGATCGTCGCCGGACATCCCATACCGGATCAGTGGCCCATTCCCTTATGGCCCATTTGTCGGTGGCCCGTGGGTCCGTGATCCATCTGGTCATGACCCATGGCGCCGTGGTCCATCGTGCCGTGCCCGCCGTGCATGGACATGCCGTGGACCATGGATGGGTCCAGCTTGATGGCGCTGGCATCGCCGGGGTAGCGGTCGACGACGCTCTCCAGGAGCCCGATCTCGTAGGTCTGGTCCTGGACGATGTCGTAGTTCATGCTGCGCAGGAAGCTGTTCTCGCCGTTCGGGTCGGCGTTGTAGTCCCGCGCCATGTCGAGCGCGCCCTGGTGGTGTGCGATCATCGCCTTGGCCCAGCGGACGTCGTACTCGTCGACCGCGCCGAATGCCGTCCAGAGGTCGAGCGCCGTCGGCGGCGGCGCCTTGATGTAGGACAGGCGGTGCTCCAGCCCCTCGGTGGCCACCGGCCGCCGGACGAGCTTGGTCGAACCGAAGTCGGCCAGCACCGTCGGCGGCTGCTCGACCTGGCGCTTCACCTCGTCGAGCACGGCGATCTCGTACTCCTGGTTGGCGATGATGGCCCCCGCCATGCGCCGCAGCACCGGGTTCCGGCCCTTGGCCAGGTACTCCTCGGACATCGTCAGCGCGCCCGCGTGGTGCTCGCGCATGCCGGTCACGTAGTCGAGGTCGCCCTTCACGGCTGCGGTGTCGGCGACGTCGCCCGAGACCAGAGCGAGTTCGTAGACGGCGGTCTCGTGCCAAGCTCCGCCGCCACCGCCGTCGGCCATGGCCGCCGATGCTGCGGAGAGAGTCAGGACCAGAGCCAGGGCGCTACCCAGGAGGGCGTTCTTCTTCGTCACCATGGTGCGTCTCCTCAGGCGATCGGCGAGGCGTCGTAGCCCGCGTCGGCCAGCGTGCGGATGATCAGGTCGGCGCCGACGTCGCCGTCGACGGCGAGGCGGCGGTTGGGCGGGTCAGCCTGGATGGCCGTGATGCCGGGGACGGCGGTCAGGGCCTTGCGGACGGCGTTGGCGCATCCGCCGCACGTCATGCCGGGAACGGTGAATTGCAGCATCGGTATCCTCCTCGACGGGGTCCTTCCGGACCGCTCCGGTTCGTCTCTGGAGGCAGCCTCCACCTTCCAGTCGTTGGAAGGTCAATGGTCCTGTGGACGCCTTTTTGATGTCCGGCACGCATGCCTCATCCGCTTCGATCGCGTGCGCAGCCCTCGTACATGAAGCCCAGGAGCCTGATGCCGGGGACGTAACCCGCCTTCAGGTCCGTGATGTGGAACCCGGCCGCATGAATGAGGTCGTCCATCTTTCGATCCAGATGACAGCCTCCCGCACACCTCGACCACACCGGTGTCAGGCGGTGCTGCCAGCGGCGGACGCCGGGGTCAGGCGCGAGGCCGTGCTCGACGAAACGCAACTGTCCACCCGGCCTGAGCACCCGGCGGGCCTCCCGCAGCGCCGCGACCGGATCGGGTATGCTGCACAGCGACCATGTCACCACCGCCGTGTCGAAGCTGCTGTCGGAAAACGGCAGTTGCTCCGCCGTTTGCTCCATCAGTTTCACAGGGTGGGGTGTCACGGCCGCCGCTCGCCGAGCGAGGGCCAGCAACTCCGGTGAGGAGTCCACGCCGACGACCTCCGTGGCCGCTCCCCCGTAGAACGGGAGGTTGCGCCCGGACCCGATCCCGATTTCGAGAACGCGCCCCCGCGCACCGCCGACGACGCGGGAGCGGAAATCGCTGAGCACTGCCTGCCCCATGACCCAGTCGGTGAGCCGCGGCAGTATGTGATGCTGATACAGGCTCATGCCGTCGTGTCCCTGGAGGTTTTCCGCCCGCAGGCCCTTTACGCTTCAAGGCGGCTCAAGACGTCAGCAGCGTCTCCTGGACTTTGAAAGGTGATGGGTCATTGCGCTCCTCCGTATGATGTCGGCCAAGGATTCATGGGCTTATGCAAACGCCCGTCTATTCGATGGCGACATTCCATTAGACTATAGTAATGTCTAATGCGCATCGGCTGGCAGGGGAACAGGCTACGGCGATCGGAGTTCCGAGCCCCCCCTCACGGGTCTGTGAGCGGAATGCGGGTTGCGCCAAGCCTCCGCCGACCGTAGCTTCGATGCGGGATGACGAGAGGATGCGCGTGCCACACAGGGCGAACATGATCCGGGCACTGGTGACGGCACTGCTCGTGCTGGCCACGCTGGTCGCGTTCGCCGGTCCCGGCTGGACCAGGGCGCTCGCCCCCGTGGACACCGTCCGATCGTTCCAGCCAGCTTTCTCTGACGCCGTTTCCGCCGAGAAACGGGAGGCGGTCGTTCCGACGGTCCTGACCGCCGCTGACGGCACCGACCGGCCCTGCAACGGACGCGACGCATCGACGACCGGGACGGCACGGTGCCCGACCGCCGTTCCATGCCTCACGGTGTGCGGCGCCCTTCCCAATGCCGCGTCCACTGTTCCACCCCCTCCGGCAGCTGGTGCTGACAGCCACGCGCGTGCCATCGACGATCCGTCGCGCGGCATCACCACGCTCCCCGACCTGCCGCCTCCGCGCCTGTCCGCCTGAACCGCCACAGGGCCGTCGCTGCGCCGGGCATTGTCCGCCTCCGACCGTCCGTGGCCGATCCCCAGCAGGCTTGCCGCTCCACTCCGGAGCGCACGGCCCTGTTCCCTCAGCGGACGGACAACGCGATGTCGATCACTGTCACCCGGCGCCCTTCGCTGGCGCCGCTCGCCGCCGTGTTCGGCGGTGCCTCCAAGGCTGCGACCAGCCGTTTGTTGCGCGCCCTCCCGGCGGCCCTCCTGTTCACCGTGCTGGCCCCCGTCTCCGTCTCCGCAATGGCCGGTCCCCAATCACCGGCCGAGACCTCGACGGTGCAGGTCCTCGCCGCCGTCGATGCCGCCGGTCAGTCACAGACCATCCCGGCGGGGCTCCGCATCGTCCTGGACGACGGCTGGAAAACCTACTGGCGCTCGCCCGGAGACGCGGGCATGCCGCCCCGAATGGACTGGTCGGGCTCCACCAACGTTGCGTCCGTCGCGGTCCGCTGGCCCGCGCCGCAGCGCTTCTCGACCTTCGGCATCGAGACCCTGGGCTACACCGGCGAGGTCGTCCTCCCCCTCGAGGTGACCGTCGAGCGCCCGGGCGAGCCCGTCTCGCTGCGCGGCAAGGTCGACCTACTGGTGTGCAGCGAGGTCTGCGTCCCGGCCGCGCACCAGGTCGGCCTCGACCTGCCCGCTGGTCCCGCCACACCCGACGCGGCCGCGGGCAACCTGATCGCACGGTTCGACGCCCAGGTTCCCGGCGATGGGAACTCGTCCGGCGTCACCGTCGAGGGCGCCTGGACCGACCCCGTTCGCGGGGCGCTCGTCCTCCGCGTGGCGTCCGCCACGGCGCCGCTGGCGGCTCCCGACGCCTTCGTCGAGGGGGGCGACTGGGCGTTCGCCACGCCGGAGGTCGCGCGCGAGGACGGCGGACGCACCGCCCTGCTCACGCTGCCCGTCGTCGCCGGGCCCGATGTCGTCGGCATGGCCGACAGGCCCCTCACCGTCACGGTCGTCGACGGCGGCCGGGCCGTCGAGGCCGGGGTCACCGTGTCGTCGGAGGCGCCCTTGACGGGCGACCGGCTCAACGACCTCCTGCCGTTCCTGGCGGTGGCCCTGCTGGGCGGCCTTGTTCTCAACCTGATGCCCTGCGTCCTGCCGGTGCTCTCCCTCAAGCTGATGTCGATGATCGGCCAGCAAGGTCAGGAGCGCCGCCGCGTGCGGTTGGGCTTCCTGGCGACCGCCTCCGGCGCCATCGCCGCCATGCTCGTCCTGGCGGGCACCTTGGCGGCCCTCAAGGGGGCGGGCGGCATCGTCGGCTGGGGCATGCAGTTCCAGCAGCCCGTCTTTCTCGCCGTCATGGTGGGCGTCCTCGTCGCCTTCGCGGCGAGCATGGCGGGCGTCTTCGAGATCCGGCTGCCGTCCTCTCTGTCCACCACCCTCGGCACCGTCGGGGGCGACGGCCCCGCCGGGCACTTCGCCATGGGCGCCTTCGCCACCCTGCTGGCGACGCCCTGCTCGGCGCCGTTCCTCGGCACCGCGGTCGGCTTCGCGCTGGCCCGCGGCCCGCTGGAGATCCTCGCCGTATTCGGCGCGCTCGGCGTCGGCCTGGCCGCCCCGTACCTGCTCGTGGCCCTGTTTCCGGGCGCGGTCGCGCTGCTGCCCCGGCCGGGGCGCTGGATGGGCACGCTCCGGCACCTGCTCGCGGCTGCCCTTGCGGCCACAGCAATCTGGCTGGTGACGGTCCTCGCCGCGCAGACGTCGATCGGCGCGGCCGCCAGCGTCGTCGCGGCCACCCTGCTGGCCGTCGGCGCCCTTGCCCTGGCCACCCGGGGCTTCGGCGCCGTTAGTCTCGTGGCCGGGCCGGTGGCCCTGGTCGCGCTCGCCACGGCGGTCGCCATCCCCGCCGCCCTCGACCGCGCGACTCCGGCGGCGGAGGCGGCACGGTGGCAGCGGTTCGAGCAGGCGGAGATCGCCCGGCTGGTCGCGCAGGGCCAGACCGTCTTCGTCGACGTGACGGCGGACTGGTGCGTCACCTGCATCGTCAACAAGAAGCTGGTGATCGATCGCGAGCCGGTGGCCGGTACGCTGTCGCGTGACGGCGTCGTCGCCATGCGGGCGGACTGGACCAGCCCCGACCCGGCCATCGCCGCCTACCTCGGCCAGCACGACCGCTACGGCATCCCGTTCAACGCGGTCTACGGGCCGGGCGCGCCGCACGGCATCGTCCTGCCCGAGGTGCTGTCCGAAGGCGCCGTACTGGACGCCGTCCGGAAGGCCCGGACAGCCGGATAACCGCGGCGTCCCCCACAAGTCTCTCAGACACCACGCCCCACGCCGCGCTTGGCCAGCCGGAACGTCCGAGCGCGACGCTCCCCAGCATCCCGACCGCCGCCGCCGGGCGTCCCGAGCGGCGGCCCGCCCATTCGCATCACGGAGCCAAGAGCCCCATCATGACCTCCCGCCTCGTCACGACCCTTCTCACCGTCACCGTCTCCGCCGCCGCGTTCGGCGCCGGGGCCGTCGCCGTCCAGTCCTTCGTCGCCCCGACCTCCGCCGCGGCCACGGCGGCCCCGCCCCTGGTGGCGGAGCTCGGCCCGGACGCCCTGACCCGCGGTCCCAGCGCGATGGTCGTGGGCAACCCGCAGGGCGACGTGACGGTGATCGAGTTTTTCGACTACCAGTGCCCGGTGTGCCGCAAGGTCCACCCCTTCCTCGAGCAGCTGGTCGCCGAGGACAAGAACGTCCGGGTGATCCACAAGCACTGGCCGGTGTTCGGCGCACCGTCGATCCACGCCGCCAGGATCGCGCTCGCCGCGCGCTGGCAGGACCGCTACGAACAGGTCCATCACGCCCTCATGAACATTCCCGGTCGCCTCGACGAGGAGAAGATCGGCAAGGCGGCCAGCGAGGCCGGTCTCGACCTGGCGCGGGCCGAGCGGGACCTGAAGGAGCGCGACGCTCAGGTGGACCAAGCCTTCAAGCAGGCATCCGCGCAGGCGGCCATGCTGAAACTCCAGGGCACTCCGGGCTTCGTCATCGGCAGCTACCTCATTCCCGGCGGCCTAGACCTGAAGGCGATGAAGGAGATCGTCGCCGACGTCCGCGCCAGGAAGCGCGACGACAAGCAGGGCTGAACCAGCGTGGAGCGTCCGTCATGAGTCTCGCCGACAAATCGATGAGCCCGCCTCGTGGCCTGCGAGGGGCCGCCGCGGCGATCTTGATCTTCCTGGTGCTGGGAACTGTCACCGCCGTGTGGCCGAACCCCGTGTTCGTCCGCATGACGCCGACCCAGGGGTTCGAAGTCTGGCTGCTCGCCGTCCAGGCGGTGCTGGTCGGAATCTACGTCGCCATCCGGCGGCCGATGTGTCCGCCCCGTGGCGCCGGACTGGGCAGCGTTCTCTGGTTCCTCGGGATCGCCTGCCCGACCTGCAACAAGCTCCTGCTGCTGGTCTTCGGGGCGGACCTGCTGCTCGCCCACGTCGAGCCGTACCGCCTTCATTTGGCCGTGGTCGGGGCCGCCGTCACCGCGGCGGCCGTCGCGTGTGAGTGGAGGCAGCGCCGCCACGCGGTGGTCTGTCCGGTCGACATGTCGGACCACAACCTCCGGGAACGCATCAGACCTTCCTAATAAGAGCAAGATGAACAGCTATGGCAAGACTTGGCACACATGGCAGTCCGAGAAGGGCACGCAACCGGGTGACCGGATGCCCTATGGGCCTCCCATGCTGGCCTGGTCGTTCAACCGTGACGGCGAGGCTCAGCCTGGGCTGGTCGAGGCCCGCGATCGCCAGATGAACATGTCGACCGCGGAACGCCGTCGTGCCCGACAGGATCTCGTGCCCGCGGCCCGCCCCCAGGAAGGGGTGGACGCCCTCAAGGGCAGGTTCCCGCGGCCTGTTCAGGACATTCCCGGAGTGGTGGACAAGCGTGCAGCGCGGTGATCGCGCTGCGCAGGGAGAGCGGCGCGGCGTCCAGGGGCCACCCGGTGGCCACCGCCGTCGTGCGGTGAAAGACGGCTGCAGCTGGCGCGGGCCGCCGTGATTTACGTAGGGAGGGGGTACTATCCGATGAGGAAACGTGCCATGCTGCCCGCGGTCGGTTGATTCCTTGCTTCTCGAAGAGACGCGGCATGAGAACCGTCTTTGCGCTGCCGTTCCTGGTTCCGTTGCTCCTTGCGACATCGCCGGGCAAGGCGACCGACCTGCACCAGTTCTGGGAGCAGACCTGCGGGGACTGCCACCCCCACGCCGGGGCCTTCGCCCAGCGGTTCCTCACCGTGAAGGACGGCAAGCTCCAGGGCCGCCATCACACGGACGACCTGATCGTCTTCCTGCAACACCATCACCTGCCGCAGAACCTCGTGCGGCCGATGTACGAGATGCTGCTCGCCCAAGCCAGCACGGGACCGCGCTTCAAGGAACGGTGCGGCCGTTGCCACGAGTCCGCCGCTGATCTGGCTCGGGAATCGCTGGTGGCCCGCGACGGCGTGCTGCACGGGCGGGAGAGCGGCCGCCCCGTGGCCGAGTTCCTGCCCCGCCACGCCAAGCTGGGCCTGACGCCGGAGGACGTGACCTTCTTCACCGACCTGCTGACGCGCGTCGAACGCGAGGTTCACTCTGGCGGCTGACAGGAGTGGCGGAGAAGCCCGCAGGCTCCTCCGCCAAGGGGACGCCTGACCGTTTACTGCGTCGCCCGCTGCAACTCCTTCAGCTTGGCCCGGATCGGATCGTAGGGGCCGTACTTGTGCTGCTCGGCCGGGAGGCCGTCCGCGAACGGCGGGAACGGCATGTCGACCGGCTTGCGCAGGCGGTTCGGGAAGTCCTTGTCGAGGTTGGCCTTGTGGGGACGCGGCTGGCTGTTCACGAAGGCGATGACGTCGTAGGCGTCCTCGTCCGACACGACCGGCGCCTCGTGGGTCGTGCCCAGCGGCATGTTGTTGTGGACGAAGGCCGACGCGGTCAGTTGGCGGTACATCCCCGCGCCGTCGTTGTAGCTGTCCGCCCCCCACAGCGGTGGGAACTGATAGCCCTCGCCGTCGCCGACCTGGCCCTTGCGCACGCCCTGGCCGTCCTCGCCGTGGCAGGCGGCGCAGACCTCGGCGTAGACCTGCTTGCCGCGTTCCGGGTTGGCGGCGCGGGCCGGTTCCTTGATCGGCCGAGTGCCCGACCCCTCGATCTTCGCGCCGACCGGGATGCCGGTGGACAGCCACTTCATGTAGGCGACGAACGCCTTCATCTCGGTGCTCTCCAGCGGCAGCGCCTTGCCGTTCATGCTGCGCTCCATGCAGCCGTTGACGCGCTCCTCGATGGTGCTGATCGCGTCCTCGCGGGCGCGGTACTGCGGGAAGACCGCATGCACACCGGTCCACGGCATCGAGTAGGGCTGCGTTCCGGCGTTCAGGTGGCAGCTTTGGCAGGCCAGGTTGTTCCCGGCGTACCGCTTGGCCGGGTCGGCCGCCTCCGGGCCGAGATGCTTGTGGGTTTCGATCGTCAGCGCGTGGCCGTACTTGACGAGCTTGCCAAGGTCGTCGTCCTTCACCGTCGCAATGTCCGGCGGCGTCCATTGGGTCAGGTCGATCCTTTGCGGGTCCGCCGCGTGCGACACGGCGAGGGTGGTCGTGCCGACGGCCAGGGCCGCGAGCGCACAGGCCAGCGTGTTGATGGTCTTCATGGGGCGTCTCTTCCCTTCCTGTGAGTCTCTTTTGTCGTTTCGTTGCACGTCGTGCGGCGTTTGGCCGCATCGCTATTCGTCGACAGCTACATACGCCCACTCCATTTTATTAGACAATACTAATTTACAAGCAGTCTCCATGCGCTGCCGTGCGCCTTCCCGTCATCCTTCGGCCTGCAACCTCCGAAAGAGCGTCTCGAAGACCTTCCGGGCCTCGCCGGGATGCCGGACCGCGGCGGCCTTCGGCCGCGTCAGCCCGCTCTTCGCCGCCAAGTCCGTGGCGCTCATGTGGAATCGGCCGCCTTCAAAAGCATCTCGGACGCATGCTGAAGGTGGAGAAGGACCGTGCTGACGCGGCCGTCCTCACCGAAGGAGTTGAACCCCGTCATGGCAGTTCGAAGCGATTGCCTTCAGCTTCAATGCCCTCGCGTCGCGAACCAGCTTCAAGGCACCATCCTGGGAGTGGACAACGGCGGAATGACATCCTGGATGCCTTTATACCGTTGCCCAGTCGTTAACCGCGGTCGCAGGTGCTGTAATACCCGGCGCTGTTACGACGTCCATCAAAAGGCCCGCGCTCTCGCGTGCCGCAAAACGGGAGGAGAAGCATGTTGAGGAACATCGTCTTGGCTACCATCGTCGCCGTCGCCCTCACCGGCCCGGCGCTCGCCAACAGCTGTCCCAGGCACATGGCCGCCATCGACCAGGCGCTCGCGGCCAATCCAAAGCTGGACGCCGCAAAACTGGCCGAGGTCAAGAAGCTCCGCGCCGACGGCGAGGCGCTCCACAAGCAGGGGAAGCATGCCGAGTCGGAGGCGACGCTCGCCCAGGCCGAGAGCATCCTCGGCATCAAGAAGTGACATCGGGCGCCACGGGGGCTGGGCAATGCCCTCACCCCCGCGGCGTCGTGCGCAGCGGCTCAGCCCCTACGCGCCTTGCGGCCGACGGCGAACAGCATCCCGGCGAGCACCAGGAACACGATGGCGCCGCCACCCCAGACCCGGACGTAGCCGGGCATCCCGAGGCTGGGGACGAAGGCGTAGACGGCGGCCAACCCCGCCCACACCGTGACGATGGCCAGGGTCAGCCAGAGTTCGTCGTTCTTCATGGCTTTTCTCCCACATTCAGTGCCCATGCCCGCCGCCGATGGCGATGATCGGCAGGGATTGGATCAGCTGGAACGCGACGATGGTGAAGACGTACATGGCGGCGACCAGCGCGGCGACCGACACCGGCCCGGTCCACGCGGGCGCGGCGCCGACGCCGCGCGCCCCGGCCTGCCAATCGACCACGGGAGCCTGTTCTGCCGTCGCGCGCCGCGACAGCAGCGTGCGCACGACGCCGTACACGGTGACCGAGATGGCCACGGCGAAGACCGCGGCGCCGACGCCGACCAGGGCCATCAGCACCGGCCACGCCGCGGGGGCCATGCCGCCGTAGCTCACGTCGAACACCCGGCGCGGCACGCCCATGAACCCGGCCGTGATGCCCGCGGCGCCGAAGATGAGCAGACCGATCGTCACCAGCAGGGGCATGCGCTTCAGCACCGCCGGGCGCCACAGCGTGCCGCCGCCGAGTGCCGGGAGCATCACCATCATGGCGGCCAGGAAGGTCTGGGTCAGCACGCCGACCGCGAAGAAGTGGAAGTAGCCGGGCACGAAGAAGGTGTCCGACAGCATCGGCGCCAGTTCGCCCTGGATCAGGACGAAGGCGAAGGTGATGCCGACCATCATGTTCACCACCGCCCAGCCCATGTTCGTCATGGCCGGGTTGTCCCACGGCAGCCCGCGCATCCAGCCGAAGAAGCCGGTTGCGCCACGCGCCCGGGCGCTGGCCTCCAGCGAGGAGACGATGATGGCGAAGGCCGCCAGCGTCGGGACCGAGACGAACAGCGACAGCAGCGAGCCGACGACCCGCACGCCTTCGGACAGGTTCGGCTCCAGAAACATGTGGTAGAGGCTGGTCGGCGGCACGAACACCAGATACGCCGCGAAGACGATCTTCGACATCCTGGCGCCGTGGATGGACGTCACGCCGGTCAGGTGCTCGGTCAGCACGTACCACACCAGCACGGTCGCCATCAGCGGCAGGTAGTGCAGGTTGTGGAACAGGATGTGCCACTCGGTGCCGTGGTCGGCCGGGAACGGCCCGGCGCCCAGCGACCACAGCGCGCCCGGCAGGAAGGCGTTCGCCGCCGCGATGGCGCCGACCACCAGGAATCCCGCCCAGGCGAACAGCGCGAAGCCGATGGAGGTGAACGCGTCCGCCTCGCCACACAGCCGGGGCTGGAGCACCGTCGCGATGCCGCTGACCGCCGAGGCGACCAGGCCGCCGGAGAGCAGCAGGTAGCCCAGCGCGAAGAACCCGGCCGAGCGCGGATCGTCCGCGGCGAGCTCCGGGCTGCCGTCGTAGAGCAGCGGCGTGCCGGTGTAGGAGATCCATTCGCTGACACCGAAGCCCGCCAGCATCAGCGCAGCACCCACCCAGGCGAACGGGCGCAACGCCAGCCCGCGTCCGTTCTCGGTAGCGGCGAGCACGAGCAGGAGGGCCGCTTGGATCAGGTACAGCCAGTAGAAGAACACCGACACGCCGTGCAGGGTGAGCAGGCGGTAGGCGTCGTCCGGGAAGAAGGTCAGCGCACCGGCACGGGCCAGTGCGGTCACAAAGCCTCCGAGCAAGCCCAGCACCAGCGCCAGCAGGGCGGCGCCGAACAGCAGCTTGAGGAGCGCCTTGTCGGGCGTCGGCAGGGCTTTGATGCGCGCCACCAGGGTGGGCTTGGAGCCGACCGGGGCGACGTTCGTTGAGATGGTATCCATGGTGGGTCCTCCCCGGGTCACGCGACGACGATGCGGCCCTGCATGGCGTCGTGCGCCTGGCCGCAGTAGACGGTGCAGTACACGAGGTACTCGCCCGGCCTGGTGAAGGTGATGACCTGCTCGGTGACCGTGTTCGGGCGCAGGCGGATGATCCGGCTGGCGGCTCCCAGCTGGATCGACGCGCCGTGCGTGATGTCATCCGCCATCATGCGGAACCGGTACGCCTGCCCGGCCTTCAGCCGCAGCACGTCCGGGCTGTAGGCGAACTTCCGGGCCATCAGGTAGACGTCCACCGGCTCGCCTCCGGCGTCATGGCCGTGATCGTGCCCCTCGGCGGCGTGGCTGTGCGTGTCCTCGCTGACGTGCGGGTTTACGCTGCCGTCCTCCTGCGTGTACCGCTGGATGAAGTAGTCGTGCTCGAAGCGGAACTCCTCGGGCGCCATGCCCGCCGAAGCCCCGTGACCACCGTGGCCATCGGCCTCGGCGGGTGCTTCGACGGCACCATGGCCGCCATGACCACCGCGGTGAGCGTCGGGTTCGGGGGCAGCGGCCGTCTTGCCGCCGAAGGGAAGCGGGGCGGCTCCGTAGGCCGCCCAGGCGCCGTACAGGGAGACGGCGCCGAAGCCCAGTTCGGCGATGAAGCCGCGACGGGTCGTGAAATGCCTCTCAGACATCGTGAGAGTCCTCTGGTCGCGTGGTCGGAATCGCTCGCGAACGCCACCGGTCGGGTGGCGCGGGGCCGGGCGTCCGACGCAGACGGCGTCAGGGCGCTCGACCGGTCAGAGGACGGTCTTCGGAGGGGGCGTGTCCGGCGCGATGTCCCGTGCGTTCGGGGCGTAGTCGGGCCGCGGGTGCCAGGACGTCTCCACCGTCGTCACCGCGACGGCGACGACATGGTCCGCCGGGGCTTCGGCCGCCGGGCAACACGGAGCCACGACCACGAGGGCGGCCTTGTGGGAGTCGCCATGCGACGGGGTCGAAGGCGATGGCGCGTGGTGGGAACTGTGGTCGATCGGGCTGCCATGCGCCTCCACATGCGCCATGGCTCCGCCCGCCGCGCCCACCAGGAGCGCGAAGGCGAACGCCAGAACGGCGAAGATGTGGCCCAACCGCGTCATGTCTGCCATCGTCACCAACGACCTGGGACCTCCCAGGCCATGCCAAGCGTAGCCCCTTATCATCGGTCCGGGAATTGATCGGCATCAACCCGGCGCCCGTGCCGGCGCCCGTGTCACGGTCCGGTTATGGAGACGCCATGGGTGAAACGTCACCGGGCGGTGGAGCCTTGCACCTGCGGCAGGGCGGCGCCGGTGACCGGACAGGAGACGTGTTCGACTTTGTCCTTGACCTTCCAGCGGCTGGAAGGCGCAGGGTTCTTCCTGTGATGCATCTCCGGCCCGGTCGAAGGTGCGGGGGACATTCCGATGCACTCCTTCTCCGACGCCTGGTGGGGATCGTTGCCGAAGCCATCTGTTGTTGCAGGGGCCAGGGAACGGTCGTAGGTTTCCATAAGGGTGCGGTGGGCACTGGGGTGCCGCACGGTTCCCGCAAGATGAGGCAAACGCCATGTGGCGTGCGACGCGGTCGTCGGTGAGGAGGGTGGTGGTGAGCCTGCTGATGCTGGCCACGCTGCTCGTCTATGCCGCGCCGAGCCACGCCAACCTGGGGCCTCACCACGCGTCCCGGACTCCTCACGAGCATGCTCTGGTCGACGACCATGGCGACGCCATCGCCGCGATCGGCGACCACGAGCACGAGGAGGCTCCGTGTGGGGACCGTGGCCTGCTCGACGAAGGGGCCTGCTGCAGCGTCGCTCAGTGCGTCACCATGCACGGAGGCCTCCCCGCTGCGATGGTCGAGGCGTTCATTCCGCGCCTGAACGCGACCCAGCACCTGCCTGCCCTGGCCACGCCGGACGGCATCGGCATCGCCCCGGCTTTCCGCCCCCCGCTCTGACCATCTGACGCCACGAGTCCGCCCGCGCCCGACCTGAGCCTCGGCTCGGGGAAGGCCGCCGGTCCCGGCCCTCGTGCGCTTGGCTTTTGCGTCCCCGGCGCTCCCGCGTGGAGTCCGTCCGGGATGGCTCGAACCAGATGTTCAGATGGAGGACGCCATGTCGTCTCTCACCCGCAAGATGCTCCCGGCACTCGCGCTGACCGCCATGATGTCGGTCGCCCAGGCCCAGACCACCTCAGACCAGGACCACAACGCCCATCATCCTGACGGTGCCGCGGCCACGACGCAGGCCCAGCC
>NZ_WHOR01000071.1:0-22518 GCF_013340925.1 Azospirillum formosense
AGCTCGCCTTTACCTACGCCCGCGCCGACCAGCCAAAGGCGGCGCGAAGCGTAGGGGGGAATGGGGGGGACAGGTGTGGGTGCACCTCGGTGTAATGAAATCAATGGGTTAGCGGACACTGGTGCAACCTTGGTGCAAGCCTCAAGGTGCAACGAAATCAACGAGTTACGAGCAACCTCGGTGCACCTCGGTGCACACGCTTTAATCGTCCTCGTCATCGTCATTCTCAACCGTCGCAATGCCGAAGATTGGCGCCCGGTTTGCCTTCTTGCCGACCACGGCATTCGCCACGATCCGCCCTTCGGAAAACAGCTCGGCCATTGCCGCCTCGATCTCTCCGCGCCCCACCCCGGCCATCTCGGGCATGCTGACCATCACCTTTACGGCGTAGTTGGGGGCCTGCTTTGAGTGCGAAACGTTGCGCCCTTGGCCGGCCAGCTTCGCGAGCGCGCGGAGGAAGGCTTCCTTGCCCCGGCGCACGCGCGCGCTACGGTCCATTCGGTCAACGGCATCGCTCCCCGCGGGCAGCACTGGCCGGAACACGCCCTCACGCCATTCCAGCGTCATCGGATCGCCGCTCGGGCCGTAGTTCGCCTTCTTGCGGCTCAACACCCGGAGGTCCTCGTTCGGCGGCACGCCCTCGGCCGCCTCGGGCCGGGTCAGATACCAGCGTGCGCGAACCGAATTGTTCCAGGCTGTATTGCCGCCGTCGCCGCGTCCGCTCGCCATGCCGGCCACCGACGGGTGCGCACACAGCAGCACGGCGCCGTCGATGGTCCTTGCGAGCCTGGTGCAGGCCTGCTGCACGAACTGGCGGACCTGCGGTCGAGCGTTCTCGTTCCCCCCGAACATGTCGGCCGCGGTATCGAGAACGACCAAGCGGGCGTTGAACGCGCCTGCGGCATCGGCAATCTGATCCCAGAACGGCGTGAGCTGGCCGCGGTCGCCCTCGAATGTCATCAGCAAGTTGTCGTGCCCAACGCGCGATATCCACCGCGCCTCGGTGAGGTCGCCGAACCCCACCCCGTAAGCAGCGTTTATGTCAGCCTGCCGGCGATGCAGTTCATCAGCGTCATCCTCACAGAAGATCGCAAGCGCACGGCACATCTCGACTTCGAGCCCGAGCCATTGCCGGCCGGTTGCAGCGGAGGCCATGAGCATCTGTGCGATGAGAGACTTGCCGAGTCCGCCATCGCCGTAGAGCGCTGTTGTCTGGCCCCACGGCATCCAGTCCCGAACCATCCAGCGGCGCGGCGGAATGTCGATTCCATCCAGTTCCACCGGGTTGACGAGCTCCAGAGGCGCGGGGCGATTTCCCGACGCTGGTGGCGCTTCCGCTGGCCGGAACCTTGCCGCAGCGTCAGCGGCGTTGCGGATCGCGTGCAGGTCATGCGGCATCGGCGAGGCTCCGCGCCCAATCGTTTACATCGTCGCCCTCGGTTGGCGGCAGGACGATCCGTGCTTCGCAGCCGGCGCCATGCCAGCGCACAGCGCATTTCTCCGCAGCTCGTCGGCCCGCGGGGTCGTGGTCGGCGAAGATCGTCAGCGACTCGATGCCGGGCAGCACGGGAAAAGCGCCCACGTTGCCGGCGTCGAGGCAGCACCAGACCGGCGCCCACCCGGCCGTCAGAACCGTCAAGCACGTTTCCAGCCCTTCGCCGATGCCCAGCCCGCTCATCACCTCGTCGTCGGGCGTGAGGCGGATCACGCCGCCGGCCTTGCGGTGCCCCTTCAGCAGGAGGCGCGGACGGTCTACTGGGGCTTTGCCGCTCCCGTCCGGGGCAAGCCATGTCCGGTGTAGGTTCAGCGCGCGGTTCGCGTCCGTCACGTCCGTGACCAGCGCCAGCAGCGCAGGGAATGCCTGATTCGGCCCGTAAGGCAGCGACGGGACCCAGCGCACAGCCTGCTCAGCAGGGAGTGCGTGGCATCCGCGTCCGATCAGGTAGCGCCCTGCGGCGCATTCGGGCGCCACCGGAAGGGCATCGTTCCAGATCCGCCAACCCCACGGGGCCAGCGCATCATGGCATGCGGGCGACGGCGCTGTGGAGCGCTGCGGCGGAGGTGTGTGGCAACTGGTGTCGCCCAGCAAATCCAACGCCCACCGCACCGCAGCAGGGAAATCCAGCGACAGTTCCCGCTGAATCAGCGAGAACAAGTCACCGCCTTCATCGGCGCCGTGCTCAAACCACTGCCCCCTCCGTTCCCCAGCGGTTGCGACGGACAGGGAGCCACGCCGCCCGAACCGCAAATCGTGGCGGCTGGAAAGCGGTAGGTTCGGGCTGCCCAGCAGGGCAGCCGCGACGTCTTCCGTCCTATCACGAAGCTGTTGGCGGAGGGCGTCCATATCGGCGCCGCGTTCATCAAGCATTTCCGGCGTCCGGCGGAGTGATATTCATGATCAGTGCCCCCGGCGCATGCTTCTCCGCCCAAGCCAGCCAATCGCCGTGGTGGCGCATGGTCGTCTCGATCAACATGGCGGGGTTTCCGGGGCGCAGCAGGGCAAGGGTGACGGCCAGCATGTAGTGGGCGGGATTGGCCCCGCCGGAGTAGATGAACACCGTCCCGGCCCGTCGCCCGATCCACTTCAACGTCTTGCGGTGGAACGCCCCCGGCCCCCGGCTGCCATCCGTCCCGCGGTCGTCACCCAGGATCGCAAGCATCGGCTGGCCGGCCACCTCACGTCCCGGTTCCGGCTGGCCGGCGCCATAGGTGACAAACAGAGCCAAAAGGTTAGCCTGCCGGATCGCGTGAAAGACCGGCTTGTAGTGATCGGGCGCCCAAGCCTCGAGCGCGAACAGATCGTCCGGTGTGATGCGGGTGGGCTCGCCGTTGTCGGTCATGGTCAGGCCTCCGCAGTAGCAAGCACAACGTCAGCCGTCGCCCCACCCCTTCCATTCATCTTGGCTGAAATCCAGTCGTCCACCTCGCTCTCAACCCAGGCAACTGAGTTTTCTCCCAGACGAATTCGACGTGGAAACTTGCCATTCTTTTCCAGGCGGTCGATATGCATGCGCGAGTACCCGACGCGCTCCTTCAGCTCCTTAAACCGTATCACTCGGACGCCGCTCTTCATTTCAACCTCCAAATCTGGCAGTGCGACACGCTGTGGCATAACGATACGCGGCGTGAAGCGTGGTTTTATGAAACCTGAAACCAAAATCACGCGCCGTCAAGCTGGATTTTGCTTTTCGAAAACCAAATCGTGTGGCATGTTATGCCCCGTGATGTGGCGTTCAATGCGTATTGATGGGGATTGAGATGCCTACAGTTTCCGAGGCCGTATCGTACATTTCCGCCGTAACATCCCTGCCTGCTGCAAGAATTAACGGCATAGCCCGGCAGTTGATTGATGATGGATTATTGCCAAAGAGTTCGGGAAGACGAATTGAGACGATCAGCAAGCGTCAACTTTGTCTGCTAATATTCGCCGTATTCGTATCGGATACTGTAAAAGATGCCACAAGAACAGCCATCTCTTATGATTCCCTAACTATTTGCGGAGATCATGAAGGCAATACAAAAGCAGGAGCCATATATGGCGATACTGCTGGCGAGCTATTTGTGAAACTAATCAACGAGTTCATAGTACGCGATTACGTCTATGGAAAAAATTACAACATCTATATATGCACAAGCGTAAAATACGTGCGCTTTGAGATTAATGATGAGCTGATGACAAACGGAAATACTGAGAATATTGAGTACTCAGATGCCGATGGCAGAATTTATCTTACCTTGGATCGCCCAATGTTTTTCGCGAAAATTCCAGGCCAGACCATTATGGAGCTGGCTTCCATGTGGAGAGAAGAAGATAGGGCGTCGCCTGAGAGGGAGTTATTTTAGCGCCAAGCGACTGCCCATAGGCCGCTACCTAACTGTTACCTAAAAATGCGAAACGGCCCCTCTCGGGGCCGCTCTTGATCGCTAAGCGCTTGATTTGGCTGGTGGGCGATGAGGGTTTCGAACCCCCGACCCTCTCGGTGTAAACGAGATGCTCTACCGCTGAGCTAATCGCCCGCGCCGCGTCGTTGACCGGATTGGCGTTCCAGACAACGAAAAGCCGGCCAGCCTGCGCTGACCGGCGCGCACTATGCCTGGAATGCCCTGTCCGTTCAAGACGTCATCACTTCAGCCCGTCCTTCAAGGTCTTGCCCGGCTTGAACTTCGGCTGTTTCGACGCGGGGATGGCGATCTTCTCGCCTGTGCGCGGGTTGCGGCCCTCGCTGGCCGCGCGCTCGGCGACCGCAAAGGTGCCGAAGCCGACCAGACGAACCTCCTCCCCGCTTTTCAGCGAGTCGGCGATGCCGTCGAACACGGCGTCGACCGCCTTGGTCGCGTCGGTTTTGGACAAACCCACGGCGTCGGCGACGTGCGCCACCAGATCGTTCTTGTTCACTTACTTCCTCCCTTCTCAAGCCACAAAGAAAATGGAAGCAATGCCGCCCAATGACTTCACGCATTCAAACGATAAACGCGACATCGCCCGCCCGTCAATTGCAGACGGGCGGGCGATGCGAAGCATGGGAACGCTTTAAGAGTGCTTTAAACGCCGGACCCGGTCAGTGACGAAGCACCTCGCCTCCGCCGTCGGTCTGCGGCTTGGCGACCGCCGGCTCGACCGCTTCCGGTTCCTTCCACTCGATCGGTTCGAGTTCCCGAACCAGGGCATGCTTCAGGACGTCGTCGACCGTGCTGACCGGGATGATTTCCAGGCCACGCTTCACGTTGTCCGGGATGTCGGCGAGATCCTTCTCGTTGTCCTTCGGGATCAGCACATGCTTCAGGCCGCCGCGCAGAGCGGCCAGCAACTTCTCCTTCAGACCCCCGATCGGGAGCACCCGGCCGCGCAGGGTGATTTCGCCGGTCATCGCCACGTCCTTGCGGACCGCGATGCCGGTGAGGACCGAGACGATCGAGGTGATCATCGCCACGCCGGCCGACGGGCCGTCCTTCGGGGTGGCGCCTTCGGGCACGTGGACGTGGATGTCCCGCTTCTCGAAGAGCGTCGGCTTGATGCCGAAGGCGGTGGCCCGCGACTTGACGTAGCTCTCCGCCGCCTGGACCGACTCCTTCATGACGTCGCCCAGCTTGCCGGTGGTGGTCACCCGCCCCTTTCCGGGGAGGCTGACCGCCTCGATGGACAGCAACTCGCCGCCGACTTCCGTCCAGGCCAAGCCGGTGGTGACGCCCACCAGATCCTCCAACTCCGCCTCACCGAAGTGGAAGCGGCGGACCCCGGCGTACTTGTCCAGGTTCCGACGGGTGACCGAGACCTTGGCGCCGGCGGAGCCCTTCATCAGGATCTCCTTCACGGCCTTGCGGCAGAGGTTGGCGATCTCGCGCTCCAGGCTGCGGACGCCGGCCTCCCGCGTGTAGTAGCGGATGAGGTCGCGCATCGCGTCGTCGGAGATGGCGAATTCACCCTTCTTCAGGCCGTTCGCCTCGATCTGCTTTTCGATCAGGTGCCGCTTGGAGATTTCGACCTTTTCGTCTTCGGTGTAGCCGGCGACCCGGATGATCTCCATACGGTCCAGCAGCGGCTGCGGCATGCGCATCGTGTTGGCCGTGCAGACGAACATCACGTCCGACAGGTCGTAGTCGACCTCCAGGTAATGGTCGTTGAAGGTGCCGTTCTGCTCGGGGTCCAGGACCTCCAGCAGGGCCGACGACGGGTCGCCGCGCCAATCGGCGCCGAGCTTGTCGATCTCGTCCAGCAGGAACAGCGGGTTGGACGACTTCGCCTTCTTCATGCCCTGGATGACCTTGCCGGGCATCGAACCGATGTAGGTGCGGCGATGGCCGCGGACCTCGGCCTCGTCCCGCACGCCGCCGAGCGACATGCGCACAAAATTGCGACCCGTGGACTTGGCGATCGACTTGCCGAGCGAGGTCTTGCCGACGCCGGGCGGCCCGACGAGGCACAGGATCGGCCCCTTCACCTTGTTCATGCGGTTCTGGACCGCAAGATACTCGAGGATGCGTTCCTTGACCTTCTCCAGGCCGTAGTGGTCGGCGTCGAGGATCTTCTGCGCGAGCTTCAGGTCCTTCTTCACCTTGGTGCGCTTCTTCCACGGAATGGACAGCATCCAGTCCAGATAGTTGCGCACCACCGTCGCCTCGGCCGACATCGGGCTCATGGAGCGCAGCTTCTTCAGCTCGGCCAGGGCCTTGTCGCGGGCTTCCTTGGAGAAGCGGGTCTTGTTGATCTTCTCTTCCAGTTCGGCCGACTCGTCACGGCCGTCCTCGGTCTCGCCGAGTTCCTTCTGGATCGCCTTGAGCTGTTCGTTGAGGTAGTACTCGCGCTGGGTCTTCTCCATCTGCCGCTTGACGCGGTTGCGGATGCGCTTTTCCACCTGCAGGACGCCGATTTCGCCTTCCATGAAGGCGTAAACCCGCTCCAGCCGCTCCGACACCGTGGCGCATTCCAGAAGCTGCTGCTTCTCCGGAATCTTCAGCGCGAGGTGAGAGGCCACCGTATCCGCCAGCTTGCCCGGCTCCTCGATCTGGTTGATCGAGACCAGGACCTCCGGCGGGATCTTCTTGTTCAGCTTGATGTACTGCTCGAACTGCGAGACGACAGCCCGGCCCAGCGCCTCAAGCTCCTGGCTTTCCCCGACCTTCTCCTCGACGAGATCGGCGTGGGCCTGGAAGAAATCCTCGTTCTCGGCGAACTTCGTGATGGACGCGCGCTGGCCACCCTCCACGAGCACCTTCACCGTTCCGTCGGGCAGCTTCAGCAGCTGCAACACGGTCCCAACGGTGCCGACGCTGTAGATATCGGCCGGCGTCGGATCGTCCTGCGCGGCGTTCTTCTGGGTGACGAGAAGGATCTGCTTGTCGTCCTTCATCACGTCTTCCAGGGCGCGCACGGATTTCTCACGGCCGACGAAAAGAGGCACGATCATGTGGGGAAATACCACGATGTCGCGGAGCGGCAGGACCGGATAGAGGGCACCACGAGGGATTTCGAACATTGATTGGGCCTCTTTCATTGGGACGCCGTCAGCCCGGGATGGGCCTGGGAAGAACCCCGCCTCGGGGGATGAGCACAGGGATCAAAAACCGGCACTTTTTCTAACGTGGCACAGCCATAGCCCCCCTTCAAGGGCCAGAACCCCAATTCCGTATGACGGTGCGCGTGCCGGTCCGACCGCTTCGCGGCCCGGCTGGCGCCCTCGATGTCTGCAAAAGCCGGAAACGACAAAGGGCGCCCGAAGGCGCCCTTTCCCGAAACCGATACTGATCGGCCGTGACAAAGTCAGGCACCCGGTGCCTGCTGCTCCCCGCGGCGTTCGGCGTGGACGTAAAGCGGCTTGGCACGCCCCTCGACCACCTCCTTGTTGACCAGGATGCTTTCCACCCCCGACAGGCCCGGCAGATCGAACATCGGGTCGAGGAGGATCGACTCCATGATCGACCGCAGGCCGCGCGCGCCGGTCTTCCGCTGGATCGCCTTGTGGGAGATGGTGCGCAGGGCGTCGTCGGAAAATTCCAGACGGACGTCCTCCATCTCGAACAGGCGCTGGTACTGCTTGACCAGGGCGTTCTTCGGCTTGGTGAGGATCTCGACCAGAGCCGTTTCGTCCAGGTCGGACAGGGTGGCGACCACCGGCAGACGACCGATGAATTCCGGGATCAGGCCGAACTTCAGCAGATCCTCGGGCTCGACCTCACGCAGGATGTCGCCGGTCGAACGCTCGTCCGGGCCGCGCACATCGGCGCCGAAGCCGATCGAGGTGCCCTTGCCACGCTGCGCGATGATCTTGTCCAGCCCGGCGAAGGCGCCGCCGCAGATGAACAGGATGTTGCTGGTGTCGACCTGCAGGAATTCCTGCTGCGGGTGCTTGCGGCCACCCTGCGGAGGCACGGAGGCGACGGTGCCTTCCATGATCTTCAGCAGGGCCTGCTGCACGCCCTCGCCCGACACGTCGCGCGTGATCGACGGGTTGTCAGACTTGCGGCTGATCTTGTCGACCTCGTCGATGTAGACGATGCCGCGCTGCGCCCGCTCGACGTTGTAGTCGGCAGCCTGGAGCAGCTTGAGGATGATGTTCTCGACGTCCTCGCCGACATAGCCCGCTTCGGTCAGGGTCGTGGCGTCGGCCATCGTGAAGGGAACGTCGATGATCCGGGCGAGCGTCTGGGCGAGCAGCGTCTTGCCGCAGCCCGTGGGGCCGACCAGCAGGATGTTGGACTTCGCCAGTTCGACGTCGTTGTGCTTGGTGCCGTGCGCCAACCGCTTATAGTGGTTGTGCACCGCAACAGAAAGGACCCGTTTCGCGTGATGCTGGCCGATCACGTAATCGTCCAGTACCGCATGGATGTCGCGCGGGGTCGGCACGCCGTCGCGGGACTTCACGAGGGTCGTCTTGTTCTCCTCGCGAATGATGTCCATGCACAGCTCGACGCATTCATCGCAGATGAACACCGTCGGACCGGCAATCAGCTTGCGGACCTCGTGCTGGCTCTTGCCGCAAAAGGAGCAGTAGAGCGTGTTCTTCGAATCGCCGCTGCTGGACTTGCTCATCGGTACTCCGTCATCTCGCGGGGGACTGATCCGTATAACCTGTCAACCGCCTGCGGCGTCCCCCGACGCCGGTCCTTTCAAAGGTTGTCCCGGGCAAGGCCCGTGACAAGGTTAACGCATCCGCTCATCCTTCGAACCCGATCCATCGGACCGGTTCCCCATCATTCAACAACAGGGAACCGGCGCAATCAATCATTAGTTCGCGCGCCCCGTCAGGCCGCGTTGCCGTCGCCGATCGAGCCGGGGCGCTTTTCCACGACCTCGTCGATCAGCCCGAAGGCCTTGGCCTCCTCCGGCGACATGAACTTGTCGCGCTCCATGGCCGCTTCGATGGTGTCGAGCGACTGTCCGGTGTGCTTGACGTAGATGTCGTTGAGGCGCGAACGCAGCTTCAGGATCTCCTGGGCCTGGATCTCGATGTCCGAGGCCTGGCCCTGGGCGCCGCCCGACGGCTGGTGGATCATGATCCGGCTGTTCGGCAGCGAGAAGCGCTTGCCCGGCGCGCCGGCGGCGAGCAGGAGCGAGCCCATCGAGGCCGCCTGCCCCATGCACACCGTCGACACCTGCGGACGGATGTACTGCATGGTGTCGTAGATGGCGAGGCCGGCCGAGACGTAGCCGCCCGGCGAGTTGATGTAGAGCGCGATGTCCTTGCTCGGGTTTTCCGATTCCAGGAACAGCAGCTGCGAGCAGATCAGGCTGGCGACGGCGTCGTTCACGCCACCGATCAAGAAGATGATCCGTTCCTTCAGCAGGCGCGAGTAAATATCGTACGCTCGTTCGCCCCGGTTGGTCTGCTCGATGACCATCGGGACCAGAGCATTCATCTTCGGTTCGAAGTCGTACATGGTGGTCTTCCCTGCTCCCGCAGCTCGGTTAGTCGTCTGAGCAGTCTACATATAGGAATGGAAAGGGGCGACCGGTAGGCCGCCCCACAACCTTTCTGACGATCAGGCCGCCTCGGCCTCCTCGTCGGGGTCCTTCATCAGCTCTTCGGCGGACACCGGCTTCTCGCTCACCTTGGCCTGGTCCAGGATGTAGTCGACGACCTTGTCCTCGAAGATCGGAGCGCGGAGGTTTTCCAGCGCTTCCCGGTTCTGCTTGAAGAACTCGAACACCTGACGCTCCTGGCCGGGGAAGCGGCGGGCTTCCGCGATCAGGGCGCGGTTGATCTCGTCCTGGCTGACCTGGATGTCGTTGCGGCGGCCGATTTCCGACAGCAGCAGGCCCAGGCGCACGCGGCGCTCGGCGATGCCGCGGTACTCGGTCTTCAGCTCCTCTTCCGGCTTGCCGGCGTCCTCGCCGGCGGTGCCGTTCTTCAGCTCCTGCTGAAGACGCTGCCAGATGCCCTCGAACTCGACGTCCACCATGCCCGGCGGGACCTCGAAGGAGTGGGCCTCGGCCAGCTTGTCGAGGAGCTGGCGCTTGACGCGCAGGCGCGACACGTTGGCGTACTCGCTCTTGATGCGGTCGCCGACGGCCTCGCGCAGCTTCTCCAGGCTCTCCATGCCGAACTCCTTGGCGAGGTCGTCGTTGACCTCGGCCGGGACGTTCTTGCGGAGTTCCTTGACGTCCACCTCGAACACGGTGTCCGCGCCCTTCAGGCGGTCGTGCGGGTAGTCGGCCGGGAAGGTGACCTTCACCGTGCGGTGCTCGCCGGCCTTGGCGCCGACCAGCTGGTCCTCGAAGCCCGGAACGAACTGGTTGGCGCCCAGCTCCAGCGGGTAGTCCTTGCCGTCCATGCCCGGCAGGGCCTCGCCATCGACCGAACCGGCGAAGTCGATCACGGCGATGTCGCCCTTCTCGGCCGCGCGGTCCTCGGTGACCGGGGCCTGCACCGAATGGGCGGAAGCCAGACGGGTCAGCGCCTCGTCGACGGCCGAGTCCTCGACCGTGGCGACCGGCTTCTCAAGCTCCAGGCCGCTGAGATCGCCCGGCTCGATGTCCGGCAGAAGCTCGACGCCCATGGTGTAGGACAGGTCGCCGCCGTCCTCGTACTTCTCGACGTTGATCTTCGGCTGCATGGCGATGCGCAGGCCGCGCTCGTTCAGCGCCTGGCGCGAGCTGTCGGCGATCGCATCCTCCAGAGCCTCGGCCAGCACGCTGCCGCCGTAGCGCTGCTTGATCACGGCAACCGGCACCTTGCCCGGACGGAAGCCGGGGAGCTGCACCGTCCGGCGCAGCTCTTCGAGCCGGCCCTGCACCTTCTGTTCGATATCCTGGGCGGAAATGACGACCTTGTACTCGCGCTTCAGGCCGTCGGCGCTGGTCTCGGTGATGTTCATCGGAACGAAAGCCTATCTCGTTGTCCGGCCCGGCGGCGCCCGTCCGGGCGGCCCGAAACCGTGTGTTCCCATGCGGTCCAAGCTGTTGCCATGGTGCGGGCGAAGGGACTCGAACCCCCACGACCGAAGTCACCGGAACCTAAATCCGGCGCGTCTACCAGTTCCGCCACGCCCGCAATGGCATAGACAGCCCGCGACGGGTGCGGAACACCCGACGGACTGCCGGCGAAGTCCGCTCTATAGCACAGGGTTCGCGCCGCAAACAGGCAAAATGGGCGCCGTTCCGCACGCCATTGGAGGGTGCCCGCGGTGGGGCCGCACGGAAGGGCGGACCGGCTCACGCGCCCCCCTTGCCCAACGACCGGATCGCGGAGGAGGCGTTGACCTTGCCCTCGCCCCGGTACGCCTCGTGATTGGCGTCGATTTCGCCCAGCTTGTAGCGGTAGTTGATCATCATCCCGCAGGATTGCCGCACCCCCTTGGGCGAGCGGTCGCCCAGCCAGTTCAGCCGCTCCATGCGGGCGCCGTTGCTGAGGTGGAAGTGCGCGACCGGATCGAGCGCCCGCGCCGGGGCCGCGCCCGCCCGCTCGCTGCGGCGGTCCGACGCGCGCGCCGTCGTCAGGTAATGCGCGCACAGCCGCATCAGCGGGCCGCGAAGCTGCTTCTGAAGCTCGTCGTCGGTGTGCCAGGAGGGGAGAGCCAGGGCGCCGGCCAGAACGGGACGCTCGTCGGCGTCGCTGTCCGTCTCCGATTCGCCAGTTTCCGGATGGCTGGCCATGGCCTCCGCGATGCGTTCCGCCTCGGGCGGGCTGAGCAGCGAATCGCCGCGCTCGGCCAGTTCCCGGTCCAGCCAGCGGCGGAAGCCGGGAATCGGCGACAGGGTGGCGAAGCACTTGATGTTGGGGAACTCGCCGGTCAGGCCGTCCACCACCCGCTTGATCAGGAAATTGCCGAAGCTGATTCCCGCCAGCCCCACCTGGGCGTTGGAGATGGAATAGAAGATGGCGCTGTCTGCGCTCTTCGGGTCGCAGACCGGGGCGGAGGGATCGAGCAGCGCCTGGACGTTGTCCGACATGCCCTGGACCAGCGCGACCTCGACGAAGATCAGCGGCTCGTTCGGCATGCGCGGGTGGAAGAAGGCGAAGCAGCGGCGGTCGGAATCGAGACGGTCCTTCAGGTCCCGCCAACCGCTGATCTCGTGCACCGCCTCGTACTTGATGAGCTTCTCCAGGAGCGAGGCCGGGCTGTCCCAGGTGATCCGGCGCATTTCCAGGAAGCCGACGTCGAACCAGTTGCGCAGCAGGCTCTTGAGATCGTCCTCCAGCGCCTGGAGCAGCGGCTCGCCGCGTGCCATCTCCATAAGCTCGGCGCGCAGGTCCACCAGGAATTTCACCCCTTCCGGCAGGCCGTTGAACTGGGTGAGCAGCCGCAGCCGCGGCGGTTCCAAGGCGCGGCGCAGGGCGCGCTCGGCGTGGCCGCGCGACACCGGATCGCCCGCCGTCTGGAAAGTGGCCATCGCCTGATCGACGGCGGCGCGGTCCACGTCGAAATCGCGCGCCAGCATCATCAGGAAATTGCGCCGCCCCTGCCCGTCCAGCGCCAGATAGGTGCGGCCGAGCTGCGCCGCCCGCGCCCGCGCCGACACCTCGCCGCCACGGCCGTCCAGGCAGGCTTCGATCTGTTCCTTCAGCCGCTCCGCGTCTTCCCTGGGCAGATTGGCGCGCGGCGCGGCACCGACCACCCCGCGGGCGGAGGCGGCAATCTCGCGCCAGCCCGCGCGCAGCGTGTCCAGGGTGCGGTCGAGCAGGCCCGGCGGCGCTCCCATCCCCGGGGTTGGGGCCTGGGACGGAACGGGCTCGGCGGATTTGATCTCTGGCGTCTCGCTCATACCCAGAGTCTGGCGTGCGGGCGCGCTCTCGGCAAGCCATAGCTTGAGCCCGGCCTTAAGAGTAAGTCCCCTGTCCAGGCGTATGTATGCCCTGGGGAGGCCAGATCAGCGCGCCCCCGCCTTGAGCCGCTTCAGCACCCCCGGCAGCGCATCCGGCAGATCCTCGGCGATCAGACCGGGCCCGAAGGCGTTCGCCGCCTCGCCGTGCAGCCAGACCGCGGCGCAGGCGGCGTCGAATGTGTCCATCCCCTGGGCGATCAGCCCGAGCGCGATGCCCGCCAGCACGTCCCCCGACCCGGCGGTCGCCAGTTCGGCCGGAGCGTTGGCGTTGATGACGGCCCGCCCATCCGGGGCCGCGACCACCGTGTCGGCACCTTTCAAAAGGACGACCGCGCCGCCGCGCGCCGCCGCGGCACGGGCGCGGGTCAGTTTGCCGCCCTCCTGCGCCGCGACATCTGGAAAGACCCGCGCGAACTCGCCCTCGTGCGGGGTCAGCAGGCAGCCGTCGGTCAGACGGTCGAGCAGATCGGCGGGCGATTCGGCAAAGCTGGTCAGCGCGTCGGCGTCCAGCACGCACGCCTTGCCGGCGCCCAGAGCCGCGAGCACATGGCCCCGCGTGTCCGCACCGACGCCGGCACCCGGCCCCAACAGAACCGCGTTCTTGCGAGGGTCCGCCAGCAGCGCCTCGAAGGCACCGCCGTCCGCCACGTCGCTGACGATCAGGCTGGGCGAGCCAGCGGCGTAGACCGGCACCGAGTCGGGCGGACAGGCCACCGTGACCAGCCCCGCCCCGGCGCGCAGGGCCCCGCGCGCCGACAAGCGCGCCGCTCCGGTCATCCGCGCCCCGCCGAGCACCACCGCATGCCCCCGCGCGTATTTGTGCGAGTCGAGCCGCGGCCAGGGAAAGCGCTGCCGCCACAGCTCCGGGCCGTTCACCAGGGTTTGCGGTGCGATGGCGTCCAGCACGGTGTCGGGAATGCCGATGTCGGCGACGACCACCTCCCCGCAGAGGATCCGGCCCGGCAGCAGCAGATGGCCGGGCTTGCGGCGGAAGAATGTGACGGTCAACGCTGCCCGCGGGGCCACCCCCATCACCTGGCCGCTGTCGCCGTGCAGACCGCTCGGCACGTCCACGGCGACGACGGTGCGCCCAGCCATCGCCTCGACCACGTCCTTCGCCATACCGTCGAGCGGACGGGCGAGGCCGGCCCCGAACAGCGCGTCGATGACCAGGGGGTTGCCTTCCAGCAGCCAGGGGTCGGCGGCCTCCACCGGGCCGGTCCAGCGCCCGGCCGCCACCGCCGCGTCACCGCGCAAGGCGGAGCGCGACCCCAGCAGGGCCAGCCGCACCGGCCATCCCGCTTCGAGAAGAAGACGCGCGATGACGAACCCATCGCCACCGTTGTTGCCCGGCCCGCACAGGACGACGGTCGGGTGCGGCGCCCAGCGCTCGCAGACCGCGCGCACCACCGCGGCCCCCGCCGCCTCCATCAGCACAGGCCCCGGCACGCCGCCCGCCATGGCCAGCGCGTCGGCGCGGTACATCTCCGCCACGGAAAGCAGTTCGTCCATCGCCTCCACCCGCCGCAATCCCGCATCACCGTCACCCGGCACAATAAGCACCGCGACGGCCGCAGCATAGCCGGGCACAGGAGGAATGAAAGGATTGGCCTGCTTGGCACAGGAATTGGAAGGAAGGACTGGGGCGATGGATGGGACTCGAACCCACGACCGCTCGGACCACAACCGAGAGCTCTACCAACTGAGCTACCACCGCCACCGGGGGACGGAATGACCCGTCCGCGAACACCCCACCCGCCGCTCCGATCGATGCAACGCCAACGTGAACTCTTCACAAGGCGTGCGCATCCACCGTCAAGGGGGACTGGGGCGATGGATGGGACTCGAACCCACGACCGCTCGGACCACAACCGAGAGCTCTACCAACTGAGCTACCACCGCCACCGGGGTCGCCTATTTGCCCCAAGGGACGGGTTGGGTCAAGCTCTATTTTCCACCATGTTCATCAATGTGGAAAGCCGGGTGAGAAGCCCACGCTACCCCATCCGAACGGGTATGGCTGCGCGGATTGCTTGCAGCTTGTGCACAAATATTGTTCACTTCGCCCTATCCGTTGGCAGTTGCGTGCCGCCCACGGTGGCATCGGCCCGCTGCGGCCCGGCATCCCACGCAGCCGGATCGCAACCGCTCCGATTGGCACGCAACGTGCTTTACATCGGACCGTCGGCAGAGCCGTGGACGGTGCCTGCCGGCGTTGGCACCTCGTACACGAGAGACCCATGAAGAAGATCGAAGCCATCATCAAGCCGTTCAAACTCGACGAAGTGAAGGAAGCCCTTCACGAAGTCGGCATCAAGGGCATCACCGTCACCGAGGCCAAGGGCTTCGGCCGTCAGAAGGGGCACACCGAGCTGTACCGCGGCGCGGAGTATGTGGTCGACTTCCTGCCGAAGGTGAAGATCGAGGTGGTGATGGAGGACTCCCTGGTGGAGCGGGCGATCGAGGCGATCCAGCAGGCCGCCCACACCGGCCGCATCGGCGACGGCAAGATCTTCGTCACCCCCGTGGAAGAAGTTGTCCGCATCCGGACCGGCGAGAAGGGAGGCGACGCGATCTGATCGCGTCCCGAGAACCCGACCACCGGCCAACATGAACCAGCCCCGCCCACAACCGACGCAAAGCCGGCCGACGCTGATCCGGCCGACGCAGACCGTCGCAACCGCGAGCGGAACGATCCGTGCGCGGAAGCCCCACAGGGCGCGACTTTTTGTGCTGTCACGTTGTGCGCTTGGGAAAGGCATGACATAACGTCCGCCGCGAGCGCCGTCACCCGCCCCTTGGTCGGTTTGACGCAGCGGGACCCAAACCTCTTAAGCGTGGAAAAAGAGATATGTCCGACATCAGCAAGGTCTTCGACCTGATCAAGGAACACGACGTCAAGTACGTGGACCTCCGCTTCACCGACCCGCGCGGCAAGCTGCACCACACCGCTCAGCACGTCTCGACCATCGACGAGGACGTGTTCGAGGACGGCATCATGTTCGACGGCTCCTCGATCGCCGGCTGGAAGGCGATCAACGAGTCGGACATGATCCTCCAGCTCGACCCGACCACCGCCGTCATGGACCCGTTCTCGGCCCAGCCGACGCTGAACATCCTCTGCGACGTCTACGAGCCGTCGACCGGCCAGCCCTACGCCCGCTGCCCGCGCGGCATCGCGAAGGCCGCCGAGAAGTACATGGCGTCGGCCGGCATCGGCGACACCGCCTACTTCGGCCCGGAAGCCGAATTCTTCGTCTTCGACGACGTCAAGTTCAAGGTCGAGATGAACAAGGTGTCCTACGAGTTCGACTCGGAGGAAGGCCCGTACACCTCGGACAAGGACTATGAGGACGGCAACCTGGGCCACCGCCCGGGCGTCAAGGGCGGCTACTTCCCGGTCGCTCCGGTCGACAGCGGCTCGGACCTGCGCGCCGAGATGCTGAGCGTGCTCGCCGAGATGGGCGTGCCGGTCGAGAAGCACCACCACGAGGTGGCCGCTTCGCAGCATGAGCTGGGCATCAAGTTCGACACGCTGGTCCGCACCGGCGACAACATGCAGTACTACAAGTACGTCGTGCACAACGTCGCCCACGCCTACGGCAAGACCGCGACCTTCATGCCGAAGCCCGTCTTCGGCGACAACGGCTCGGGCATGCACATGCACCAGTCGATCTGGAAGGAAGGCCAGCCGCTGTTTGCCGGCAACCAGTACGCCGACCTGTCGGAACTGGCGCTGTACTACATCGGCGGCATCATCAAGCACGCCAAGGCGCTGAACGCCTTCACCAACCCGACGACCAACTCGTACAAGCGTCTGGTCCCGGGCTACGAGGCTCCGGTTCTGCTGGCCTACTCGGCCCGCAACCGTTCGGCCTCCTGCCGCATCCCGTACGTCGCCTCGCCGAAGGGCAAGCGCGTCGAGGTCCGCTTCCCGGACCCGTCGGCCAACCCGTACCTGGCCTTCGCCGCCCTGCTGATGGCCGGTCTGGACGGCATCCAGAACAAGATCCATCCGGGCGAGGCGATGGACAAGAACCTGTACGACCTGCCGGCCGAAGAGCTGGCCAAGGTTCCGACGGTTTGCGGCTCGCTGCGCGAGGCCCTGGACAGCCTGAAGGCCGACAGCGCCTTCCTGCAGAAGGGCGACGTGTTCACGAAGGACATGATCGAGTCCTACATCGATCTGCGCACCGAGGAGCTGCTGGCCTTCGAGACCATGCCGCACCCGATCGAGTACAAGATGTACTACTCGGTCTGATCCATCGGACTTCGGTCCGCCGGTTTCCGGTGTCCGCCCCGCCTTCGCGGCGCGGCGGGCACCACCGGAGGGTCGAACCGCGGAGCAGAATGGGAAAAGGCCCACCGGCGGCAGCGTCGGCGGGCCTTTTCCATTTATGGAACCGTGAACCGTCGTCAGGCGGTGCCGAATCGCCGCGCCGCCTCGATGGTCAGGCCGGTGCCGACCGAGCCGAAGATGTTGCCCTCCACCACGCGGGCGCCGGGCAGTTCGGCCAGGATGGACGCCCGCACCTGCGGCAGCAGCGTGGAGCCGCCGGTCAGGAACACCGCGTCGATCTCCGCCGGCAGCGTGCCGGCCTCGGCCAGACAGGCGCGCACCCGCCCGCCGATGCGCCCGGCGAGGATCGCCGTCGCCTGATTCAACTCGTCCACCGACACCGGGCGCGTCATGCCGCCGCCGCCCCAATCCAGCAGCAGGCCGGCTTCCGGCCCGTCGGACAGAGCGATCTTGGTGCGCTCCACCGCCATGGCCAGGGCATGGCCCAGCCGGTGCTCGACCACGCCGATCAGCCGCTCGATGCGGTCCGGGGTCGCGGAATCGCGCTGAAGGCGCTCCAGATCGGCCATCGCCTTGGCGGTGTAGAGGAAGTTGATCTTCGACCAGGTCGCCAGATCGAAGAACAGGTGCTTGGGTGCCAGCAGACCGGGGCGCTTCATGGCGCTGCCGTGGCCCAGCAGCGGCATGGCCGTCGCCAGCGACAGGTCGCGGTCGAAGTCGGTGCCGCCGACCCGGATGCCGTCGTTGGCCAGGATGTCGGCGCTGCGGTCGGCCCGCCCGCGCCGCTCCGGCCCGATGCGGACGATGGAGAAGTCCGATGTGCCGCCGCCGATGTCGGCGATCAGGGCCAGTTCCTCCCGCTCCACCTGCTGCTCGTAGTCGAGCGCGGCGGCGATCGGCTCGTATTGGAAGGAGATGCCGCGGAAGCCGACGGAGCGGGCGATCTCGCCAAGCACCTCCTCCGCTGCGGCGTCGCCCGCCGGGTCGCCGTCGACGAAATGCACCGGGCGGCCCAGCACCACGTCGGTCAGTTCACCGCCGAGCGCGGTTTCCGCCCGCTCCTTCACCGCGGCCAGGAAGGTGGAGATGACCGCGCGGAAGGTGATGCGGCCCTTGCGGAGCGCGGTGTCGGCGTCGATCAGGTCCGTGCCCAGCATCGACTTGATGGAGCGCATCAGGCGCCCCTCGACGCCCGACGCATAGGAGTCGATGGCCGCCTGCCCGACCGTCACCGCGTCGGCTTCGAAATCGAAGAAGACGGCGCTGGGCAGGGTCGTCCGCGCGCCGTCCAGGGGAAGCAGGCTGTAACCGCCCGCACCCACTGCCGCCGTCCGCACGCCGAGCGTCGTGTTGGACGTGCCGAAATCGAGGCCGCAAGCCGTCATGGGAATCCCCGCCGTGATGGAAGGGGCGAGGCTATACAGGGGCCGGGCCTGCGGATCAAGACGCGCGACGGGACAGGCCGCGCTTGTCTTTCCTCTTCGGCGGACTTACTCCGCGGGAACGCTGCGGGTCGCCACGATGTGGTTCAAGGTGATGGTCATCACCGCCTCGCCATGCTGGTTCAGCGTGGTATAGGCCAGCCGGACCGTGCCGCGGTCACCGCGGCGGGACGGGATGGCCTCCACCACCTCCACCCGGACGCGCAACGTGTCGCCGGGGCGCACCGGGCGCAGCCAGCGCAGTTCGTCGCCGCCCGAGCCGCCCAGGCTGGTGCCGGTGATGGCCCCGGTGTCGCGGAACAGCCGGAAGGTCAGGGACAGGGTGTGGAAACCGCTGGCGATCAGCCCGCCGAACGGCCCCTCCGCGGCGGCCACCGCGTCCACGTGGAAGGGCTGCGGGTCGAAACGCTGGGCGAAATCCATGATCTGGCTGTCGGTGACCGTCGCCCCTTCGGTGTCGATCACGTCACCGACGCGGAAATCCTCGAAATAACGCCCCGCCATGCCCGCTGCCCTCCCGTTCCATTGGCCCTCGTATGGACGGTGCTAAATGTAGATGGCGCCATCCATATAGAGAACCGCTTTCCCGGCGATCCTCACGCGGTCCCCCACCAGTTCGCAGGACAGCGCGCCGCCGCGGGCCGAGACCTGCCGGGCCTTCAGCCGCTCCTTGCCCAGCCGCCGCGCCCAATAGGGGATCAGCGTGCAATGGGCGGAGCCGGTCACCGGGTCTTCGGGGATCCCCTTGGCCGGTGCGAAAAAGCGCGACACGAAATCCACGCCGCCGCTGCCCGGCGCCGTCACGATGACCGCGGAATAGTCCTCCAGCCGGGCCAGGGCGCCCATGTCGGGCGTCAGAGCGCGCACCGCCGCCTCGTCGTCATAGACGACCACAAGGTCGCGGGCCCTTAGCACCGCAAGCGGCACCGGCCCGCCCAGCGCGTCGAGCAGGCCGGCTGGCGGCTCGGCCAAAGGTTCCGGCGGGCGGCTGGGGAAGTCCAGCGTGTAGAGGTCGCCGTCGCGGGTGACGCTGAGGGCTCCGGCCTTGCGGGTGGTAAAGTCGATGCGCGGGCAGCCCCATTCCAGCATCGTCGCGATGACGAAGGCCGAGGCCAGCGTGGCATGGCCGCACAAATCCACCTCGACCGCCGGGGTGAACCAGCGAATCTCGTAGCCGTCGCCGTGGCGGACGATGAAGGCGGTTTCCGACAGGTTGTTTTCCGCGGCGATGGCCTGGAGCGTCGCTTCGGGAAGCCAGTCCTCCAGCGGCACGACCGCCGCCGGGTTGCCCGCGAACACCGCGTCCGCGAAGGCATCGACCTGATACAGGGGAAGGCGCAAGGTGCCTCCTTAGGGTTTTTCGGTGAACAGGAACGCCTGGGCGTGCCGCTCCATCCCCGCCGCCTCGTAGAAGGTGACCGCCTTGGGCGCGGACAGGAGAAGGCAGGTCACGCCCTCCCCCACCGCGGCGCGGGTGCGGCGCATCAGTTCCTTGCCGATGCCGCGCCCCTGGCAGGCGCGGTCGACGGCGAGGTCGGACAGGTAGCAGCAGAAGGCGAAATCGGTGACGGACCGGGCGACGCCGACCAAGTCGCCATCCGCGTCGCGGGCGGTGACGATCAGTCCGGCGTTGCGCAGCATCGCCTCCACCCGCGGGCGGTCCGCGACGGGCCGGCGTTCGGCCAGCCCGGAGCGGTGAAGCACGTCGATGAAGGCGTCGGCGGTCAGGTCGGGCTCGACGGCGTAGAGGATCGCATCGGCGCTCATCGGCTCACCCCCGCCAGAACGGCTTGCTGACTTCGCTGTCCACATCGGCGCGGGACACGCCGATGTCCTTCAGCAGATGATCGTCCAGCCGCATCAGCGCCTGCCGCTGCCGCCACCGCTCATAGCCGTTCAGACCGGCCTCCATCACGAACCAGACGGGGCGGATGCCGACGGTGAGGGCGCGCGCGATGACCTTGAAGACGGTCGTGAACGAGGACGATCCGGACGAGCGGGTCGCTTCCGTGGTGCGCATGATGAACCTCCTTCGTCAAAACATTCAGCCCCGAACAATCGAGACAATGGCGATTATGTCGACACAATCTCGCCGGTCAATGTCGTTATTGTCACCATTACATTTCCGATATCGGATGTATCTCCTGCGCCACACACATCGTGTCGGAACGACCCGCGCGAAGTCCGATGGGTGTCAGCGCTCCAGCCGTTCGGTCGCCTGCCTCCAGCGAGCCCGAAGACTGTCCAGATCGCGGGGGATCGCGATGTTCTGCTCGCCCGCCTTGAGGATCATGTCCAGCTGCTCACGCAGCGGTTCCCGCTGGGCGTCCGACCGGACGCGCGGGGCCAGCCGCAAAATGGCGTCGACGAGCCGGATGAGCACCGCGGCGTTTCCGCTCCCGGCCTGCCGGATCTGATCGAAGCCGGCACCGACGAAGCCGTCGTATCCGGTCACGTCCCGCACGACCCGGACAATTCCGGCGGAATCGCGCAGAACCGTCGGCTCGATCGCACGGTCGAAGATGCGGGCCATCGACGCCGAGAGATTGTCGATCACCGCCAAGGCGGTGAACACGTCGTTGATCCCTGGCGACAGGGCGCGGGTGGCCATCTCCACCAGTTGGCGGATGCCGAACTCCACATCCTGGGTCGGGGTGCGCTCCGAACCGACGATGAAGGCACCCCGGATCGCCTTCGACAGGTCCGCCGTGCAGGCGCCGGCCGGAAACACGGCCACATGCTCGCCGCCGCTGATGACGTAATGGCCGGGCCGGACATCGAGGCGAATCACCGAATCGGTTCGTTGGGCGGTGGCGACCAGACCGTCCAGGTCGATCGCCTGGACGTACCCGTCCTGGTCGAGGTCGACCCAGGCGAAATCGCCGCGCAGGTCGGGGGGCGTCTCCGGGGGGCTGTCACCGCGTTCGGGAAGCAGGGCTGCGGTCACCTCGTGCAGATCCGCCGCCACCCGCTGCACGACATTGTCGTAGATGATCGAGCGGGCAAGCTTGTGGACGTAGACCAGCAGAACGAACAGACACAGGGTGGTCAATCCGGTTCCGACGCTGACCGCCAGATGGGGCACACGATCGGCCTGGTTGCCGTCGATGGTCCGGAAAACGACCAGCAGATAGACGATGTCGGCCAGGAAGAGGCCCAGCACCGCCTGGGTCGTCCAATCCTGGATGAAATTGCGGATCAGTCGTGGACCGATCTGGCCGGCGGCCAAGGTCAACACGACCATGGTGATCGACACCACCAGCGACGTCATGGTGATCATGCCGGTCAGCAGCGACGACAGCAGC
Organism: Azospirillum formosense; assembly: GCF_013340925.1. GTDB lineage: Bacteria > Pseudomonadota > Alphaproteobacteria > Azospirillales > Azospirillaceae > Azospirillum > Azospirillum formosense. Next base: position 21,808 of record NZ_WHOR01000071.1, read on the forward strand.
TGGCGCGCGTTGTCGGCGTCACCGGCGTAGAGGAGCCAGTAGTCCGTGGCGTTCTCCACAACGCCGCGCCCCCAGGTGAGCAGCGCGACCGCCAGCATCGCCGCCACCCCGCCCATCAGGAAGGGAACGAACCACAGGCTGGCGCGCAGAAACTCCCAATAATGGCGAATCCGGTCCTTCATTACCGCTCCCAGTGACGTGCCGTTCAAAACGGATGAACAACATCCGACGCCGCCACACGCCCCCTGCTCCGAGCGCGGCAGTCCGGACGAACCGACCTGGACGCCGGCCGGCCACGAAAAAGGCCGGCCGCTGAAAGCGGCCGGCCCGGCAGAGCGCCTTGATTGGCGCCGGATGCGGTCCCGTTACTCGCGGTTGCCCATGAGCTGGAGGAGCATCTGGAAGAGGTTGATGAAGTTGAGGTAGAGCGAGAGGGCGCCCATGACGGCGAGCTTGGTGTTGGCCTCGTGCCCGTAGCCCTCGGCGTACTCCTCCTTGATGCGCTGGGTGTCGTAGGCGGTCAGGCCGGTGAAGATGACCACGCCGATCACCGAGACGGCGAACTGCAGCGCGCTGGATCCGATGAAGATGTTGACCAGGCTGGCGATGACGATGCCGATCAGGCCCATCATCAGGAACGAGCCCATCTTCGACAGGTCGGCCTTGGTGGTGTAGCCCCACAGGCTCATCGCCGCGAACATCGCCGCGGTG
>NZ_WHOR01000072.1:0-22475 GCF_013340925.1 Azospirillum formosense
TCTGGGCGTGTGCGGCCAGCGCGAGGCCGCAGGCGGCCATCGACAGCAGGGCGGCGCGGAACACTCGATTCACCATGGAGTCTTTTCCTTCCGGCGGATGTGTCTTGTCACGGTCAATGGCATGACAGAACGTCTTATGATTGGCGGCGGCTGTACGGACGATCCGGCCCCGCGCCCGAATCCGCGGGGGATTAAGCATGGGTTCGCGGCGCGGAGCAAGCGGTCGTGATGCGTGGCCATGACGCCCTGCTTCGACCGTGTTCAAGGCGATATGGCGGCGGAACGGTGGTGCTTCCAGGGCGCGCCACACGCCGATCCCCGCCCCATGCAGGGCCGGCACTCCCGCGATGCGCCTCTCAAAGGGCCGGGCAAAGGGGCGGGTCTCGTTGACAGAAACTTGCTTCGGGCCTATGTGAGACCGGTCAAAAAGCCGGCTTCACGACGTTCCACCCCCGAGGTTTTCATGTTCGGTGCGCTCGCCCGCAAGATTTTCGGCACCGCCAACACGCGCACGGTCAAGGCGCTGCAAAAATCCGTCCAGCAGATCAACGCGCTGGAGCCCGAGTTGGCGGCGCTCTCCGACGACGCGCTGCGCGCCCGCACCGACTGGCTGCGCGGCCGGCTGTCGCAGGGCGAGACGCTCGACGCCATCCTGCCCGACGCTTTCGCCACCGTGCGCGAGGCGGGCAAGCGCGTGCTGGGGCAGCGGCACTACGACGTGCAGCTCATGGGCGGCATGGTCCTGCACCAGGGCAAGATCACCGAGATGCGCACCGGCGAGGGCAAAACGCTGGTCGCCACGCTGGCCGTCTATCTGAACGCGCTGGAAGGCAAGGGTGTCCACGTCGTCACCGTGAACGACTATCTGGCCTCACGCGACAGCTCCTGGATGGGCCGCATCTACGGCTTCCTCGGCCTGACCACCGGCTGCATCGTGCACGGGCTGGACGACGAGGAGCGCCGCGCCGCCTACGCCGCCGACATCACCTACGGCACGAACAACGAATTCGGCTTCGACTATCTGCGCGACAACATGAAGTTCCGGCTGGAGGACATGGTCCAGCGGCCCTTCAACTTCGCCATCGTGGACGAGGTCGACTCGATCCTGATCGACGAGGCGCGCACCCCGCTGATCATCTCCGGCCCGTCGACCGACTCGTCGGAGATGTACGTGCAGGTCGACCGCCTGATCCCGCAGCTGACGCGGGACGACTATGAGCTGGACGAGAAGAACCGCACGGTCAGCCTGTCCGAGGCCGGGCAGGAGCATATGGAGCAGCTTCTGGCCGAGGCCGGGCTGCTGAAGGCGGGCGGGCTGTACGACATCCAGAACGTGGCGCTGGTCCACCATTCCCAGCAGGCGCTGCGCGCCTACACGCTGTTCCAGCGCGACAAGGACTACATCGTCAAGGACGACAAGGTCATCATCATCGACGAGTTCACCGGCCGCATGATGGAGGGCCGCCGCTATTCGGAAGGCCTGCACCAGGCGCTGGAGGCCAAGGAGAAGGTGACGATCCAGCGCGAGAACCAGACGCTCGCCTCCATCACCTTCCAGAACTACTTCCGCATCTACCCGAAGCTGGCCGGCATGACCGGCACGGCGATGACCGAGGCGGCGGAATTCGCGGAGATCTACGGCCTTGAGGTCGTGGACATGCCGACCAACGTGCCGGTCCAGCGCAAGGACATGGACGACGAGGTCTACCGCAAGGCGTCGGAGAAGTACGACGCGATCATCGACCTGATCGAGGACGCCCGCAAGCGCCAGCAGCCGGTTCTGGTCGGCACCACCTCCATCGAGAAGTCGGAGCTGATCGCCGAGCTGCTGAAGAAGCGCGGCATCCCGCACAACGTGCTGAACGCCCGCCACCACGAGCAGGAAGCCTACATCGTCGCGCAGGCGGGCCGTCCCGGCGCCGTCACGGTCGCCACCAACATGGCCGGCCGCGGCACCGACATCCAGCTCGGCGGCAACGTCGAGATGCGCATCCAGATGGAGCTGGCCAACCTGCCGGACGGGCCGGAGCGCGACGCCAAGGTCAAGCAGATCGAGGCCGAGGTCGCCGAGGCGCGCGAGCTGGTCAAGCAGGCCGGCGGCCTCTACGTCGTCGGCACGGAGCGGCACGAGAGCCGCCGCATCGACAACCAGCTGCGCGGCCGTTCGGGCCGCCAGGGCGATCCGGGTGCGTCCAAGTTCTTCCTGTCGCTGGACGACGACCTGATGCGCATCTTCGGGTCGGAGCGCATGGACGGCATGCTCCAGCGCCTGGGCCTGAAGGAGGGGGAGGCGATCATCCACCCCTGGATCAACAAGGCGCTGGAGAAGGCCCAGACCAAGGTCGAGGCCCACCATTTCGAGGTCCGCAAGAACCTGCTCAAGTTCGACAACGTCATGAACGACCAGCGCAAGGTCGTCTATGAGCAGCGCCGCGAGATCATGGACACCGAGGACATCGCCGAGACCGTCCTGGAGATGCGCCATCAGGTCGTCTCCAACATGGTCAACAAGGCGATCCCGCCGAACTCCTACTCCGAGGCCTGGGACATCGCCGGCCTGCACGAGGAGGTGAACCGCCTTCTCGGCATGGACCTGCCGGTGGCCGATTGGGCCAAGGAAGAGGGCATCGCCGAGCCGGAGATCGAGGAGCGCGTCCGCGAGGCCGCCGACCGCAAATACGCGGAGAAGGTGGAGACCTACGGCGCCGACACGATGCGGCATGTGGAGAAGAGCCTGCTGCTGCAGATCCTCGACCAGGAATGGAAGGATCACCTGCTCCAGCTCGACCATCTCCGCCAGGGCATTTCCTTGCGCGCCTACGCGCAGAAGGACCCGCTGAACGAGTACAAGCGGGAAGCCTTCGAGCTGTTCGAGACCATGCTGTCGACCCTGCGTGAGCAGGTGACCGCCGTGCTGATGCATGTCGAGATCCGCATCGCCCCGCAGCCGGAGGAGCTGTACGCCCGTCCGCCGCAGGAGATGCACGAGGGCCGCGACGATCCGGCGCTGGCGATGGCCGAAGCGGGAGCCGGGGCCGCCCAGGGCTACCCGCCGGCCGATGCGCCGCTGCCCGCCGGGATGGTCCGTCGCGAGGCCGCCGCCTCGGTGGTGCCGGGGGCCGACCCCAACGCCTGGGCGAACACGCCGCGCAACGCGCCCTGCCCCTGCGGGTCGGGCCAGAAGTACAAGCACTGCCACGGCAAGGTCGGCTGAGCGCCGCCGCGAAGAACGCCGCCGGGGACATTCCGGACGGGGCCGGGCCGCAGGGTCCGGCCCCTTTCCTTTTTGCGGCCCTGGAAACTTCGGCTGGGCTGTGGCGTTCTTCCCATCAAAAGCGGGAGCGCAGCCATGTTGCAGGAATTCAAGACCTTCATCAGCCGCGGCAACGTCGTGGAACTGGCCGTCGGCATCATCATCGGCGCGGCCTTCACCGGCATCGTCAACTCGCTGGTCAGGGACATGCTGATGCCGCCCATCGGCTGGATCATGGGCGGGATCGACTTCTCCAACTATTTCCTGAACCTGTCCGGCGGCCATTACGAGAGCCTCGCCGCGGCGGAGGCGGCGGGGGCGGCGACCATCAACTACGGCCGCTTCATCAACGCGCTCATCAACTTCTTCATCGTGGCGGGCGCGCTGTTCCTCATTGTGCGCCAGGTCAACCGCCTGCATTTCCTCCACGATTCCAAGCCGAAGGCGCCCCCCCGCCAGGAGGTGCTGCTGGAGGAGATCCGGGATGCGCTGCGCGCACGGCAGGCACCCGCTCCGGGGGACGCGACTCGACCGGGGGCGTGAAAGAATCTTCTTGGATTGTGCAGCGCAACCCATTATGTAAGGCGTCTTGATCGCTGGAGGCTCGCGCGTCTCTTGAGCGAGACGCGCTTTGATATTTCGGGACGGCCTTCCTTGGGACCCGGTCGCCCGTAGCTTCGGACAGACGCCTCTCCCTCTTCCGACCTCCTCCCGGCGAAAACGCCGGCGTTCCACCGCTCACCATCCTGGTGCGGCGGCCGTGCGCCGTCATGGTCCTGAGGAAAGGTTACCCTACTTGTCGTCCATCGAAATGACCGCCGCCGACGTTCTCGTTGCCGAGACCACCGTCACCGAGACCTCTGTTGTCGAGACTGCCGTCGCCGGCGAAACCGTGACCGACACCACTGAAACCGCTACCCCCAACGCTTTCGCCGGGCTGGGCGTTCACCCGCTGGTCGTGAAGGCGCTGGAAGCGTTCGAGTACAACACCCCGACCCCGGTCCAGGCCGAGGCGATTCCGCCGGCCCTGGAAGGCCGCGACATTCTGGCGACCGCCGAGACGGGCACGGGTAAGACCGCCGCCTTCATGCTGCCGGCGCTGACCCGCACCGTCGATCTGCCGCGCCTCGGCGTGGCCGCCCCGCGTGTGCTGGTGCTGGCCCCGACCCGCGAACTGGCCAAGCAGGTCACCGACGCCGCGCGCAAGTACGCCAAGTTCATGAAGTACAACATCGTGGACGTCGTCGGCGGCATGCCCTACCGCGACCAGCTCCGCCTGCTGTCGCGCGCCGTGGACGTGATGGTCGCCACCCCCGGCCGCCTGCTCGACCATGTGTCGCGCAACCGCATCGACCTCAGCGCCGTCGAGGTGCTGATCCTGGACGAGGCGGACCGCATGCTGGACATGGGCTTCCTGGACGATGTGGAAACCATCGCCAAGTGCTGCCCGGACAACCGCCAGACGCTGCTGTTCACCGCCACGCTGGACCGCCGCATGGCCCAGCTCGCCGGCAACCTGCTGCGCAACCCGGTGCGTGTCGCCGTGGAGAGCGCGACCACCGCGGTGAACGTCGAGCAGCGCCTGCACCATGCCGACGACATGGACCACAAGCGCCGCCTGCTGAAGCACTTCGCGGACCTGCCCGAGGTCGGCAAGGCGATCATCTTCGCCGCCACCAAGCGTGACGCCGATGCGCTGGCCGAGGAGCTGAGCGACGCCGGCCACGCCGCCGCCGCCCTGCATGGCGACATGGACCAGTTCAAGCGCAACCGCACGCTCCAGCGCCTGCGCACCGGCCAGGTCCGTCTGCTGGTGGCGACCGACGTGGCGGCGCGCGGCATCGACGTCCGCGACATCACCCACGTCATCAACTTCGACCTGCCGCGTTCGGCGGAGGACTATGTCCACCGCATCGGCCGCACGGGCCGTGCGGGCGCCTCGGGCGTGGCGGTTTCCTTCGCCGCCCGCGCCGACCGCGACGCCCTGTTCCGGATCGAGCGCTACACCGGCACCCGCCTCGACATTCACGTCGTTCCGGGCCTGGAGCCGCAGCGTCCGTTCCAGACCGGTGGCGGTGGCCGTCCGGCCGGTCGCTCGGGCCGTCCGGGTGGCGGCAACGGCGGCGGCTACAACAAGAAGCCGTGGGTGCGCAACGCCGGCGGCGGTGCCGAGGGCGGCAAGCCGAACGGCGCCCCGGGTGGCCGTCCGCAGGGCCGTCCGATGAACCGCAACGAGCATGGCCGCAGCGACCATGCCCGCAACGAGCACGGCGGTCACGCCCGCCGCGACTCCCAGGGCGGCAAGCCGGCGCACCGGGCGTCCAAGTGGTAACAGCGGTTCGCCGCTGACATGAAAAAGGCGCGGTCCTTCGGGGCCGCGCCTTTTTTCTTGGTCAAGTCGGAGTGTGGCGGGCAAGATTTTACACGGATTTCACGGATCGACGCACGGATTTCACGGATTTTTTAAATAGTAAATATTAGAAATCTGTTTTTCTTGCGCGAGGCAACAGGGATGGCGGTGAGTGGATAAACAAAATCCGTGTAAACCGTGAAATCGTCCGGGCAATCCGTGTGAAGCCTTGTCCCCAGCACCCGCGCTTTACAGCCCCGCGATCCCCCACAGCAGCAGCGCCACCAGCAAAGCCAGGATCAGCCCGGCCACGGCGTAGACCGCCAGCGCCCGTCCGATGTCGGCGGCGGTGGCGCGCGCGCGGCCCTCGCCGATCCAGGGTTCGGTGATGACCACGCCGCCGTCGCGGTGCGGCCCGCCCAGCGCCAGACCCAGCGCGCCGGCCATGGCGGCGGTCGGCCAGCCCATGTTGAGGGAGGCCGCCTTGCCGCCGTCCCGCATCATCGTGCGGAAGGCGCCGCCGGCCTTCGCCCCGGCGAAGGGCGCGGCCAGCGCCAGGAGAACCGCCGCCAGCCGCGCCGGGATGGCGTTCAGCGCGTCGTCCAGCCGCGCCGCGGTCTGGCCGAAACGCTCGTGCCGCACGCCGGCGTGGCCCAGCGCGGTGTCGGCGCCGTCCACCACCGCCCAGACCAGAAGGCCGGGCACCCCCAGCAGGGCGTAGCCGAAGACCGGCGCCACCAGCTTGCGGGCGAAGCCCTTGGCGGCGGCCTCGATGGCGGCGCGGGCGATGCCGTGCTCGTCCAGGCTGAAGGCGTGGCGGCGGGTGAGCGGGGCGACGGCCTCCCGCGCCGGGGCGACGCCGCCCTTGTCCAGGGCGCGGCGCACCGCGCGAACCCGCGCCCAGGCGCTCCGCCCGCGCAGGGCGGCGAGGATCACCGCCAGTTCCAGCAGCCAGCCGCGACTCTGCGCGCCGATCCGCTCGACGATCAGCCCGACGGCGACGGCGGCCAGCACGAGCGCCAGAACGACCAGCGCGCCGCGCAGCAGGCGGGCGGTCTTGCCGCGCTCCACCCGGTTCAGCCGCCGGTCGGCCCAGGCGCAGACGCGCTGCGCCAGCGCCGCCGGGTCGGGCAGGACGCGCCCGATCCAGTCGCCGGCGGCGGCGTCGATGGCCAGGGCCAGCAGCAGCAGGAACAGCGGCCCCGGACCGTTCAGGGGGGCGGCGCCGAGGACGGAGGTGAGCAGGGCGTCGCCCATCGCGGCCTCAGCGCGCGCCGGCCTGGCGCAGCAGGTTCGCCACGCGGGCGTTGCGGCTCTCCTGAGCCCAGCTCAGCGTCGTGCGGCCCGTGAAATCGGTGCGGTCGGCCTGTGCCCCGGCCTTCAGCAGCCGCTCCACCAGATCGACGCGGCCGAAGCGCGCCGCGGTCATCAGCGGGGTGATGCCCTGGCGGTTGTCCTGGTCGACCTTGGCGCCCTTGGCCAGCAGAAGGTCCACCGCCTCCGGCGTGTCGGCCTCCACCGCGTAGTGCAGCGGGGTGTTGCCGGCCTTGTCGGCGCGGTTGGGGTTGGCCCCGCCGTCCAGCAGCAGCCGCACCAGCTCGGGATGGGCGTTGCCGATAGCCACCAGCAGGACGGGGCGCCCGCTGGCGTCGACCTGATTCGGGTTTTCCCCCTTCAGCAGCAGCAGCCGCAGCGCGCTGGCGTCGTTGGACGTCACCGCCTTGACCATGGAGGGACCTTCCAGAAGGTTGATCTGGGCCAGGGCCGGAGCGGCGGCGGGGGCGGTCAGGCCGAGGGCCAGCAGACTGAGCAACAGCAGCCGTTTCATGGCGCGTCCTTTTGTGCGATCCGTGTGTGATCCGTCTTTCGGCCGGGGATACTATCCAGTTTGGCCCGGTTTGGCGACGGCGACCCGCTGCAATGGAGCCGCCCATGGTCCGCAACCCGCTCGCCCGCCACATCGCCCTGTTCCTGGCGGTGAAGGCCGCGCTGATCGCGCTCGGCCTGTGGTGGTTCCTCGGCACCATGCCGGAGCCGCGGGGCACGGTGACTCCGCCCGCCGCCGCGGGAACGCCCTGAGGCCGCCCGGTGTCCCGGCGGGAACCTCCGCTTGGCGCCCATGGTTGAACAGCGACCGGGAAGCGCAACAGGGGAAGACCGCCATGACCTTCGAAAGTGATGCGAACGCGAACCGCTCCGCCGACCGTCTGCGCGGCGCCGTGCGCGAGGCCGTGGGCATCTTCGCCAGCCGCGACGCTCTGCAGAAAGCCGTCGACGAGTTGACCCTGGCCGGCTTCCAGCGCCATGAGCTGAGCGTGCTCGCCAACGATGAGACCATCCGCGACCATCTCGGCCATGTGCCGCAGCGGGCCGAGGACATCGCCCACGACCCCGACGCGCCGCGCCAGTCCTACGTCTCGCCGGAGGATGTCGGCAGCGTGAAGGGGGTGGCGGTCGGGTTCCCCGCCTATGTCGGGGCGATCCTGGCGACCGGCGCGGTCCTGGCGACCGGCGGCACGGCCCTGGCCGCGGCCGCGGCGGCGGCTGCGGCGGGGGTGGGCGGCGGCGCCTTGGGCTCGGTCATGTCGAACTGGCTGACCGACAAGCGCAACGAGCCGATGCTCCAGCACCTCGACAAGGGCGGCATCCTGCTGTGGGTCAATCTGGCCGACGCCGGGCGCGAGCAGCAGGCGCTGGAGATCATGAACCGCCACGCGGCGCAGCCGGTCGAGGTGCATGAGGTGGCGCAGTCCGGCTCCGAGACCTGACCCCGAAGGCCGAGCCGGCGCGGGCTGGAGCCCGTTGACTCAGGTCATGGCCTTCGCGGCGGGCTTCCCCTATACACGGGCGGTCTTCCAACCGGAGATCCGCCGTGGACGCCCATTCGGCCCTGACGCTTCTCGACGCCGGCCTCAACCAGTGCGCCGTCGTGATCGACCGCGACGGCGGGCTGCTGGTCGCGCTGCTGACCGCGGGGCTGGTCGGGGGATCGACCCATTGCGCGGGCATGTGCGGTCCCTTCGTCCTGGCCCAGGTCACCGCCCGGCTGGAGCAGGTCCCGGCCTCGCGGATGAGCGAGTTCCACCGGCTGGCCGGGGCGGCGGTGCTGCCCTACCATCTCGGGCGCGGCACCACCTACACGCTGATCGGCGCGGCGGCCGCGGCGGTCGCCGGCCATGTCGGGGCGCTGCCGGGGCTGAAATGGCTGTCGGTGGCGCTGCTGGCCTTCGCGGCGCTGTTCTTCCTCGGTTATGCGGTCAAGGGGCTGACGGCCTGGATGCCGAAGCTCGACGGGGCGGTGCAGCGCTGGTGGGGCGACCGGGTGTCCCGGCTGGCCCGCCCCCTGTTCGGCAACCCCACGGGCTGGCGCGGCTACGGGCTGGGGCTGGCGCTCGGCTTCATCCCCTGCGGCCTTCTCTACGGCGCCGTGGCGGTGGCCGCGGCCAGCGGCAGCGCGCTGACCGGCGCGCTGGGCATGGCGGCCTTCGCGCTGGGCACGCTGCCGAGCCTGCTGGCGGTCGGCCTCGCCGGCCATCTCGCGGGGCGCACCTGGCGCTCCGCGGTGGCGCGGGCGGCCCCGGTCATCATGGTGGTGAACGCCGGGGTGCTGGGCTGGATGGCGGTCCGGATGATCGGGTGACCGCCGTCTCGTTCTGGTTTATTGGAGCTTTTCCGCCGATCCCTTCAGCGCCTCGCCCAGCGGGACTTCGCCGCAGCCGGGCTTGAGCGGCTGCTGCTGGCTTTCGTGCGGCGACCAACCGGCCAGATAGAGGATCTGGAAGGTCGCCTCGATGCGGCCGTCCGGCTCGGCGTAGCGCTCGGCGTAGCGGCGGGCGGCGTCGAACAGCAGGGCGCGGGTGGCCGGCACCTTGCGGCGGGCCAGGACGGCGTTGGTCTCGCCCATGCCGCGCAGGTCGCGCATCAGGCGGAAGGCGTCGCTGTAGGTGACGGTGATGACGTCGCTGTCCACCACCGGCAGGGCGAAGCCGGCGCGCTGCATCAGCCCGCCGACGTCGCGGATCTCGGCGAAGGGCGACACGCGGGGCGACACGCCGCCGGCCACCTCCATCTCCGCCTCGTACAGGCAGCGGCGCAGCTCCAGCAGCGTCTCCCCGCCCAGCATGGCCGCGCAGAAGAAGCCGTCGGGCTTCAGCGCCTGCCGCACCTGGACCAGCGCGCCGGGCAGGTCGTTGACCCAGTGGAGGCTGAGGTTGCTGACCACGAGGTCGAAGGTTTCCGGCACGAAGGGCAGGAACTCCTCGTCGGCGGCGACGGCCAGCGGACCGGCCCGGCGGGCGAAGCCGGGGGCGAGGTCGCAGGCGACCAGCGTCTCGACGCCTTTCCGCCCGCGCAGCGTCCGCCCCATCACCCCGTCATGGGCGCCGAGGTCGAGCACGGTGGGAAAGGGCCGGGCCACGTCCTCCAACCGGTCGACGAGGCGTTCGGCCACCTCCTCGAACAGGAAGGCGTGCTCGGCAAAGGCGGGGACGGCGCGGTCGCGGCGGCGGCGGACGAGCGCGCGGTCGAAGACGGTCATGCTGTCGGGCGTGGTCATGCCCGCAATATAACCCAGCCCCGGCGGGCTACAACCATCGGCGAAAGGACGGGGCTGTGCTAAGGTCGGCCCCGAACGTCGCTGGAGCTTGGCCATGGGCATCGAGGAAGCCATCGGCGCCACCTACGAGGCGCTGATCGTCATCATCAAGATCACCACCCCGGTCCTCGTCGTCACCACGGCGCTCGGCATGCTGCTGACCATCTTCCAGCAGGCGACCAACATCAACGAATCGACGTTGCAGCAGGACCTGAAGATCTTCGCAACGCTGGCGATCCTGTTCATCACCGGGCCGGCCATCTACATCGCGTTGCGCGACTACACCTTCGTCATCTTCGACCGCATCGCCGGCCTGAACTGAGAGGGCGCCGCCATGGCCCTCCTGCAGGGGCTGAAGACAGGGGTTCTGGCGGGAATTCTCGACACGCTGCTGCCGCCGCGCTGCCTGTGCTGCGGCGGGGCTGTGGACCGGCAGGGCGGCCTCTGCGCGCCGTGCTGGAGCGGCCTGACCTTCATCGCGCCGCCCGCTTGCGCCTGTTGCGGCACGCCTTTCGACTTTGCGCTGGAGGGGGAGCCGCTGTGCGGCGCCTGCATCGCCGAGCCGCCGGTCTTCACCCGCGCCCGCGCCGTCCTGGCCTACGACGACGGCAGCCGCCCGCTGGTGCTGGGCTTCAAGCACGGTGACCGCATCCACGCCGCCGGGGCCTACGGCGCCTGGATGGCCCGCGCCGGAGCCGAGCTGCTGGCCGACGCCGACCTGCTGGCTCCTGTGCCGCTGCACCGGTTGCGGCTGTTCCGGCGCCGCTACAACCAGGCGGCCCTGCTCGCCCAGGCGGCGGGCCGGCAGGCCGGGCGCCCGGTGATTCCCGACCTGCTCGTCCGCCGCCGCTCCACCCCGTCGCAGGGTGGGCTCGACCGCTCGGGACGGCGGCGGAACGTCAAGGGGGCCTTCGCGGTCCGGCCGGGGCTGGAGCCGCGGGTGGCGGGAAAGCGGATCGTGCTGGTCGACGACGTGCTGACCACCGGGGCGACCCTGTCGGAATGCGCGCGGGTGCTGCGGCGCGCCGGGGCGGAGCGGGTGGACGCGCTGACCCTGGCGCGCGTCGTCAAGACGTGAGCCGCGGGTGTGAGCCATGAAAACGTAACGGGTGGCGTGGTGCGGCGGTTGATCTTATAACCGTTCAAAACAGCCAAGGAGCCCTCCGCATGGCCGACGTCGTCATCTACACCACGCCCTTCTGCCCCTATTGCTCGCGCGCCAAGCGTCTGCTCGACAGCAAGGGGGTGGCGTATGAGGAGATCGACCTCTACATGCAGCCGGGCCGCCGCGAGGAGATGGTGCAGCGCGCCGAGGGGCGCATGACCGTGCCGCAGGTCTTCATCGACGGCAAGCCCTACGGCGGTTCCGACGACATCCACGCGCTGGACCGCGCCGGCAAGCTCGACCCGATCCTGGGAATCGGGGGATGAGCGGCGTCCTGAAGGCCGCCTGCGTCCAGGTCAACGCGGGCACGGAAATCCTTCCGAACCTTCAGGCGGCGGGCGATCTCGTCCGCCGGGCGCGCGACGCCGGGGCGGACGTCATCGCCCTGCCCGAGAATGTCAGCATGATCGTCCAGGGCCGCGCCAAAGTGCTGGAGCGGGTGAAGACGGCCGACGAGCATCCGGCGATCCCCTTCTTCGCCGACCTGGCGCGGGAGACCGGGGCCTGGCTGCTCGCCGGGACGCTGGGCATCCTGCTCGACGACGGGCGGGTGGCCAACCGCAGCTATCTGTTCGACGCCGAGGGGCGGGCGGTCGCCCATTACGACAAGCTCCACATGTTCGACGTCGACCTGAAGGGCGGGGAGAGCTACCGCGAATCCGCGACCTTCCGGCCCGGCGACCGCGCGGTCCTGGCCGCCACGCCCTGGGGCGGGGTGGGGATGACCGTCTGTTACGACCTGCGCTTCGCCTATCTCTACCGGGCGCTGGCCCAGGCCGGGGCGTCGATCCTCACCGTGCCGGCGGCCTTCACGGTGCCGACCGGGCGGGCGCACTGGCACACGCTGCTGCGCGCCCGCGCCATCGAGACGGGCTGCTTCGTCCTGGCCCCGGCCCAGACCGGCAGCCACGACCAGGGGCGGCTGACCTACGGCCATTCCCTGATCGTCGCCCCCTGGGGCGAGGTGCTGGCCGACGCCGAGGAGGCGGTGGGCTTCGTCCTGGCGGAGCTGGACATGGCCCGCGTCGAGGAGGCCCGCCGCATGGTGCCGGCCCTGACCCACGACCGGACCTTCACCCTGGATCGTGTTGGATTCTGACAGGGTCCTTCTGAGCGGGCGGGGCGGCACCGGGAGGGGTCAGAGCAGCGTGTGCTCGACCAGGATCTTGGTGCCGATGCCGAGCAGGGCGAGGCCGCCGAGGATCTCCGCCTTGCGGCCGAGCAGCGGGCCGGCCTTGCGCCCGATCAGCACGCCGCCGAAGGCCATGACCGCGGTCACCAGACCGATGACGACGCAGGCCTGGACGATGTTCACGTCGACCACGGCGAGGCTGACGCCGACCGCGCTGGCGTCGATGCTGGTCGCGAGCGCGGTGAGGACGAGCTGCATGGGGCCGAGCTGGCTTTTGCGCGCCGGCTGTTCCCCGGCCTCCGGTGCGGTCTCCGGCGTCATGCCCTGGCGGATCATGTTGCCGCCGACGAGGGCGAGCAGCCCGAAGGCGACCCAGTGGTCGACGCTGGCGATCCAGGCGCTGACGGCGATGCCGACCATCCAGCCCAGCGCCGGAGTGATCGCTTCGAAGAAACCGAAATAGGCGCCGACGCGGAGTGCATCGACCAGCCGAGCGCGCTCGCTCACCGCGCCCTTGCCGATGGCCGCGGCGAAGGCGTCCACCGACAGGCTGAAGCCGAGAAGCAGAAGAGTGGTTGCGGTCAAACCGGGAATCCCCTGGGCCAAGACGGACCGACGGCGCGACGGTCCCATGGCCCTCCGGGACGTCGCGCCGTTGGTCTCACCAAGCCCGGTCCCGCCGGTGCCGTCTGCGCCACGGTCGCCCGGACCGAGTCTGTTGACGCAGGCTCCTCCGCCGCGCGGCGGAGGACGGTTACTCCCCAAAAACGCGGGCGGACCCTAGCCACCCCGTTCCCAAGCGTCAATTCATATGAACAGATGTTGAATGATTTGTAATGTTCGCGGGATGCGGCCGTCAGGTCGGCAGGGGGCGCGGCTCCGGGTCGCCGTCCAGGCCGCTTCCGCCCTCCAGGTCGTTGACGGCGCACAGCCGCTGCACCACCGCGGCCTTGGGCGAGGCGACCTCGCCATGCTCGTAGGCGACGACCTGGAGACGCCCGCGCGCCACCTCCAGAAGCTCGCCGCTGCGCAGCAGGAAGGCGGGGGAGGCGGGGCGGCCGAAGCGGGCGTTGCCGAGAGCGAAGGTCTCATAAAGCAGCAGGCCGCCCGGTTCCAGCGCGTCGAGGATGGCCGGGAGCAGCGGGCGGTGCAGGTAGTTGGTCACCACGATCGCGGCGAAACGGCGGTCGCGCAGCAGCGGCACGGGAGTCCCGTTCTCCAGATCGGCCTCCACCAGTTCCCCCCCCGCCGTTCCGGACAGGTCGGCCATCCCCCGCAGGTCGCGGTCCAGCCCGACCACCGGATGGTTGCGCGCCTGGAAGAGCCGCAGATGCCGCCCCGACCCGCAGGCGAGGTCGAGCACCGGGCCGCCCGACCGCACCAGCGGCGCGAAGCGCGCGACCCAAGGGGAGGGGGGACTGATCGCGGCATGGGGGGAGCCGATGGAGGGCGATCCGGCGGAGGACGAGGTGGACAAGGGACGGATGCTCCCATTCTTTTCATGACGCGTGTTTGACCGCGACGCCGGCGTCGTGCTGAACTGGCAACCGGTCATGGGTTGTATACCATCATCATCCCTTCTCACCTTGGAGCATCCGACGGGGACATGATCCTCTTCGTTCTGAAATGCACGGCCGACCACCGGTTCGAAGCCTGGTTCCGCAACGGCGCCGCCTACGAGACGCAGGCCGCCGCCAAGGCCATCGCCTGCCCGGTCTGCGGCGACACCCACATCGCCAAGGCCCCCATGGCCCCGCGCATCGCCAAAGGGGGCCGCGCCAAGGACGATGCGACCCGGGACGGCGGCGCGCCGGAGGCGGCACCGGCGGCGGGCAGCGGCGCGGCGGCTCCCGCCGTTCCCCCGGCGTCTTCAACCCCGACGGTGCCGGCGGAGGTGCGCGAGCGCTTCGCGGCGGAAGTCATGCGGCAATTGACGGAAATTCGCCGCACGGTTGAAGGGAATTGCGATTACGTCGGGGATCGCTTCGCCGAGGAGGCCCGGCGCATCCATTATGGCGAAACCGACCCGCGCGGAATCTACGGCGAGGCCACCGACAAGGAAGCGGAGGAGTTGAAGGAGGAAGGTGTGACTTTTGGTCGCATACCTTGGCTTCCGCGCACCAATTCATAAGCCCAAGCCTCACAATATTTCGGGCACCCCTTGCCCTTTCGCTGCCATGGGTTTGTGAGCGTATCCCCGGAACAACGGCTGCGGGCTGCGTCAAGCCGCTTTTTAGCGGTTGGCCTGCATCAAAGTTGTTGACGGGATAGTTCGTTACAAAGACCATATGGCCCGAGTGTCTAATATGACCTTGCAAAAATCGCTCGGCACTCGCGAGGGGACGCACTATGAAAGAAAACGCTCAGAGGATTCTCGCGAATCCCAAGTTTCAGGAGCTGGTGCAGAAGCGTAGCGCATTCGCGTGGACGCTTTCGATCGCCATGCTCGTCATCTACTTCGGCTTCATCCTGCTGGTCGCCTTCGGCAAGGGGTTCCTGGGTACCCCGATCGGCAATGGCGTGACCACCTGGGGTATCCCCGTCGGCCTCTTCACCATCATCTCGGCGTTCATCCTGACCGGCATCTACGTGTATCGGGCGAACGGCGAGTTCGATGAGCTGAACCGGCAGATCATGGAGGAGTCGAAGTGATGCGTTCGCTGGTCAATCGTGTGGGCGTCGCGGCCGTCGCGGCCGGCGCGCTCATCCCCGCGTCGGTGCACGCGGCGGCGGTCGAAGGCGCGGTTCAGAAGCAGGCGACGAACTTCTCGGCGATCGTCATGTTCCTGATCTTCGTGCTGGCCACGCTCGGCATCACCTACTGGGCGGCACGCCGCACGAAGTCGGCGAAGGACTTCTACGCCGCCGGCGGCGGCATCACCGGCTTCCAGAACGGCCTCGCCATCGCCGGCGACTACATGTCGGCGGCCTCCTTCCTCGGCATCGCCGGCCTCGTCTACACCTCCGGCTTCGACGGGCTGATCTTCTCGGTGGGCTGGCTGGTCGGCTGGCCGATCATTCTGTTCCTGGTCGCCGAACGGCTGCGCAACCTCGGCAAGTACACCTTCGCCGACGTCGCCTCCTACCGCTTCCAGCAGACCCCGATGCGCACGATGGCCGCCTGCGGCTCGCTCGCCACGGTGACCTTCTACCTGATCGCCCAGATGGTCGGCGCGGGCAAGCTGATCCAGCTCTTGTTCGGCCTCGACTACATGTATGCGGTGGTGATCGTCGGCGTTCTCATGATCGCCTACGTGACCTTCGGCGGCATGCTCGCCACCACCTGGGTGCAGATCATCAAGGCCGTGCTGCTGCTGTCGGGCGCCTCCTTCATGGCCTTCGCGGTGCTCGCCAAGTTCGGCTTCAGCCCGGAGGCGATGTTCGCCACGGCCACGCAGGTCCACCCGAAGGCGACCGCCATCATGGCGCCGGGCGCCCTCATCTCCGACCCGGTCTCGGCGATCTCGCTGGGCATGGCGCTGATGTTCGGCACCGCCGGCCTGCCGCACATCCTGATGCGCTTCTTCACGGTGTCGGACGCCAAGGAAGCCCGCAAGTCGGTGTTCTACGCGACCGGCTTCATCGGCTACTTCTACATCCTGACCTTCATCATCGGCTTCGGCGCCATCGTGCTGCTGCTGGCTCCGGACGCCACCGGCGCCTATCCGTTCCTGACCACGGCCCCCGCGGCGGGCGCGCTGGCCAACCCGGCGACCATCATCGGCGGCTCCAACATGGCGGCCATCCACACCGCGCACGCGGTGGGCGGCGACCTGTTCTTCGGCTTCATCTCGGCGGTGGCCTTCGCCACCATCCTCGCGGTGGTCGCCGGCCTGACGCTGGCCGGCGCCTCGGCCGTGTCGCACGACCTGTACGCCTCGGTGATCGCCCGTGGCCGTGCGTCGGAGCATGACGAGATCCGCGTGTCGAAGATCACCACCGTGATCATCGGCATCGTCTCGATCTTCCTCGGCATCGCCTTCGAGAACCAGAACGTGGCCTTCATGGTCGGCCTCGCCTTCGTGATCGCGGCCTCGGCGAACTTCCCGGTTCTGCTGATGTCGATGTTCTGGGGCCGGATGACCACCCGCGGCGCCGTTCTCGGCGGCTGGATCGGCCTGATCTCCTCGGTGACGCTGCTGATCCTGGGTCCGACCGTGTGGAAGTCGGTGCTGGGCAATCCGGCCGCCATCTTCCCGTACGACAACCCGGGCGCCTTCACCATCCCGCTGTCGTTCCTGGCGATCTGGTTCTTCTCGATCACCGACAACAGCAAGGCCGCGCAGGACGAGCGCGAGGCTTACAAGGCGCAGTACATCCGGTCGCAGACCGGCCTGGGCGCCGAAGGGGCTTCCGCTCACTAATGCGAATGGTCGCACCCGCCTTCCACAGATGAAGGGGCTGGTGTAATCTTCAAGGCGCCTCAAGACCGCGGTCTTGGGGCGCCTTTTTTATTCACCCCAGCGGTTCGTGGAGCGGCTTTTGCCCGACGCCTTCGATTTCTCCGTCCCCCCCTTCGACCGCCTGACAATGGAGCAGCGGCAGCGGCTCGCCGCCGCGCTCGACCTCGGCGTCTATGTCCGGGACGGCGTGATCCTGAGCCGGGACGAGCCGGCGGACTGTCTGTTCGTGGTGCGCCAGGGGCTGGTCCACGAACGCCAGGGCGGCGAGGTGGTGGCGGTGCACGGCGTCCATGACAGCTTCGACCTTCAGGCGCTGTTCTCCGACGGCCGGGCGCGCAGCTTCGTCGCGGCGGAGGACACGCTGTGTGACCTGGTGCCCCGCCAGGTCCTTATCGAACTGGCGCATGAGAACGCCGCCTTCGGCGCGGTGATCCAGCAGGATTTCGCGGACCGGCTGAGCGCTCTGGCCAACGAGCGGTCGAACCGCGAAACCGCCGCGTTGACCATGGCGCGCATCCGGCAGGCCTATCTGCACCCGCCGGTCTTCGTCGAGGCCGGGGCGTCCCTGCGCGACGCGGCGGCGGCGATGAAGCGGAACCAGGCGAGCAGCGTGCTGGTCCGCGAGGGCGATCCAAAAGATGGAGGCCCTGGGAACGGTGGGCGCGTCGGCATCCTGACCGGCACCGACCTGCGCGATCTCGTGGTGCTGGAGGGGCGTCCGGTGGACAGCCCGGTCGGGCCGCTCGCCCGCTACGAACTGCTGGCGCTGGACCGCGACGATCTGCTGTTCAACGCGCTGATCCTGATGACCAAGCATTCGGTGCGCCGTCTGGTCGTCACCGAGCAGGGCGAGGTCGCCGGCCTGCTGGAGCAGACCGACCTGCTGGCCGTCCTGTCCAACCATTCCCAGGTCATCGCGCTCAAGGTCGACCGCGCCGCCACGCCGGAGGATCTGGGCCGGGCCAGCCAGGACATCGTCGGGCTGATCCGCACGCTGCACGGCACGGGCGTCAAGGTGTCCTTCATCGCCGACCTCGTGACCGAGCTGAACCGCAAGATCTTCCGTCGCCTGTTCGAGCTGTTGGCGCCGCCCGATCTGCTGGCGAATTCCTGCCTGATCGTGATGGGCAGCGAGGGGCGCGGCGAGCAGCTTCTGAAGACCGACCAGGACAACGGGCTGATCCTGCGCGACGGCTACGACTGCCCGACGCTGTCCCAGGTGACCGACGCCTTCACCCGCCATCTGGTCGCGTTCGGCTACCCGCCCTGCCCGGGGCGCATCATGGTGTCCAACCCGGACTGGACGCGCCCGCTGGCGCTGTACAAGGATTCCCTCTTCCACTGGATTCACCGCCCCGACGAGGCGGCGCAGATGAACCTCGCCATCTTCTACGACGCGGCGCCGGTGGCCGGGGACGCCGCCCTGCTGGCCGAGGCGAAGGGCTATCTGCTCGGCCGGCTTCAGGACAACCAGATGTTCTTCACCGCCTTCGCCCGCCCGGCGCTGGCCTTCGACACGCCGTCGGGCCTGTTCGGCGGCCTGTTCGAGCGGCGCCGCACCGAGGCGGTGGACATCAAGAAGGCCGGCATCTTCCCCATCGTCCACGGTGTCCGCGCTCTGGCGCTGGAAAAGCACATGGCGGAAACGAACACGACCGAGCGCATCTGGGCGCTCGCCGACAAGGGCGTTCTCGACCGCGCCGTGGCGGGCGAACTGGCCGACGCCTTCACCTTCCTGTCCACGCTGCGGCTGAAGGCCGGCCTGGACGGCAGCGCGTCCGGCACCCAGACCGACAACCTCGTCCGCACGGAGTCCCTGGGCAAGCTCGACCGCGACCAGTTCAAGGACTGTCTGGCGCTGGTGAAGAAGTTCAAGGAACTGCTCGCCTACCACTTCCACCTGAACCATTGACCCGCCGGGCGCGCGGGGAGAGGAGGCGGCATGCCGACCGAGACCATTGCCAGCGTGGTGGCCAACGGGACGGGGGCCGCTCCCACCGCCGGCCTCCATGCCGAACATCCCGACCGTACCTTGCTGCTGTCGGGGGAGGAAACCGGGGAGCGGGTGGCGATCCATTGCGAGGCCACCTCCTTCGACGCGGCCACGGCGGATCTGCGCGGTGTCGCCGCTCTGCGCATCCGCGGCACCCGCGTCCTGACCAGCCAGCGCCTGATCCTCTCCTTCTGGCCCACCGAACCGGCGGAGCCCGCGCTATCCCGCCTGCTGGCCTTCATCGGCAACCGGCCGCTGATCGGTTACTACCTGGATTTCACCGTGGGGCTCCTGGACCGGCTGGTGCAACCGATGGTGGGCATGGCGCTGCCGAACCAGCGCATCGAGGTGTCCAGCCTCTATTATGGCCGCAAGGCCAAGGTGCCGGGCAAGTACGCGGTCGATCTGCGGCTGGACAGCATCCTGCGCGATCTCGACCTGCCGCCGCGCGCCGGGGAGGACGCCTACGCCAGCGCGCTCGCCTCCGCCATGGTCTATCTGCGCCTGGAACCGCCGCGGCCCTGACGCATCATCAAGCTGCCCATATCAGGCCGCCCATATCAGGCCGCCCACATCAGGCCGCTTTTGTCTGGGCTTTCGAAAGGGTGGGCACCGACACGATGAATCGGGTGCCCGGCCCGCCGTCCGGCTGGCGGTCGATGGTCACCGCCGCCCCGGCCTGCTGGGCCAGCGCCCGCACCAGAACCAGCCCAAGCCCGCTCTGGCGCTTGTCGTTCGCGCGGCTTTGCGCGGCGGACGGATCGGGCGGCAGGCCGTCGCCGTCGTCGCGCACCACCATCTTCATGCCCTCATCTCCCTCCGGCAGCAGCTCGACCGTAATCGTACCGGGATGGCCGAGAGGGAAGGCGTGGAGCAGCGCGTTGGACACCAGCTCGCTGGCGATCAGGGCGAGCGGGGTGGCCTGATCGACGTCCAGGCTCCAGGGCTGGGGGGCGTTCACCGTCAGCCGCGCCCCGGTCGGGTTGGTCGAACGGACCAGCCCGTCGCAGAGCTGGCGCAGGTAATCGGCGAAGTCGATGCGCGCCGGCTGGTCGGAGCGGTAGAGCAACTCCTGCATCAGGCTCATGCACTGGATGCGGCGCAGGCTCTCGTCGAAGGCGCGGCGGGCCGGCTCGTCGATGCGGGCGGCCTGGAGGCGCAGCAGGCTGCAGATGACCTGGAGGTTGTTCTTCACCCGGTGCTGGACCTCTTTCAGCAGGACCTCCTTGTCGGTCACCGCCGTTTCGAGCTGGCCGTTGGTCCGTTCCAGTTCCGCCGTTCGCTGGTGGACCCGTTCCTCCAGCGTGTCGTAGGCGTGCTGGAGCGCGTTCTCCGCCTGCCGCTCCCGCCGGGCGCGCTGAAGGGCCATCCCGCCGATCACCGACACCGCGGCCAGTGCCGCCAGCGCGTAGGAGATGTAGGTCCAAAGCTGCCCGTACCAGCGCTCCATGACGCTGCTCACCGGGATGGCCACCTCGGCGGTCAGCGGCACGCTGTCCACCCGGCGCAGCGCGGAGATCTCCGGCTCCCCGGCGGCCTCCGCCGGGGCGCTGTCGGTGGCGTCCGGCCCCTGCGTCTCGTGCAGCAGCACCGTGCCGTCGGTCCGGCGCAGGGTGATGGAGCGGGCGTAGTCGAAATCGAAACTCTTGTAGATGTCTCGGATGTAGCGCGGTGAGACGGCGACCAGGGCCACGCCGCGGAACTGCCCCGGTGCGGCGGCCAGCGGGCGCGAGAGGAGGATCAGCGACTCCTGGCTGTAGCGGCTGTTGTCGAGCGCGGTGATGAAGAGATTTCCCCCCGCCTCGCTGCCGCCGGCCCGCTGGGCCACGAAGTAATCGCGGTCGGCGACGTTCATCGCCGGGGTGGGAAAGCGGCGGGTGCTCAGCACGGGGTTCCCATCGGCGTCGAACAGCCAGATCGAGACCAGATAGGGCGTGCCCCGCACCAGCGCCGCGTAGCGCTCCCAGCCCGCCCGGTCGCTGGGCAGCGGGGCGTCCGCCGGTCCGGCGAGCTGGACCGCCTGCTTCAGGATCAGGTCGCTGGTCTCCACCAGTCGGGCCGCGTGCTCGGCGACCAGCAGGCTGGCGTTGCCGGCGGTGTCCTGGGCGTGCTGCAGGGCCGCCGCCCGGTCGCGCAACGCGAAGCTGGCCGACAGGCCGAGCGTCAGCAGCAGCGCCACCGCGCAGACCATCAGGACCAGAGCCGAGCCCGGCATCCGGTAGAGCAGAGGGGAACCTTTGGATCGCAGGGCGCGCAGGGGCATGGGAGAGAGGCCGTTGAGCATCGAAGGGCGTGGCTTTCGTGGCGGACCAACACTTTTTTGCAGGCTCCTGTTCCCTGGGTACGCCCGTTGAACCGCGCCGCGCCACCCCCTATTGTCGCGCCGGGCCGAAAGGCCGAAGCGGCATCGAGCGCGGGGAGTATGGCGTATGAAAATCGACGGCACGGCCTACCGCACCATCTGGCCGGCGCAGGACGGCTGGACGGTGGAGATCATCGACCAGACGCGGATGCCGCATGATTTCGCCGTCGCACGGCTGACCAACCTCGACGAGGCCGCCCACGCCATCCGCGCCATGCTGGTGCGCGGCGCGCCGCTGATCGGGGCGACCGCCGCCTACGGCGTCGCTCTGGCCATGCGCGCCGACCCGTCCGATGCGGCTTTGGAAGCGGCTTGCGCGCGGCTCCTCGCCACCCGCCCGACCGCCGTCAACCTGCACTGGGCGCTGGAGCGGATGCGCGCCCGTCTGGCGCCGCTGCCGCCCGCCGCCCGCGCCGGGGCCGCCTACGCCGAGGCCGCCGCGGTCTGCGATGAGGATGTCGCCATCAACCGCGCCATCGGGGAGCATGGCGCCGCCCTGATCCGCGAGGCCGCCCGCGGCAAGGCTCCGGGCGAGCCGGTGAACGTGCTGACCCACTGCAACGCCGGCTGGCTCGCCACGGTGGATTGGGGCACCGCGCTGGCACCGGTCTATGTCGCCTTCGAGGAGGGCATCCGCCTGCATGTCTGGGTGGACGAGACGCGCCCGCGCAACCAGGGCGCCAGCCTGACCGCCTGGGAGCTGAACCGCCACGGCGTGCCCCACACGGTGGTGGTGGACAACACCGGCGGCCACCTGATGCAGCACGGCATGGTGGACCTGTGCATCGTCGGCACCGACCGCACCACGGCGACGGGCGACGTCTGTAACAAGATCGGCACTTACCTGAAGGCCCTGGCCGCCCACGACAACGGCGTGCCCTTCTACGTCGCGCTGCCCTCGCCGACCATCGACTGGGGCATGGCGGACGGGGTGAAGGACATCCCCATCGAGGAGCGCGACGCCCGCGAGGTGACCGAACTGACCGGCATCACCGCCGACGGGCGGATCGAGACCATCCGCGTCACCCCGGCCGGCAGCCCGGCGGTCAATTACGGCTTCGACGTGACCCCGGCCCGTCTGGTGACCGGTCTGGTGACCGAACGCGGGGTGTGTCCGGCACAGTCTCTTATACAAATCTGACGCTGCCGACGAGCTACCCAGTGCAGAGCAAGGGGGGAGGCGCAACCAAAAAACAAAACAACACATACAGACACTGTACAGA
>NZ_WHOR01000073.1:0-22455 GCF_013340925.1 Azospirillum formosense
ATCACCCCCCGATGCCGCTGGGCGCGGTGACGGCGTGCTCCTTCAGGATGGCATCGGACAGGGCCGACACCTCGACGAGCTGGACCTCGTAGCCCCACAGGTTGGCGATGTGGCGCAGCACGGCCTTGGCGTCGCTCTCGTCCAGCAGCACGCCGTTGGTCACGCGGTGGTGCAGGATCAGCTTGCGGTCGCCGGCCAGATCGACGTCGACGATCTGGATGTCCGGCTCCAGGAAGCCGAGGTCGTACTGCCGCGCCAGCAGCTTGCGGATGCCGCGGTAGCCGCGCTCGTTGTGGATGTTCTCGACCAGCAGATAGGGGTCTTCCGCGTCGTCGCGCACGCTGAACATCTTGAACTTCCGCATCAGGTGCGGGCTGAGATACTGGAGGACGAAGCTCTCATCGCGGAAGTTGGCCCAGGCGTCGCGCAGGGCGCCCATGCCGTCGCCACGCCCGGCGAGGTCGGGGAACCAGTAGCGGTCCTCGTCGGTCGGGTTCTCGGCGATGCGCTGGATATCCTGCATCATCGCAAAGCCCAGCGCGTAGGGGTTGATGCCCGAGAAGCGCTGGTCGTCGAACTCCGGCTGGAACACCACCGAGGTGTGCGAATGCAGGAATTCCAGCATCGCGCCTTCGCTGATCATCCCGCGCCGGTGCATCTCGTTCAGGATGGTGTAGTGGGTGTAGGTCGCACACCCCTCGTTCATCAGCTTGGTTTGCTTCTGCGGATAGAAATACTGGGCCATGTGGCGGACGATGCGGAGGATCTCGCGCTGCCAATGCTCCAGCCGCGGGGCCTTCTTCTCCAGGAAGTACAGCAGGTTCTCTTCCGGCAGACCGAGCAGCTTCTTGCGCTCCGACACCGACTTGGACGGGCGGTTGCCGCCGACGGCGGCCTTCGGCACGGTGCGCCACAAGTCGTTGAAGGTCTGCTCCTGGTACTCCTGCCGCTCCCGCTCGCGCTTCTGCTCCAGCCGCAGGTCGAGGCTGCGCTTCTTCGGGTACTTGTGCACGCCCTGGTTCATCAGCGCGTGGGCAGCGTCGAGCACCCGCTCCACCGCATGGTGGCCGTAGCGGTCCTCGCACTGGGCGATGTAGGACTTGGCGAATTCCAGATAGTCGAGGATGCCCTCGGCGTCCGTCCACTGCTGGAACAGCTGGTTGTTCTTGAAGAAGTGGTTGTGGCCGAAGGCGGCGTGGGCGATCACCAGCGTCTGCATCGTCATGGTGTTCTCTTCCATGATGTAGCTGATGCAGGGGCTGGAATTGATGACGATCTCGTAGGCGAGGCCCCGGTAGCCCTTGCGGTAGAGCATCTCGTCGCGGGCGAAATGCTTGCCGAAGGACCAGTGCTTGTACATCAGCGGCATGCCGATGGACGAATAGGCGTCGAGCATCTGCTCGGCGGTGATGACTTCGATCTGGTTGGGATAGACGTTGAGGCCCATGTCCTTCAGGGCGATGTCCTCGATGGCGTCGTAGACGCGCTTGATCTGGTCGTAATCCCAGTCCGCCCCGTCGTAGAGCAGGCTGTCGGTCTTGTCGATCACAGCGCTCATGCCTCACATCCTCTCAAACTCTGCGGGGTGTCGGCCCCGATTCTTTGGTGCGGCCTCGCGGTGGC
This sequence comes from Azospirillum formosense, assembly GCF_013340925.1. Classification (GTDB taxonomy): domain Bacteria; phylum Pseudomonadota; class Alphaproteobacteria; order Azospirillales; family Azospirillaceae; genus Azospirillum; species Azospirillum formosense. The sequence goes on from NZ_WHOR01000073.1 coordinate 1,624, forward strand.
GGCCGTCGCCCCCTCCCTGACCCTCCCCCGCTGCGCGGTGGAGGGAAGCGGCCCCCTCTCCCGCGCCAGCGGGGGAGGGTTGGGGAGGGGGCTGGAAATCAGGCCCCCGCCTTCTCGCGGGCGAACAGGTCGCGGAAGACCGGAAAAATCTCCCGGCGGGAGCGGACGCGGCGCATGGCGATCGGCAAATCCGGCCCCTGGACCGTCTTGTAGGTCCGCCACAGCTCCGTCTCGCGGCCCAGCGCCGACAGGCCCATGTTGTGCTCCGCCGCCACCTCGATGTAGGCGAAATACTGGCACAGCGGCAGGATGCCGTCCCGCAGCAGACCCGCCGACCGCGCGTTGTCCGACGACATGTTGTCGCCGTCCGACGCCTGGGCGGCGTAGATGTTCCACTCGTTCTCCGGATAGCGCTCCTTGACGATGCGCTGCATCTCCTCCAGCGCCGTGGAGACCACGGTGCCGCCGGTCTCGGTGGAGTAGAAGAACGTGTCCTCGTCCACCTCCTTGGCCTCGTGGGTGTGGCGGATGAAGACGATGTCGACCGAGCGGTAGCGCCGCTTCAGGAACAGGAACAGCAGCATGAAGAAGCGCTTGGCGAGATCCTTCATGTGCTCGGTCATCGAGCCGGAGACGTCCATCAGGCAGAACATGACCGCCTGCGCGATGGGCTTCGGCACCGTCTCGAACCGGTTGTAGCGGACGTCGATCGGGTCGATGAAGGGGATGCGCTTGGAGCGGAGATAGTGCCGCTCCAACTGGTCGCGCATCTCCCGCAGCTTCTCGGGATCCTCGCCGCGGTCCTCCGCCTCGCGCAGGAGCGCCTCCAGTTCCAGCATCTCCGCCGGCTTGGGGCGCTTCAGCGCGATGCGCCGGCTGAGGCTGTTGCGCATGGTGCGGACGAGGTTCAGGTTGGCCGGAGACCCGGTCACCGAGTAACCCGCCCGCGTCAGCGAGTGGGACTCCGTCTGCTTGACCTTCTGCTTGACGAGGTCGGGAAGCTCCAGGTCCTCCAGGAAGATGTCCAGGAACTCCTCGCGGGACAGGACGAAGCGGAAATCGTCGTCGCCCTCTCCGTCCGGACTGCCTTCGTTGCCGCCTCGGCCGCCGCCGCTCTCGGGCCGCGCGATGGTGTCTCCTTCCACATACTCCTTGTTGCCCGGCACGACGTAGTCGCGCACGCCGCCGGCCCCGGAGCGGTGGAAGGAGGGCTCCCGCACGCCGCCGGTCGAGATGGTCACCTTCTCGCCGTTTTCGATGTCCTGGATGCCGCGTTTGCCGGAGGCATCCCGCACCGCCTTCACCACCTGCTCCTTGGCACGGCGCAGGAAACGCTGGCGGTTGGCCAGGCTCTTGCCTTGCGGATTCAGGCGACGGTCGATGATGTTCATCAAGGGGGAGCCCCTCCTACCCGTTCACGCTCGTGTGGCGAAGCGGGCCGTCAGCCGGCCTGCTTCACGCGCATGTACCACTCGACCAACCGGCGGACCTGCCGCTCGGTGTAGCCGCGCGACATCATGCGCGACACGAACTCGTTGTGCTTCTTCTCGGTCTCGCCGTCCTTCTTGGACCCGAAGCTGATGACCGGAAGCAGATCCTCCACCTGGGAGAACATGCGTTTCTCGATCACCTCACGGATTTTCTCGTAGGACGTCCAGGAGGGGTTGCGCCCGGCGTTCGCCGCCCGCGCGCGCAACGCGAACTTGACGACCTCGTTGCGGAAGTCCTTCGGGTTGGCGATCCCGGCGGGCTTCTCGATCTTGGTCAGCTCCTGGTTCAGAAGCTCGCGGTTCATCAGCTGGCCGGTGTCCGGGTCCTTGAAGTCCTGGTCCTCGATCCACGCGTCGGCGTAATCCACATAGCGGTCGAACAGGTTCTGCCCGTAGTCGCTGTAGGATTCCAGATACGCCTTCTGGATCTCGTTGCCGATGAACTCCGCGTAGCGCGGCGCCAGCTCGGCCTTGATGAACTCGATGTACTTCTTCTCGGTGTCGTCGGGGAACTGCTCCCGCTTGATCGACTGCTCGAGGATGTACATCAGATGGACGGGATCGGCCGAGATCTCGTTGGAGTCGTAGTTGAAGGTCGCGGCCAGAACCTTGAAGGCGAAGCGGGTCGAGATGCCGTCCATGCCCTCGTCCACGCCCGCCTGGTCGCGGTATTCCTGCATGGACTTGGCCTTGGGGTCGGTCTCCTTCATGCTCTCGCCGTCATAGACGCGCATCTTGGAGTAGAGGCTGGAGTTCGGATGGTCGCGCATGCGCGACAGCACCGAGAACTTGGCCAGCATCTCCAGCGTCGACGGGGCGCAGGGCGCCGTCGCAAGGTCGGAGCTCTTGACCAGCTTGTCGTAGATGCGCTGTTCCTCCTGCACCCGCAGGCAGTAGGGAACCTTGATGACGCAGATGCGGTCGATGAAGGCTTCGTTGTTCTTGTTGTTCTTGAAGGACTGCCACTCCGCCTCGTTCGAGTGGGCGAGGATGATGCCCTGGAACGGAATGGCGCCGATGTTCTCCGACCCGACGTAGTTCCCTTCCTGGGTCGCCGTCAGCAACGGGTGCAGCATCTTGATCGGGGCCTTGAACATCTCGACGAATTCGAGCAGGCCCTGGCTGGCCCGGTTCAGGCCGCCGGAGAAGCTGTAGGCGTCGGGATCGTTCTGGCTGTAGACCTCCAGCTTGCGGATGTCGACCTTGCCGACCAGCGAGGAGATGTCCTGGTTGTTCTCGTCGCCCGGCTCCGTCTTGGTGACGCAGATCTGGCGCAGCTTGCTGGGATGCAGCTTGACGACGCGGAAGCGGGAAATGTCGCCGCCGAACTCGTCCAGCCGCTTCACCGCCCACGGGCTCATCAGCCCGGTCAGGCGGCGGCGCGGGATGCCGTAACGGTCCTCCAGCAGGTCGCCCATCTCGTCCGGGTTGAAGAGGCCGAGCGGGCTTTCGAAGACCGGGCTGATCTCCTTGCCGGCCTTCAGGACATAGACCGGGCATTTCTCCATGAGCGACTTCAGCCGCTCCGCCAGCGACGACTTGCCGCCGCCCACCGGCCCCAGCAGGTACAGGATCTGCTTGCGCTCCTCCAGCCCCTGCGCGGCGTGGCGGAAGAAGCCGACGATCCGCTCGATCGTCTCCTCCATGCCGTAGAAGTCGGCGAAGGCCGGATAGATCTTGATCGTCCGGTTCATGAAGATGCGGCCAAGGCGCGGGTCCTTGGCGGTGTCGACGACTTCCGGTTCGCCGATGGCGGCGAGGATGCGCTCCGGCGCGGAGGCATACATCATCGGGTCGTCGCGGCATTCCTGGAGGTATTCCGTGAGGCTCATCTCGACCTCACGGCGCCCCTCGTAGGACTGTGTGTAGCGCGTGAACAGTTCGTCGGCCGGGAACATTCCGCTCTCCGTGTCTCTTAGTCCGATGCGTCGGGGCTGCCGCCGGGGGACCCGGGCGGCGGGGGCGGCGCCTGCCGCAGGTGCGAACTCTGGGGCGTCACGGACACAACGGTCCCGCGGCACCCCCGCTCACCGTCGAAAGCCAGACCTTTTATCCAGTTGCGGTTCAAATGAAGCGCCCCCTTCGGAGTGCTAAACTCGAATGCTTCAAAACTGAATGTAATGCTCGACCTAGAGCTTTCCAGGAGGAAAGCCTTGATAGCCTGAAAAGAGAGGCGGTCGCGCGTACCGGTCATCAGTAATAGACCACGCGGCCGGGTTGTCCGGAAAGGCCGGGGTGCAAACACCGGCGGGATGGACGGCAAGAAGAACGAAGGTCGGCGGGGCTGAGACTTGCAATCGGCTTCCGGAGCGCGGCCCGGATGCCGTTCGTCGGGGACTCGCTGGACCTTGCCGATCACCCATCGACCTCCAGTGCATCCATGCGCCTTAACCAACTAAGGCGCTACGGTTAACAGCAAGCGTGACGGATATTCCTTAACAACCCGCTTCCATGCCCATCGCCGCCGCCTTGCCTCAGGATATTAACGCATGGGCGACGGGCATGGTCCACACCTTCCAAAGAAGGATGGTGAGCCTCATCACAGCAGATCAACAAGGCAGAATTTGGGTGAGCCGCCTTTGCCATTGCGGCGCACAATCCGTAGGGATTCCGGAAGGCGGCTGGAATCAAGCACTTGGCCGCGTTTTTGCAGTCCTGCCACAGGTCGGGGAAAAAGTGTGACCGACAGGGCCGTCCTGGACCGCCATGCGTCGTCAGCCGAGCTTGGCGCCCAGCGTTCCCTTCAGCGACTCCGGCGTGGCCGGCTTGACGATGAAAGTGTCGGCGCCCAAGGCCGCGGCTTCGTCCATGCGGCTTTGGTCAGCGCGGTTCGTCATGAAAACCACCGGCAGCGCGCGGTGGCGGGCGTCGGGGCTGGTCCGCAGCGCCTTCAGGAAACCCAGCCCGTCCATCGGCTGCATCTCCACGTCGCAGACGACCAGATCGGGTTTGTGCGTCTGCACGGCGGCCAGCCCGGCCTCGCCATCGGCGGCCTGATGGACGGAGCGGAAGCCCAGCGCGGCCAGCATCTTCGCCAGCACCATCCGGGTGAAGCTCTCGTCTTCGATCACCAGAACCGAAAAATCCCCGAACGCCGCCGGCATCGCCTTGTTCCCCCGAGTCCGATAGGCCGTGTGTGTACGCCGCAAGTACGTCCTTTGCAACCGGCTCGCAACACCGCTGGCCGGTGGGAATCGTCTCGCGGAAGAACGGTTGCACGGCGGGGGGCGCTGGGGCTACACGGAGTCGCATGAGCTATCTCGACCACATCCGCGCGTGCAACGCGCACGACCTCTCCGGCTTCCGTCCGTTCGAGCTGGAAGGCCATCGCCTCGGCTGGGTCCGCCACGCGCTGGCCGAGCAGCTTCCCGGCGTCGATCCCGGCTTTGTCGTCACCGCCGACCGGGTGACGCTGGCCCCGGAGGTCCGCGACTTCGAGGCGCGATCCTCGGTGCTGGCGCACGCCGCCCAGTTCCTCGTCGAAACGGGAGCGGTCTCCGCCCTGCGCGGCGAGTTCTACCCGGTCACGCCGGCCTGGGGAGCGGAGCCGCTGATGCGCATCGACCGCGCGGTGGTGGCGCAGTTCGGCACCCCCGCCTACGGGCTGCACGTCAACGGTTTCGTCCGCCAACCGGACGGCGGCCTGTCGCTGTGGATCGGGCGCCGCGCCCGCGACCGCGAGGTGGCGCCGGGCAAGCTCGACAACATGATCGCCGGCGGCCAGCCGATCGGCCTGACGCTGGCGGAGAACCTCGTCAAGGAAGCGCAGGAGGAGGCGGGGATCGACGCCGCCCTGGCGTCCCGCGCCGTCCCCGTCGGGGCCGTCACCTACCGCATGGAGACGGAGGCCGGGCTGAAGCAGGACACGCTGTTTCTCTACGACCTGGAACTCGACGCGGATTTCGTCCCGCAAAACACCGACGGCGAGGTCGAGCGGTTCGAGCTGTGGCCGCTGGACCGCGTCGCGGAATCGGTGCGCTCGACGAGGGACTGGAAGTTCAACGTGAATCTCGTCGTCATCGACTTCATGGTCCGTCACGGCTGGCTGACGCCGGATGAACCGGACTATCTGGAGATCGTGACCGGCCTGCGGCGGTAGACGCCGCCGCCTCGGCAGTCACCGCCACGGTCACTCCGCCGCGGCCCGCCCCCGCGCCTCCTCCAGGTGGGACGACAGCTCGGACAGGGTGACCGGCTTGTGCAGGACGGTGAAGCCGCTGCGCCGCGCCTCGCGGATGCGGTCGGGGCTGGTGTCGCCGGTCAGCAGGATCGCCGGGATGAGGTCACCGGCGAAGGCGTGGATGTCGCGGATGGCGTCCACCCCCGTCCGTCCGTAGCGCAGGCGGTAGTCGGCGATGATGACGTCGGGAAGCCGCTCCGCACCGTCGAGCTGGCGCAAAGCCTCCTCCCCCGATGCGGCGGACAGCACATCCCACCCCCACTGCTCCAGCACAAGCCGCAGGCTTTGCAGGATCAGCTCCTCGTCGTCGATGATCAGGGCCAGCGCGCCGGGCCGTTCCAAGGACGGCATCGCGCGTTCCGTCGCGTTGGGATTCCAGGAAGCGTGCAAGGGAACCTCCACCGTAAAGCATGTGCCCCGCCCCGGACGAGACCGCACACGGACCGGCAGGCCGAGCAGATGCGACAGCCGCTTCACCACCGCCAGCCCGAGGCCGAGGCCGCGGCTGCGGTCACGTTCGGCGTTGCCGAGCTGAACGAATTCCTCGAAAATCTCGTCGAGCTTGTCGGTCGGGATGCCGACGCCCGTGTCCGCCACCTCGATGCACAGCATCATGCCCCGACGCCGGCACCCCAGAAGCACGCCGCCTGACGCCGTGTAGCGCACCGCGTTGTCGAGCAGGTGACGCAGCAACCGTTCCAGCAGGACGGCGTCGCTGCGGACCTGCGCCTGGAGCGGGCGCACCCGCAGTTTCAGCCCCTTGGCGGCAGCGCGCGGGCCGTAGTCGGCCTTGAGACGCTCCATCATTTCGGCCACCGCGAAAGGCGCCATGTCGGGCGAGACGATCCCGGAGTCGAGCCGGGCCACGTCCAGCAACGCGTCGAGCAGACCGCGCATCGCCTCGACCGCCCGGTTCATCGTCTGGACCAGAGGCAATTGCGGGTGATCGGCCAGCCGTTCCGCCAGGACCGCGCCGAACAGGGTCAGCGACTGGGCGGGCTGGCGCAGGTCATGGCTGGCGGCGGCCAGGAAGCGCACCTTGGTCTGGCCCGCGCGCTTCACCTCGTCCCGCGCGGCGCGCAGGCGGTCCTCCCGTCCGCGCAGCCGCGCCTCCACGGCCATGCGGCGGCCGGCGTCCGTCGCGGTCATGACGATGCCCGCGTCCGCTCCGCCGAACTCCACCGGAAGCGGCGTCAGCGCGATGTCGAGCCAGTTTCCATCGCCCGTCAGGGTCAGTTCCTGAACCTGCCCCCGGCCCGCGGCGGCCACCGCCTGGGCAAAACGGTCCGCCGCGTCCTCCCGGCCGCCCCAGACGAAGGCGCCGGCCATGGGCTGTCCGATCAGGAGATCCCGCTGGCACCCGATGGCGCGCAGCATCGCCGCGTTGAGATCGGCAATACGCCCCTGCCGATCGAGCAGGGCGATCGCCACGCCGATCGTGTCGAAGATCCGCCGCAGTCCGGCGGGATCGGCGGGGCAACAGCTGTCCTCCGCCTCTTCCTCCTCTCGCATCGCTTGCCTCCTTCGGATTGCAAGCCGGCCGTCCGTTTGGCGCCAACCGTTGGGCAGGGCAAACAATCGGTCGAGATTCAAAAGATACGCGCAAGAGGAAGGAGATTCCAGAAGCCCCGCCTCAAACGGATAGCTCACCGATCATTGTAATACACAGTTGGTGGTAGATCATAACTCTTCCGGAAAGCCGGACAAGGCGCGCACCGCCGCCGCCGTTCGCCCCGATTCCCGAAGAGATCGCAAGGTCTTGGCGTTGTCGCGCTTGGCCAAGCGCTCCCCTCGCTCGTTCACCATCAAAGAGTGATGATGATAATCAGGAGATGCGACTCGAAGGAGTTCCTGAAGCAGGCGATGCACGTGAGTCGCGAAAAACAGATCCTCGCCGCGGGTCACCAACGTCACACCCTGAAGATGGTCGTCCACGGTAACCGCCAAATGATAGCTCGTCGGGGCGTCCTTGCGGGCCAGGACGACGTCGCCCAGGATTCCCGGCGTGGCCTCCTGCCAGCCGCGCCGCCGGTCGTGCCAGCGCAGCGGTCCGGTCATTGCCATGGCCTTTCCGACATCCAATCGCAAGGCGTAGGCCGCCCCCGTGGCGATGCGGTCCTGGCGCTCCAGGTCCGACAGGCCGCGGCAGGTGCCGGGATAGAGCGGACCGTCCGGCCCGTGCGGCGCGTGGCCGGCGCGAGCGATCTCGGCGGCGATGTCCTTGCGGGTGCAGAAGCAGGGATAAACGGCGCCCATGGCGTCAAGCCGAGCCAGGGCGGCTCGGTAATCCTCCAGATGCTCCGACTGGCGGCGCACCGGCTCTTCCCAGGTCAGGCCCAGCCAGGCCAGATCCTCGCGCAGGTCGCGGTCGAACTCCGGACGGCAGCGCTGCGGGTCGATGTCCTCGATGCGCAGAAGGAAGCGCCCTCCGGCCTTGCGGGCGGTGGTCCAGCCGAACAGGGCGGAATGGGCATGCCCGAGGTGGAGGTGGCCGGTCGGGCTCGGCGCGAAGCGGGTGACGACGTCGGTCATCCCCGCCTTATACCCCAACCGCGCCCGGCCTGCATTGGCTGCGGGCGCCGCGGACCAGGGTGCAAAAAAGGCTCAGATGTAGGGGTTGTCCTTGATCGGCTCGACCGGGATGTCCTCGCCCTCCAGATACATGGCGAGGCGGCGGCGCAGTTCGCGGTCGAAGGCGTCGATGCGGCGCTGGCGGTCGCGCTCCTCGCGCTCGGCGCGCTTCTCGGCAAGGTCGATGATCGTGGCGCTCATGGATGTTCCCTTTGAAAGCGTCCTCCTGGGGCGCCGTCACCATCTCAGAGCATGGTTAACGCTCAGTAACCACGCTGACGGAAAATGCATGTTCAAGGCATCACAACCAAATGTCACAGCTATCCTGTCGGCCTGCCGGAAACGCCGGAACCCCGCCCATCGAAAGGGTTACAGGATCGTGAAGAAATGACGCAGTGCGGCGCGACATATTGAGTTCGAAGCATAAATCAACTATGTATCTGGTGTTCCGGTCACCCGGCGGCGTGTCATCCCGCAAGGGGGAGCGGAACAGCAGAAAGGTTCCAGACACGTCTCAGATAAGGGAGTGGCCATTGGCTCCACCACCCGATCACTGTCCGGCCCTGGTGCTGAACGCCGACTTCCGGCCGCTCAGCTACTTCCCTCTGTCGCTCTGGTCCTGGCAGGAGGCGGTCAAGGCCGTCTTTCTGGACCGGGTGAACATCATCTCCGAATATGACCGCGTCGTCCGCTCCCCCACTTTCGAGGTCAAGCTGCCGAGCGTCATTTCGTTGAAGGAGTTCATCCCGGCGACGCGGCGGCCGGCCTTTACCCGATTCAACGTCTTCCTGCGCGACCGCTTCACCTGCCAGTATTGCGGCCACCACTTCCCCACGCAGGAACTGACCTTCGACCATGTCATCCCACGGTCGCGCGGCGGGCGCACCACCTGGGACAACGTCGTCACCTCCTGCTCGGCCTGCAATCTGGCGAAGGGAAACAGGCTACCGCACAGTTGCGGCATGATCCCCCTCAGTCCCCCGTTCCAGCCGAGTGCCTACCAGCTTCAAGAGAACGGACGTGCATTCCCGCCAAACTTCCTTCACGAAAGTTGGCGGGATTTTCTTTATTGGGACACCGAACTCGATCCGATGTAGAAACGCCGCGATCGGGAAGGTTGGGCCGAGGAAGATCGGGTATGGACGACGAGAATCCCTGCGTGGGCATCTGCATCATCGGCGAGGATGGCTATTGCGAAGGCTGCGGGCGGAGCGAAGACGAGATCTACGGGACTCCGCCCGCCCCGGCGACCATCCCAGCAGAAACCGGAGCGGACGGCGAGGCCGCCTGAGTCCGCTCCGCCCGCCTCCGGTCACAGCCGCGCCCGTCACACCCGTGCCCGTCACACCCGTTCTGCCACCCAGATGACCGCCTTGGTGCCGGCCTTGATGGCGGCGGACAGCACCGGATAGGCCGGGGCCTGCTCCGCGCCGTTGAGCAGGCCGATGTCGCGATGCTCCACCTCTTCCGCCTGGAACTTGAGGATGGAGGTCTTCAACTCCTCCTCTTCCGGGCCGAGGTGCTTCAACTGCGCCTCGTAATGGCCGTCGATGACCTGCTCGACGGCGACGGTGCAGGCCATGGCCGCCCGCTCCCCCATCACCGCGGTCCCGGCACCCAGCAGGAAGCCGGCGACATGCCACAGCGGCTGCAGCACGGTCGGGCGAACCTGACGGGCGACGAGCTGCTTCTCGAAATACTGGAGATGCTCCAACTCCTGGTCGGCCATGTGGCGCAGGGTCTTGGCGTGCCGGCCCCGGCCCATGACGGAGAGCTGGCCTTCGTAGATGCGCTTGGCCCCATACTCCCCGGCATGGTCCACACGCACGATCCGCGCCAGCCGCTGTTCCGGAGTCGGGTCGCCGGGCAGGCGCCCGCGCGGCCGGGGACGGGGGGCGGGCGACTCGCCGGTGGACGGAGCAGCAGCGGTAGCGGCGGTGTTGTCGAGCGGGGTCATGCGAAGGTCCTGGAAACCGAGGTCCGGATGTAGGCGGCGCGGGCCGCCACGAAGGCGAAGGCGGACAGCGCCAGCGAAATCACCACGTTGTAGCCCGCCATCGAAATCCCGAACAGCGACCACGCCACTTCGTCGCAGCGGGTGACCGGGGCGGCGAGCACCTGGGCGCGCAATTCCTCCAGCGTCTGGGGCGCGCGTCCTCCGCCGGCGCCGCAGGCCGAGGTACCGGCCCACCAGTGCTGCTCCACCCCCACATGATAGGCGGCGATTCCCGCACCAGCCAGCAGAGCCAGCCCGCTCGCCACCAGCAGCGCGTCGCCCAGCCCGCGCCACTGGCGAAACAGCAGGGTGACGATGCCGAAGGCCATCACCGCGCCGTAGGGCACGCGCTGCCACAGGCACAGGACGCAGGGCTGGTAGCCCAGCACGAACTGGAAAAACAGCGCGGCGGCCAGCACGCCGGCGCTGGCGACGGCCAGCAGCCCGGCGGTGTAGCGCGGATCGTCGATGGGGAGGCGGTTCATCATGCGGGTGAGATTAGCGCGCCCCACAGGCTTAGGCCAGACACGCCGACGCATCCGCACAAAACACTTTGTCCCAGGGCCATTTCCCCTCTATATAGCGGGCACCGGTCGCCGCGAGCGCCGGGTCCGGCAGGCACCGTGCGGGCGTGGCGGAATTGGTAGACGCAGCGGACTCAAAATCCGCCGTCCTCACGGATATGTCGGTTCGAGTCCGACCGCCCGCACCACCTCCTCTCCTCTGCCCGTTCCACGGACCGCCGCAAGGCCACATCCGTCTTCCCCGTCTGTTTCTGCCAGACGGCCCCGGACCTGGGGCAGCGAGCGGAGGATTCGACCATGGACATCACCCGGATTGGCACGCAGCCATCCGTCACCGGACCGGCCGACTGGTTCACCGGCACCGTCCGCATCGACCCCATCATCCAGGCCAGCGCTCCGGCCCGCACCGCGGCGGCCAGCGTCACCTTCGAACCTGGCGCCCGCACGGCGTGGCACACCCATCCCCTGGGGCAGACCCTGATCGTCACCGCCGGCGTCGGCCGGGTCCAGCGCGACGGCGGCCCGATCGAGGAGATCCACCCCGGCGACGTCGTCTGGTTTCCACCCGGCGAGAAGCACTGGCACGGCGCGTCGCCGACCATGTTCATGACCCACATCGCCATCCAGGAGCAACTCGACGGCAAGGCCGTGGACTGGATGGAGAAGGTCACCGACGAACAGTACGGGGCGTGAGGCGGCGGAAACGGCTTCAAAACCTCATTGCCTTTGCGGGCTTGTTCCAAAGTCCAATTCGGCGGCCCGACCCAGCCCCTTAAAATGCACGGCATCGACCGCCGCCGCGATCGGCGCCGCGGAGTCTTGGCTGGGGAGCCATCTCACATGACCGTTTCCAGATTCGTCATCGCCGCCGCCCTTCTGCTTGCCGCCGGCACGGCCAACGCCGAAAGCGGGCCGCAGCCCAAGACGGCCGAGGAAGCCGCCGGCAAGCAGATCTTCCATCAGTGCGCGGCCTGCCACTCGCTGGATTCCAGCAAGAACGCCTTCGGACCGAGCCTGTACAACGTCGTCGGGCGCAAGGCCGGCTCGATCCCGCGCTTCGACTATTCCAACGCGCTTAAGGCGTCCAACATCACCTGGACCGAAGACAACCTGCGCCACTGGATCGCCGGCAACGACAATTTCGTGCCGGGCACCCGCATGCGGCACGTCGCCATCACCGATCCGGCGGAGCAGGACTATCTGATCGCCTTCCTGAAGTCGCTGAAGCAGTAAGCATCGAAAAGCCGGTTACGGTGCGGCGACCGCAACCGGCTTCCCCTCCTCGGTCGGCAGGCCGGCCTCGGCCCAGCCGTCCGCCCCGTCGCGGTACCAGAGGACGCGGCGGTAGCCCATCTCCAGGGCGCGCTTGCCCGCGTTCCACGACATCCAGCAATCCGCCAGACAGTAGAACAGCAGGCCGCGCCCGCGGTCGCCGCCGGTCAGCCGCTCCAGGTTGGACCGGAAATACCCGTCCAGTTCCGGCGTCAGCGCGCCCAGCCCGACGTTGGGCAGCCAGACGCTGCCGGGGATTTGCGGAAAGGGCTTCGGCACCAGCCACGGGCCGCCGGGCAGCGTGCTGCGGTCCAGTTTCATCACATTGATGGGAAGAGCCGCACCCGACTCCACCAGAGCACGGGCCTGCGCCGTGTCCACCGTCTCGGCCCCGGGCAGCGAGGCCGGGGTGGGCGACCGGTATTCGGTCATCCGGTAGCCGTCCGGCACCGGAACCATGTCTGCCGCGGCGTCTCCCGCCGGCCCGGCCAGCAACAGCGCCAGCCCGGCGGCGCCCAGCCATCCTGCGCGCACCACGCTCCCTCCCCCATTGTTCTGCAGCATCCACGAAATCCCCCCGTGCCCGACAGGGTCAAGTTGCCCGATAGTCGAATACCGGGAATCGGCGGACGGGGCCTAAGCTCACCGTTCGCCATCGTGGGATTCCCGCGTTCCGCTGCGCCACCGCACCGCAGAGGCCTGCCTTGCAAACGACCGCAGGACGCATCATCATCAGGCTAGGGAGACAGGGGTCTGGCCACCCCTGCCCCCCGGCCCGATCCTTAGCGGTTCAGGAGATCAAGGATGCCCTTGATCACCCGAAGCAGCAGGATCAGGAGAGTGAGGATCTTTTCCATCCTCGACGCCTCCTTGTGATGGGACACGGGCGGTGGCCAATCCGCCGCCCGGTCCACCGCGCAACCATGACGCGGCCCAACCTTCATACAAATGCAATTTTTGACGCAGGGGCGGTGCCATGCGCCTGATGTCCCTCGTCCGGCTGTTTCTGGTCCTGACGCTGGTCTGCGTCGCCTCCATGACGCATGCGGCGGACCGGCCCACGGTGACCATCGGGGTGCTGAAATTCGGCACGGTCAGCTGGGAGCTGGACGTCATCCGCCACCACCGGCTGGACGAGGCCGCCGGCTTCGAGCTGAAACTGATGGAGCTGGCCAGCAGCCAAGCGGCGCAGATCGCCCTGCAGGGCGGCGCGGTGGACATGATCGCCAGCGACTGGCTGTGGGTGGCCCGCCAGCGCGCGGCGGGGGCCGACCTGACCTTCATCCCGCATTCCGCGGCGGTCGGCGCGCTGATGGTGCCGGCGGCCTCCCCCATCGCCTCCGTCGCCGACCTCAAGGGAAAGCGCATCGGCGTCGCCGGAACCCCCATCGACAAGAGCTGGCTGCTGCTGAAGGCGCTGGCCCGCGATCGCTACGCCCTCGACCTCGACACCGTCGCGACGCCGGTCTTCGCCGCCCCGCCGCTGCTGAACCAGAAGGCCACGACGGGGGAGCTGGACGCGGTGCTGAATTTCTGGCCCTACGCCGCCCGTCTCCAGGCGGCGGGGATGCGGACGGTCATCGGGGTGGACGGGATGATGCGGGACCTCGGGCTGTCGGCCCAGGTGCCGGCGGTCGGCTTCGTCTTCCATGAGGGATGGGCCAAGGCCAACCCGGCGGCGCTCGACGCCTTCGTCGCCGCCTCGCGCAAGGCCAAGGCGATCATGGCGCAATCCGACGCGGAGTGGGACCGGCTGCGCCCGCTGATGAAGGCGGAGGACGAGGCCACCTGGGCGGCGCTGCGCGACCAGTTCCGCGCCGGCATCCCGCAGCGCTGGACGGAAGAGGAGCGGGAGGCCGCGGCCAGGCTCTACGGGCTGATGGCCAAGCTCGGCGGGCGGGAGCTGGTGGGCGACGCCATGGCCCTGCCGGACGGCACCTTCTGGCCGGGGGTCCATTTCTGATGCGGTGGCGGCGGCTGGCCCCGGTCCTGTCGCTGGCTCTGCTGGTCGGGCTGTGGGCCGTCGCCGCCGAGCTGGCGGCCAGCCGCAGCCTGCCCGGCCCCGCCGCCGTGCTGACGGTCCTGGTCCGCGAGGCGGCGGACGGCGCGCTGTTCCATCATCTGGGGATCACGCTGGCGCGCATGGCCGCGGCCTTCGTCATCGCCATGTCCATCGGCTCGGCGCTGGGCATCCTGCTTGGCCGCTCGGCCACCGCCGATCGGCTGTTCGGGCTGTGGCTGACCGTGTTCCTGAACATCCCGGCGCTGGTCGTGATCGTGCTCGCCTATGTCTGGTTCGGCCTGACCGAGGCGGCGGCGGTCGGCGCGGTCGCCGTCAACAAGATCCCCAACGTCGTCGTCGTCCTGCGCGAAGGGACACGCGCCATCGACGAGCAGTATGTCGAGATGGCGCGGACCTTCCGCATGGCGCGGTCCGACGTGCTGCGCCATGTGCTGCTGCCCCAGCTCACCCCCTACTTCGCCGCGGCGGCGCGGTCCGGCCTTGCGCTGATCTGGAAGATCGTGCTGGTGGTCGAGCTTCTGGGCCGCAGCGACGGGGTGGGATTCCAGATCCACCTCTACTTCCAGATGTTCGATGTGGCCGGCATTCTTGCGTACACCGTCGCCTTCGTGGCCGTCGTCCAACTTCTCGAGCTCTGCGTCCTGCAACCCGTCGAGCACCGGCTCACCCGGTGGCGGCCGGTGCGCGCTGAGGCTTGAGATCCGCTCCAAGCGCTTCGCCGGGCGGGAGGTCATCCGCGGCCTGTCGTTGGCGGCTGCACCCGGCGAGTTCCTGGCGCTGGTCGGCCCGTCCGGCTGCGGCAAGACGACCGCGCTGGCCATCGCCGCGGGGCTGGACCGCGACTTCGACGGAACGCTCGACTTCGGCGGGCCGGAGCCGGTGCTCGGCTGCGTCTTCCAGACGCCCCGCCTGCTGCCCTGGCGCACGGTGCGGCAGAACGTGGCGCTGGTGCTGCCCAAGGCGCGGCGGAGCGACGGCACGGCGGAGCGCTGGCTGGCCGCCATGGGGCTGGAAGCGGTGGCCGACGAGTATCCGGCCCGCCTGTCCGGCGGCATGGCGCGGCGGGTGGCGCTCGCCCGCGCCTTCGCGGTGGAGCCTGGCCTGCTGCTGATGGATGAGCCCTTCGTCTCGCTGGACGAGCCGACGGCGCAGCGGATGCGCGCCCTTCTCGCGACGATGCTGGAGCGGTCCCCGGCCACCGTGCTGTTCGTCACCCACAATCTGCGCGAGGCGATCCAGCTGGCCGACCGCATCCTGGTGATGGCCCCCGGCCCGACGCGGGTGGCGGCGGAGGTGCCGCTGGAAACGCCGCGCGCCTTGCGCGACGACGCGCTGGTCGAGCGCGTGCGGGCGGACCTGCTGGCCCGGCCCGAACCGGCCTTCCGGCTGCTCGCCTGACTCTTTCGCCGAAACTGTGAAGCGGCTCACACCCGCCGCCGTCCACCCGGCGCAGTCTGTCCCGCTGTGATGACACCGGCGGAGACGACGATGCGCACCCTGTTCCTGCCCCTATTGCTGCTGGGCGCCGGCCTGACGCTCCTGTCCGGCGCGACGCTCGCCGGGGAGATCGTGATCCTCGACTCGCACGGTCACGGCCCCAACCACGCGGACCGGTCGCGCGATCTGGCGATCATCGGCGATTCAGCCACCGGCTCCTCCATCGTCATCATCGAACGGACGACGCGCGACGAACAACTCGGGCGGCGAGACCCCGGCCTGGAGGCCCGGCGCGCCACGCGCAAGGCGGAGGCGAAGCGGCGCAGCAAGGACAAGGACTGGTCGGATTGGGCGGAGTTCGACGGCCACGCCCTGGACGGCTTTGGCTGGCTCGACGGCCCGGTGCCGCTCGGCTTCGGGCGGGGCGATCCGGGGCAGGAGGCGGCGCGCGCCGCCGCGGACGCGCGGCGGATGCGGAACCGCTGAACGGTTGGGGCTGAACGGAAAAAGGCCCGCCGGATCAGATGCCGAAGCGGGCCTTTTCCAGTTGCAGGCGGTTGGCAAAGACCACGGCCTGGGTGCGGCTGTAGACCTTCAGCTTTTGCAGGATCGCCGAGACGTGGGCCTTCACGGTGGTTTCCGTGATGCTCAGCTCATAGGCGATTTCCTTGTTCAGCTTGCCGGTGCCCAGCATCTCCAGCACGCGGAGTTGCTGCGCCGTCAGGGTGGACAGGCGGCGGGCGATCTCCGCTGTTTCCTCGTCCTCCGCAGCGGCCCCCTCCTCGACCGAGGCGGGCAGATAGACCTCCCCGGCCAGGATCTGGCGCAAAGCGCCGGCGATGGCGTCCCGCGGCGTCGATTTCGGGATGAAGCCCGCGGCGCCGCAGCGCACCGCCTCCAGCATCACCTTGCGGTCCTCGTGCGCCGAGACGACGGCGACGGGGATGGCGGGGAAGCGGCGGCGCAGGGCGATCAGCCCGGTCAGCCCGTTCATGCCCGGCATGTTAAGGTCGAGCAGGACGAGGTCCGGCTCCCCCTTGCCGCCGTGCATGGAGTCGAGGATGGAGATGGTTTCGTCCAGGCAACCGGCCTCGTGGATTTCCTGCGCCTGGCAGGAATAGAGGACGGCGCTGCGCAGGGCGTCGCGCACCAGCGGATGATCGTCCGCAATCAGAATTCGGCTCATGGCGTGGTTCCCACGCTCATCGTTTCGGGGCGTTTCCGGGTGAGATCATGCCGGACCGTTCAAGAATGCGCAAGGACGGGAACGGGTATTCCCTAAAACAGCCAATCGTAGGCAATTCCGTTCCAAATCCCGCTCCAAATCCTGTTGCAAGCGATTCGCAAGAAAAGACGGCCCGAACCCTTCGGGCCGCCCTTTCCTGGTCCGGTCACGGCACGGGGTTTCCCCGTCAGGCCTTCGGCAGCTTGAAGACCCAGAGCGAGCCGCCCTGGTTGATGTCCTTGACCAGCTTGGCGACGTCGCCGCCCCACAGCGGCACCGCACCGCCCCAGCCGGAGACCACGGCCACATACTGCTCGCCGTCCTGTTCCCAGGTGACCGGGGAGCCGACGACGCCGGAGCCGGTGTTGAACTTCCAGACCTCCTTGCCGGACTTGGCGTCGAAGGCCTTCAGGTAGCCTTCCGGCGTGCCGGTAAAGACGAGGTTGCCGCCGGTGGTCAGCACGCCGCCCCACAGCGGCGCCGGGTTCTTGTATTCCCAGACGATCTTGCCGGTCTTCGGGTCGATGGCGCGCAGCGCACCGATGTAGTCGTCATAGAGCGGCTTGATGGTGAAGCCGGCGCCCAGATAGGCCGCACCCTTCTTGTAGGTGATCGGCTCGTTCCAGATGTCCATGCCCCACTCGTTGGCCGGGACGTAGAACAGCTCGGTCGCCGGGCTGTAGGCCATGGGCATCCAGTTCTTGGCGCCGAGGAAGGCCGGGGCGGCGAAGACCGACGTGCCCTTCTCGGCACCGACCGGGGTGCCCGGACGGTTGTCGTCGTTGTAGACCGGCCGCCCGGTCTTCACGTCGATCTCCTTGGCCCAGGTGATCTTGGTGACGAAGGGCGAGGCGCTCAGCAGCTTCCCGTTGGTGCGGTCCAGCACGTAGAAGAAGCCGTTGCGGTCGGCCTTGGCGCCGGCCTTGATGGTCTGGCCGTCCTTCTTCAGGTCGAAGGACACCAGCTCGTTCACGCCGTCGAAGTCCCAGCCGTCGTGCGGCGTGGTCTGATAGTGCCACTTGATGTCGCCGTTGGCCGGGTCGATGGCCAGCGTCGAGGAGGTGTAGAGGTTGTCGCCCGGACGCAGGTGCGAGTTCCAGGGCGCCGGGTTGCCGGTGCCGAAGAACAGCGTCTTGGTCTCGGGGTCATAGGTGCCGCCCAGCCAAGTGGCGCCGCCGCCGGTCTTGTAGAGATCGCCCGACCAGCTGGCGTTCATCACGCCGGTCATGGTCGATTCCTTGCCATTGAGGGTGCCCATGTTGCCCTCGATGGTCGGGCGCTGCCAGACCAGCTCACCCGTCTCGGCGTCTCGCGCCTCGACCATGCCGATGATGCCGAACTCGCCGCCGGAATTGCCGGTGATGACCTTGCCGTCGACGATCAGCGGAGCGGCGGTCGCCGAGTAGCCGGCCTTGTAGTCCTCGATCTTCTTCGACCAGACGACCTTGCCGGTGTCCTTGTTCAGCGCGACCAGACGGGCGTCCAGCGTCGCGAAGTAGATCTTGTCCTTGTAGAGCGCGGCGCCGCGGTTCACCACGTCGCAGCAGGGCATGATGCCCTCGGGCAGGCGGTGGTCGTACTGCCACTTCTTCTGCCCGGTCTTCACGTCCACCGCGTAGAGGCGCGAATAGGAACCGGTGACATAGATCGTGCCGTCATGGATGATCGGCTGCGACTCCTGCCCGCGCTGCTTCTCCCCACCGAAGGAGAAGGACCAGACCGGCACCAGCCCCTTGACGGTGTCCGGGTTGAGCTTGTCGAGCGGGCTGAAGCGCTGCGCCTGATGACCCATGCCGTAGGTCAGGACGTCGCCCGTCGACTTGGCGTCGTTCAGCAGGTCGTCGTTGCTCGGCCCATCGGCAGCCAATGCGGGGCCGTTCAGGCCAAGGCCGGCGGCCATGGCGCTTGCAAGAAGGAAGGTTCGGAAGAGACGCTTCATGGTGCGGATGCCTCCCAGGGGAATGGACAGCCGGAGGCGCGGGCATAGATCATGTGTAGACAAATGATCATTCGCAGACGAATTGGCGGAATCCGTCTGCCTCGTCCGCCCGCCTCGGCTTCTTTTCGGAACAATCAGGGGTTCGACGCAGGGGCGACGCGGCGTCGCGAAGCCCCTATCCTTCTGACAATAAAGCAGTTTACCGGCGCCCCAATTGGGGTCCATTGGCAAATAGTCGAATGGGCGGAGCGTTCTGCTGGCGCCGGAAATCGTTTCATTGAGAAGGAGGTCAGTTGACCCGCGGCAACACGGCCTTCTCGATCCGTGGCCAGAGATGCGAGACGGAGCGCCGGTACTCCTCGCGCAGCACGCCCATCCCGGCGAAGCGCTCGGGGATCGGCGCGTCGAGCAGTTCGGCCATGTCAGCCCCGGCCTCCGCCCGCTCACGCAACGTGCGGTCCAGCCACGTCAGCCAGTCGCGGGTCTGGGCGATGGCCACCTTGTCGGTGCGGATGCGCCCGTGGTTGGGCACCAGAACCGTCACGTCCAGAGCGTCCAGGGCGTCCAGCGCCGCCAGCCATTGGCCGATGTCGGCGTGGGGCGTGGTCGGCGTCCGGTCGGAAAAGACGACTCCGCCGGCGAACAGCACGCCTGTCGTCTCGTCCAGGATGGCGAGGTCGGCGGCGGTGTGACCCTCCAGCGGGATCAGCCGCAGCCGGTGCGCGCCGAAGACGACGGTGGAGCCGTAGACCGTCTCCGTCGGGACCAGCGGCTCGGTGCCGCGCATCCAGTCGCCGACGAGGCGGTACATGTTCTCGGTCATCCCTTGCCCCTCGGCCTTGATGCCCTCGATGGTGCCGGGGAGAGCGGCGATGGGCACGTCGGCGAAGGCGCGGTTGCCCAGCCAATAGTCGGGGTGCAGGTTGCTGATGAAGACCTTGCGGATCGGCTTGTCGGTGACCGTGGCGATGGCCGCGCGCATCTCCTCGCCGAAGCGGCGCGACGGGCCGGTCTGGATCACGATCACCCCGTCGTCGGTCACGATGAAGCCGGGGTTGAGGATGTTGCCGCCGTTGCTTCGGGTGAAATGCTCCCGCGTGCCCTCGAAAACCCAGGTGTCCGGAGCGATGGCGACGGGCTTCAGAGCGTAGGTCAGCGGACCGGCGGCCCAGCCGGGCGCGGCGGAGACGGCCAGCAGAAGAAGGGTGAGAAGCGCTCTCATGGCAGCGCTCCCTGCACCCAGGGCAGCGGGATGACCGCCTTGACCTCGCCACCCTGGTTGTCGCGCCCGTCAAGCGTCAGGCTGCGCGCGCCCGCTGCGGGCTTCACCTCCAGCGTAAAGACGGGGTTCTCGGACAGCGGCTCCGCGGTCTGAAGCAGGGCCAGCGCCCGCCCGTCGGCGTCGCGCAGGGTCAGCGCCTCGATGAAATAGGCGGGGATGCCGGCGACCAGACCGGTGTCCATGGGGTGGCGGACGAGGAAGCGGACACGCGTCGCTTTGTCGTCACCGGCAGGCGCCCAGGCACGGCCCTGCACCTCGCCCACATGGTCGGCCCAGTCGGCGGCGGCGTAAGTGGCTGGCGGCGCGGTGCAGCCACCCCCCGCCGCGTCGAGCAGCTTGCCGCCGATGTGCCACACCCCGTCCGGCGTGCGGGCGGCGGCGCGCAGCGGTGTGGCCTGCTGCACCTTGAAGCGCGTGGCGATCACCGGCTTCGCCGCCAGCGGCTGGAAGCGCAGGATGACCGGGAAGGGGTTGAGGTCGGCGAACAGCACCATCTCCTCCACCGCGCCCAAGGCGGTGGCGTCGGCCATCACCGGCACGGCGGCGGCGTTCTCGGCGTTGTCGGGGGCGGTGACGGTCACCCGCTCGTCGAACTGCACGGGGGCCGTTCCGAACAGCTCCGGCCGCAGCACGTCCCACATGACGGAGGCCAGCGGGTCGGCGGGCTCCGGCGGGCCGGCCAGGGCGGGGCCGGAGAGCGCGGCCAGGAGCGCCGCGGCGGCGGGATGGCGGGTCAAGGCGGGGTTTCCCCCCCCCCCTGGGCGGGGGTTGGTGGGGGGGGGCTGGCACCCCCCCCAACCCCCCCCGCCCTCGGGGGGGGGGGGGGGGGGGCCCCCCCCCTGCAGGGGGGGGGGGGCGGGGGAGGGGGGGGAGAGCGGCTACCCCACGGGGGA
>NZ_WHOR01000074.1:0-22413 GCF_013340925.1 Azospirillum formosense
CCCAACCCGAATTGGTGCCGACATGTCCGATACGAAGCCCTCTCCCCAGCACCCGGAAATCGGCTCCAGCCGGCGGCTGCGGTCGCGCTCGTGGTTCGACAATCCCGACAACCCCGACATGACCGCGCTCTATCTGGAGCGCTACCTGAACTTCGGGCTGACGCGGGAGGAGTTGCAATCGGGCGCGCCGATCATCGGCATCGCCCAGACCGGCTCCGACCTCAGCCCCTGCAACCGGCACCATCTGGTCCTGGCCGAACGGCTGCGCGAGGGCATCCGCACCGCCGGCGGCATCGCCATCGAGTTCCCCGTCCACCCGATCCAGGAGACCGGCAAGCGGCCGACCGCCTCGCTCGACCGTAACCTCGCCTATCTCGGCCTCGTCGAGGTGCTGCACGGCTACCCGCTCGACGGGGTGGTGCTGACCATCGGCTGCGACAAGACCACCCCCGCCTGCCTGATGGCCGCGGCCACCGTGAACATCCCGGCCATCGCCCTGTCGGTCGGCCCCATGCTGAACGGCTGGTTCCGCGGCGAGCGCACCGGCTCGGGCACCATCGTGTGGAAGGCGCGCCAGATGATGGCGGCCGGCGAGATCGATTATCAGGGCTTCATCGAGCTGGTGGCGTCCTCCGCACCCTCGACCGGCTACTGCAACACGATGGGCACGGCCTCCACGATGAATTCGCTGGCCGAGGTGCTGGGCATGCAGCTTCCCGGCTCCCCGCCATCCCTGCCCCCTACCGCGAGCGCCAGCAGGCCGCCTATGAAACCGGCAAGCGCATCGTGGAAATGGTCCGCGAGGACCTCAAGCCCTCCGACATCCTGACCCGCGACGCCTTCCTCAACGCCATCGTCGTCAACTCCGCCATCGGCGGCTCGACCAACGCGCCGATCCACATCAACGCCATCGCCAAGCACATCGGCGTGCCGCTGACGGTGGAGGACTGGCAGACCCACGGCCACGACGTGCCGCTGCTGGTCAACCTCCAGCCGGCCGGCGAGTATCTGGGCGAGGACTTCCACCGCGCCGGCGGCGTGCCCGCGGTCGTCGCCCAGCTCATGGCCAAGGGGCTGATCCGCGAGGGGGCGCCCACCGTCAACGGCCGGAGCATCGGCGAGAACTGCCGCCACCAGCCGATCCTCGACACGCGGGTGATCCACCCCATCGACGAGCCGCTGATGCCCAACGCCGGCTTCGTGGTGCTGCGCGGCAACCTGTTCGGCGCCGCCATCATGAAGACCAGCGTCATTTCCGACGAGTTCCGCCAGCGCTACCTGTCCAACCCGCAGGACCCGGAGGCGTTCGAAGGCAAGGTCGTCGTCTTCGACGGGCCGGAGGACTACCATCACCGCATCGACGACCCCGGCCTGGGCATCGACGCCTACACCATCCTGGTCATCCGCGGCACCGGCCCCATCGGCTATCCGGGGGCGGCGGAGGTGGTCAACATGCGGCCCCCCGCCACGCTGATCCGGCAGGACGTCCACTCCCTTCCCTGCATCGGCGACGGCCGCCAGTCCGGCACCTCGGGATCGCCCTCCATCCTCAACGCGTCCCCGGAGGCAGCGGCGGGCGGCGGGCTGGCCCTGCTGCGCAGCGGCGACCGGGTGCGCATCGACCTGCGCCGCGGCAGCGCCGACATCCTGATCCCGGAGGGCGAACTGGCCGACCGCCGCGCCGCTTTGGAGGCCGCGGGCGGCTACCCCATCCCACCGTCGCAGACCCCCTGGCAGGAGATCCAGCGCGGCATCGTCGACCAGCTCGACGAGGGCATGGTGCTGAAGCCCGCCGTCAAGTACCAGCGCGTCGCCCAGACCATGGGCATCCCGCGCGACAATCACTGACCCAGGAGGCGGGGGCATCAGCCCCCAACCTTGAACCGGTCATCCAGCCAATCGAGGACGCGGAGGTTCAGGAGGGAGCGGTTGCCCATCTCGCAATGCCCGCCGGCGCCTTCGGCGGCGGTGAAGCGCATCAGCGTCTTCGGTCCGACGAGCGCGTCGAAGAAGGCGCCGGCACCGGCCGACAGGGCGTCACCCTCCGCCTGGGTGATCAGGGTCGGGCAGGCTATGAGCTGCGCCCGCCCCCGCATGGTGAAGCGCTCCGCGGAGGCGAGATAGGAGCGCAGGTCGGCGACGCCATGCACCCAGAAGCCGCGCTGAACGACCTTCCAGTTCAGTTGGCGGTTGCCGCGGATGAAGGTGTCCATGCGGTCGATCACGGCTTGGTCCAGGGCGCCGAGATCGGCCGCCGCCTCCGGCGCGACGCCGAGTTGGTGCACCACCACGTCGCGGAAGCCGTCGGCGATGCTCCAGGTGCCGGGATCGGCGATCAGCGCCGCGATGCGCGGCTCGCCCGACGCGGCGCGCGGGGCGAGATGCCCGCCGAGGCTCCAGCCGCTGAGCGCGATGCGCTCCGCATCGACGAGCGGCAGGGTTTCGGCGAAATCGACCACCGCCCCGATCACCGTTTCCCAGTCCGGGCGCAGCGGCACGCCGTGCTCGTAGAGCATGGCCCCCTGGCCGGGGCCGTCGAACAGCAGGCTGTGATAGCCCCGCCGCGAGGCCGCCACCGCCGACGCGAAATACATGTCGGTGATGGTGCCGTCGTAGCCGTTGGTGAAGACGATCAGCGGGCGGACGCGGGTTTCGAAACCCTCCGCCGGGATGAAGCGGCCGGGCATCGCCATCCCGCCGAAGGGAATGGCCAGCGGGATGGCCGGGCGCGGTCCGAGCGAGAGCCCCTTGTCGAGCGCCGCCGTCCCCTTGCGGAAGGCGGCGATCAGGCGCGGATCGACGGGGGCGCCGTAGAGCGGGTGGAAGGAGGCGTTGTGGAAGGCGCTCGCCCGCAAATAGAGGGCGCGGGCGGTCGCCTTGTGACCCTTGGACAGGGCGATGTCGGCCTCGTGCGCCAGCCGGTCGCCCGCCGCGGTCCAGGCGTCGTAATAGGCGCCGTCGTCACCGTCGCCGATGGCCGCGGCGACCGCCTTGATCTCGCCGAACTCCGCCCCGCCATAGGGGATGTAGGCGACGGGCCAGGTTCCGAAATCCTCGTGCAGAGCGTCGTGAAAGAGGGTGGTCACGGCTGTCCTCCCCGGTCCCGCCGGCCGGTTCACTGAAGCCCCGGCAACTCCCAATTGTCGCGTCGCCGACATCACCACGCCATCACGCAGAAGGTGAGACGCCCGAACGGACATGACGCTCCCCGGCTGACAATTGCCCATCTCGTCACGTGCGGCAAAAGCGCCCGCTCCGGCGGCGGGTGCTTTTCTCCTTCCGCCCCGATAACTGATATATTAATATATTCAATATCCTTCCGGCATCCTCCGGTCCAAGGGGCACCCACGCCATGACGCCTTATGCCGACCTCCGGCGCGAGGATTTTCGCGCCACCATCGACGGCACGCCGACCGACCTGTTCACCCTGCGCAACCGCCGGGGCATGGCCGTCCGCATCACCAATTACGGCTGCAAGATCGTCCAGATCCTGGCGCCCGACCGCGACGGCGCCCTCGGCGACGTGGTGCAGGGCTATGAGACGCTGGAGCGGACCATGGCCGGCCAGCCCTCCATGGGCTCCTTCATCGGGCGCTATTGCGGGCGCATCGGCGGCGGACGCTTCACGCTGGACGGGGTGGAGCACCGCACCGCCGTCAACGCGCCGCCCAACACGCTGCACGGCGGCCAGCGCGGCTCCCGATTCCGCACCTTCGACGCCCGGCAACTGGACGAGACGAGCCTGGAACTGACCTACGTCTTCCAGGATGGGGAGGAGGGCTTTCCCGGCACCCTGCCCGTCCGGCTGGTCTACTCACTGGACGAGGACAACGCCCTGACCATCGCCTGGACCGCCGTGGCGGCGGACAAGGCGACCGTGGCGAACTTCACCGACCACACCTTCTTCAACCTGTCGGGCGACGCCGGGTCCTCGATCCTCGACCATGTGGCGACGGTCAACGGCAGCCGCTATCTGGCGCTGGACGCCACCGCCGTCCCCACCGGGGAGCTGGTGGACGTGACCGGCACGCCCTTCGACTTCCGCAGCCCCGCCGCCTTCGGCGCACGGATCGCCGCCGATCACCCGATGCTGGCGCTCGGCAAGGGCTACGACCTGCATTACGCGGTGGACAAGCCGGCGGGCGCGCTGGGGCTGCACGCCCGCGTCGTCCATCCGGGCAGCGGGCGGATGCTGGAGGTCCTCTCCACCGAACCCGGCGTGCAGGTCTACACCGGCAATTTCCTCGACGGCCAGACGCCGCGCGACCTCGGCAAGGGCGGCAGGCTCTACACCCGGCACAGCGCCTTCTGCCTGGAGCCGTCGCACTTCCCCAACGCCGTCAACATCCCGTCCTTCCCCTCCACCGCGCTGGCCCCCGGCCAGTGGTGCACGGGCCGCATCGTCTACCGCTTCGGCGTCGCCTGAACCCTCTGCCAGCGCACTCCGATTCTCAAAGGACCTTCCGTCATGCCCCTTCTCTCCCGTGCATCGCTCGCCGCCGGCGCCTTCGCCATTGCCAACACGACGGTTGCGCACACGGCGGGCGCCCCGCGGCTGCCCGTCACCGTCCTTCAGATCGGCGACGGCAACTTCCTGCGCGGCTTCGTCGATTGGATGGTGGACGTCGCCAACGGCGCCGGGCTGATGCGCGCCGGGGTCGCCGTCGCCCAGCCGCTGGACCAGGGCGTCGCCGGCCTGCTGAACGCGCAGGAAGGGCTCTACACCGTCCTGCTGCGCGGCATCGAGCAGGGCGAGGAGGTCGAATCCCGCCGGGTGGTGAGCTGCGTGTCCGAGGCGCTGAACCCTTACGCGGAGTGGGACCGCATGCTGGCCCTCGCCACGTCCCCGGCGCTGCGCTTCCTGGTGTCCAACACGACGGAGGCCGGCATCGCCGACGTGGCGGAGCCCTACACCCCCGGCGCCTGCCAACAAAGCTTCCCGGCCAAGGTCGCGGCGCTGCTGCACGCCCGCTTCACCGCGCTGGGCGGCACGCCGGAGAGCGGCCTCGTCCTGCTGCCCTGCGAGCTGATCGAGGCCAACGGCGCCAAGCTGAAGCGGATCGTCCTCGCCCACGCCGAGCGCTGGGGCCTGGAGTCCGGCTTTGCCGCCTGGGTCGAGGCGCACAACCACTTCCTGAACACGCTGGTCGACCGCATCGTCCCCGGCTACCCACGCGACGAGGCCGCGGCACTCGCTACAACGTGGGGCTACGAGGACCCGCTGGCCGTGGCCGGCGAGCCCTTCCACGTCTGGGTCATCGAAGGCCCGGCGGCCCTGGCCGAGGAATTCCCGCTGCACAAGGCCGGGCTGAACGTGGTCTGGACCGACGACCTGAAGCCCTACCGCACCCGCAAGGTGCGCATCCTGAACGGCGCCCACACCGCCGGCGCGCTCGCCGCCTTCGTGGCGGGGGTGGACACGGTGAAAGGCATGATGGACGACCCCACCCTCTCCGCCTACCTCAACACGGGAATGTTTGGGGAGATCGTGCCCTTCGTGCCCCTGCCGGACGCCGAGCGCCAGGACTACGCCCGCACCATCATGGAACGCTTCGGCAACCCCCACATCCGGCACGAGCTGATCGCCATCGCGCTGAACTCGGTGTCGAAGTGGCAGGTCCGTGTCCTGCCCAGCCTGAAGGACCACGCCGCCGCCCATGGCGAGGCGCCGGACGGCCTGTCCTTCTCGCTGGCTGCCCTTCTGCGCTTCTACAAGGGCACACTGGCGGCGGACGGCACGTGCAGCGGCAGCCGTGACGCCGGCCCATACCCGATCCGTGACGACGCGGCGGTCCTGACGGCGCTGTCCGGCGCCTGGGCCGCGCATGGCGGCGACCCGGCGGCGCTGGTGGAGGCCGTGCTGTCCAACG
Source organism: Azospirillum formosense (assembly GCF_013340925.1). Lineage (GTDB taxonomy): Bacteria > Pseudomonadota > Alphaproteobacteria > Azospirillales > Azospirillaceae > Azospirillum > Azospirillum formosense. The sequence goes on from NZ_WHOR01000074.1 coordinate 5,871, forward strand.
CCGCGCTGTGGGGCGAGGACCTGACCCGCATCCCCGGTCTGGCCCACCGCACCGCCGCCCATCTGGCGGTTATCGAGGAGCGCGGCATGCGCGGGGCTTTGGAAGCGTTGATGGCATAAATCACGGGACTTTTGCCGCGAGTTCATCGCCTTCTCCCCTCTGGGGAGAGGGTGGCCCGCAGGGCCTCTCGCGCTGGTCCTCGGCCTGCCGGCGGCGGCGCCGCTGATGCTGCTGGTGGCGATGCGGCTGCTCGGCGCGCGCCGGAACGACAGGGTCAGCCCCGGGTCCGCAGCCGGTTGCGGACCCGCTTGAGCGGCTGCTTCAGCTCCATGGCGTCGAGCAGTCCCACCGCCGCCTGCCGCAGCGACGCGGCGGCGCCCTTCACCGCCCGGACAGGACGGGGTTCGGGACGGCCGGAGTCGGATTGCCCAAGGTCCGGCTGGATGGCGCGCACCCGCTCCTTCAGCCGCTCCAGCCATTCCCCCTCGACCGCATGCTGGCGGGCGTAGTCGAGGATGGAGCGCAGCTCCGCCGCCTGCGGCTCGTTGCGCACGGGGATGCCGGCGATGCGGGCGGGGTCCAGCGGCCCGTCGAAGCACTCCGGTGCAGCCACCCTGGCGGCGGCGAAGTTCATCCGGGTGCGCACGCATTTCTCGCAGACGCCGCAGTTCCGGAACTGCTCCGTCCCCTCCCAGCAGACGCGCAGGGAGCGCACCGCCTCCGGATAGGCGGCGACCGCCGCGGCCTTCTCCGTGCGGGAATAGGCAGCCCCGTCGTGCACGATGGCGAAGCCGTCGCCGGACAGCAGGTGATCGGCGATCGGGGTGGTGCCGTAGGGGATGACCAGCGCGTCGTAAGGCTTGGTGCTGCCGATCAGCCCGAACTCGAACTCCGCGGCGTGGAGGTGCAGGCAGGCCGCCAGCTCCGCCGCGTGGGAATCCTGCCAGTTCTGGAGATGCAGCTCCTTGCTGTTGGTGCGCACCACGCGCAGCTCCAGCCCGACCAGTTCGCGGAAGGGCCGGGTGCGCTCGACCAGCCGCTCGAAATCCTCGGCCCGGTCCAGTTCCACGTCGAAGCCGTGCACCATGAGAAGCGCGCCGACATGGTGGCGCCGCTCCGGCGGCAGGAGAAGCCGGTGGCGCAGGATGGTGAAGGTGCTGTCCAGGCCGCTGGAATAGGCGGCGATGGCCCGGCGCCCCGGCTTGGGCGCGTTGCGGTCGACGACCGTCTCCGGAATGATCTCCACCGTCTGGTAGCGGTCGGGACGCCAGCGCCGCCACACCCCCTGGAGCGTGTCGATGTTGTGCATCGCCGTGCGGGTCAGCGGCCCGTGCACATGGACGGGAAGGCCCCGTTGCATGGCGTGGAACAGGACCGCCATGACCGCCCCGTCCATCGGCCGGTCCGCCGAGGTCCCGGCCGGATCCTCGAACTCGTAGACCACGCGGTCCCGGCGGCGGGCGCCGTCCTCGGACAGCAGGACGGTGCGGCGGACCAGACCGCCGCTCGCCGTCTCCTCGAATCCGATGTGCAGCCCTTTGCCCGCCATACGTCCCGACGCCCTCTTCAGCCCGTGTTCCGGGATGACAGACGGATGCGGGGCGCAAACGTTCCCGAGGTCCTCAGCGTTTCCAATCGGCGAGCCAGCTGTCGATGTAGTTGGTCAGCTTGCCGTAGGAGTTGTCGCGCACCTGCACCGGCAACCCCATCATCAGGGCCAGCAGCATCCCATGCAGGCGGTTGGTGACCACGGCGTTGGCCGCGCCGAAATGGGCGACCGCCTTGCGGACCAGTCGGTCGCGGATGGGATACCAGCCGCGCAGCGGGTCGGCGGGCAGTGGAACCGCGTCGTCCAGCCGGATCAGCCGGGCGGCGAGCGCGAAACCGGCGAAATCCTCCGGCCCGCACAGATCCTCCCAGTCGAAGACCGGCGAGTCCTGGCGCAGCCAGTGGCGCCCCGCGCATTCCTGGTCGCGCCGGGCCATCACAAGCAGGGTCGTGTCGTGTGCCGGGCGCACCGGCGTCAGCCGCGTCGGGTAGCGCGTCAGGTAATGGGCAAGGTCCGGCACCTGGATCGCCCGCTCCCCCAGAAAGGGCCGCACCAGATCGAGCGACGGCGCGTCGCGCGCCATGAAGACCAGATTGCGGTGGGCCGACCAGCGCTTCATGTCGTGGCGCAGCCGGTCGTGGTCGCGGTAGTAGACGGTCTGCGGCAGCAGCACGATGCGGCTGGACGGAAAGCTCTCCAGCACCTTCTGCCGGAACGTCTCGTGATGGGGGTAGAGGTCGCCGAAATTGCCGCCGCCGTGCAGCAGGATCGCCGCCTGCCCGTCGCGCTGGCGGCGCAGCAGGCGCCGGGCGTTGCCCAGCGTCACCCGCTCGCGGATGTCCACGCCGCCGTCGGCGAACAGCGTCTCCGCCCCCTGGTTGATCAGCAGATCCCCGACGTTCAGATGGACCGGGATGTCCGCATAGATGGCCGGCCCGCTGCCCAGATGCGGAAGCACCAGATCCCGCACCCGCAGCGACAGCGCCTCCAGGGCCGCAAGATCCGGGTCCAGCCACAGGTCCGCCGCACCGGCGGCAGCCCCGCCGGCAGACCCACCACCAGATCCGGCGGCCGCGCGCCCCCCGGCACCGCCGTCATAACACCAGGTATCCATGGCCAATGGCCGCCCCCGCAGAAGATTGGTCCCGGAACATTGGTTGCCGGCCCCGGAGATGGAAGAGAAGTGACACGTCCCGGTCCAATGTGAATGGGGGTGATGCGTGAAAGTTCGCACCCAAAGGAATGCGCCTGGATGTGCCGATTACATCCATCCGAACCGGCACGGAGCTTTTGCGGTAACCGTTCCGGCGCGGTCGGGCCGCGCCGGAATCTTCGTGTTCATATGGTTTGCTCGCACACCAATTCGGTCATCATGCCCGTCGCCATGTGCAGAAGGTTGTGACAGTGCAACGGCCAGCGCCCGGGATTGTCGGCGTCGAAGGCGATGGTGGCGGACCCGTTCAACGGCACCAGCACCGTGTCGCGCACCGCCCCGGCCAACGCCGTCCCGTTGAGCGCGGTCACTTGGAAATGCTGGCCGTGCAGGTGCATCGGGTGGCCCATCGGGCTTTCGTTGACCATGGTGACGGTCACCCGCTGCCCCTTGCGGACGGTCAGCGGCCGGTGCTCACCGAAGGGACGGTCATCGATGGTCCAGACATAGGGTGCCATGCCGCCGGTCAGACGGATGGTGAAGGCCGCATCCGTGGGGCGCGGCGCCAAGGGAGCGAGCGCCGCCAGCCGCCGCTCCAGCGACAGGTCCACCGGCCCGGCGGCGGCGTCCGCAAGGCCGGCGGTCCTGCCCACCGTGGCGCCGGGGGTGGCGAGGATGATGCCGGTGCGCTGACGCTCCCCTTCCCGCTGCGCCAGGACGGGGAAGGCGCCGCCTTCGGCGGGAAGCTGGAGGAGGATGTCCAGCCGCTGTCCCATGACCATGCCGAAGCGCCGCCCGCTCACCGGCTCCACCGGGTTGCCGTCCGCCGCGACCACCGTCCCGTCGAGGGCGCCGAGGTCGATGTGGAAGGCCGTCGAGGTCGCCCCGTTGATCAGCCGCAGCCGGACCCGCCCGCCGCGCTCCACCCGCACCACCTCCGGGTCGTCGAGCGTGCGGTCGTTGGCGAGGTAGGCGTCGTATTCCACGTCGTTGAGGTCCATGGCGGCCATGGTCATGCCGCCCATGCCCTTCATGGTCGTGTGGTCCATCATCGGCATGGCGCCGCCATGCCCGCCTCCATGGCTGCCTCCATGGCTGCCATCGTGATTCATGGCGCCGCCGCCGGTCAGCCCGGCGAGGACCGCGGCGGGGTCCTTGAAGGTGAAATCGTGCAGCAGCACGGTGACCTCCTGCGCGTCCTCGCGCCGGTCGTCGGCCGTGCGGACGATCAGGGGGGCCGCCATCAGCCGCTGCTCCTGGAGGCCGTGGTGCGAATGCATCCAGTGCGTGCCGGGCCGCGGCTCGAAATCGTAGCTCTGGCTGGCGCCGTCGCGGATCAGCGGGCGGTTCGCGTCGGCCACGCCGTCCTGGGCGTAGGGCGGGGTCATGCCGTGCCAGTGGATGACCGCGTCCTCCCCGGCCCGGTTCGCCAGATCGACCAGGAAGCGCTGCCCCGGATCGAGGACCAGACCGGAGGTGCCGTCCGGCTGGCGGATGCTGAAGACCGAGGCGGGCTTGCCCAACACCTCCAGCACGCGCCGCTCGACGGCGAGGCGGAGGGGAGCCCCGGCCCATGCGGGGCGCGCGGCTGCGGGAAGAAGGGAGGACAGGCCGCCCAGCGCGGCCACGGAAGCCGCGGACGCCAGGAAACAGCGGCGGGTCTGAAGAATCGTCATGATGCGATGGTCCGTTTTTGCGAGATGCCGGCCCAGAGCGCGCGGTGAACGCGCACCTTGGGCATGGAGTCGGATCAAACGGTCATGCGCGGTGGTCTGAGGGCCGGCGGCGGGCCGATTCCCTCCGGCAACTGGCTGGTCGGCCGGAAGGGTGCCGAAAGGCGAAATGGCGGCATCGGAAAGGCCGCCGTGGTGGCGATGCCCGACAGCATCATCAGGCAGGCGCCGCCGCAAGACAGCCCGTTCCTGCCCGCGCAGGCGTCGTCCGCCGGGGGCGCGTGGTCGGCATCGCCCACCCAGACGCTTCCGGCCGGCGTCGGAGCCGAGGATGCGGCATGGCCCTGACCGTGGGCGCCACCATGGATATGCGCCTGCGCGGCGGATGGCACGAACAGCGCCAGCGCGGCCAGCATCAGCAGCCCCGCCACCAGCCGCCCGATCGGCACCATCCCGCCAAGGGTGCAGCCACCCCGCGCCATCGCCGTTTCCCGTTCCTGCATCGGCATCACCGCTCACAGTCTCCACCTTCCAGTGGCGGGAAGGTCAAGCGCAAATTCGCACTGACGCCAGTGGTTGTAGGGAGCCCGCTCTGGACAGCCTGACCGCGCCGTGATATCTCCGGCCCAGCAAAGTGAGTTAGTGCTCACTTATGGAATAGGGTTAATCATGGGACGGCTGGACAACTCGGCCCGGCGCGCGGCAATCATCGACGCGGCCCTGCCGCTGTTCGCGCGCAAGGGATTCGCCGCCACCACGACGAAGGAGATCGCTCAGGCCGCCGGTGTGTCGGAGGCGCTGATCTTCAAGCATTTCCCCAGCAAGGCCGCCCTCTACGAGGCGATCTTCCGCTCCTGCGTGGACGGGGACGAGGATCTGGCGAAGCTGCTGGCGATGCCGCCGAGCACGGAGACGCTCGCCGCCTATGTCCAGGCGATGGTGAGCTGCTACGCCAGCGAGTTGCCCAGCGACCGCGACACCATGCTTCCCCGCTTCCGGCTCTATTTCATGAGCCTGTTGGAGGACGGGGAATTCGCCCACATGGTGCGCCGCTGGATGTCGGAGCACATCGCGCCGCCCTTCGTGGCCTCGCTGCGCGCCGCCCGCGACTCAGGCGATCTCGTCCCCTCGGCCCCGGTGACGGAAAACGCCTTCTGGCTGGCGGAGATGCTGGGCTCGACCCTGGCCACCATTCACCTCCCGCCGACGCCGCTCGTCCCTTCCCTGGCCGAGCCGCGGCGCACCGTCCACGACGCGGTCGCCTTCATCCTGCGCGGCCTCGGCCTGCGGGAGGAAGCGGTTGCCCTTTACACGTCTTTATTGCATTGCACCCAATCAACAGAACCAGAACCGACCTGTTCGAGAGAGGCTGATCGTGACGAGTGACATCGACCATTCCGCTCGCGCGCCGGAGCGGACCACCGCACGCCGTCCGGTCACCCGCGGGCGGCTGGCGTTCCGCATCATCATCATGGCCGTCATCCTGGCCGTGCTGTTCGGCGGCCTGTACGCCTTCAACAACTTCCGCAACAAGGCCATCGCCGACTTCTTCGCCGGCAACAAGCCGCCGCCGACCCCCGTCTCGGTCGCCGAGGCGACGGCGCAGTCCGTTCCCAAATACACCACCGCCATCGGCACCCTGACCGCCAGCCGGCAGGTGAGCGTGGCGCCGGAGGTGGTCGGGCGCGTGACCCAGATCTTCTTCGAATCGGGCGCCACCGTGAAGGCCGGCGCGCCGCTGGTGCAGCTCAACGACGCTCCGGACCAAGCCGACCTGCTGGCCTTCCGCGCCCAGGCGAAGCTGGCCGAGAACAACCTGCAGCGCGCCCGCAACCTGCTGCGCAACCAGGCCGGCCCGCAGGTCACCGTGGACCAGAACCAGGCCCAGCTCGACGAGGCCAACGCCAACATCAAGAAGACCGAGGCGCTGATCGCCCAGAAGCTGATCCGCGCGCCCTTCGACGGCGAGCTGGGCATCCGGCAGGTGAATGTCGGCGAGTATGTCAGCGCCGGCGGCCCCGTCGTCACGCTGACCGACCTCGCCAACCTGTTCGTGGACTTCACCCTGCCCGAGCAGGCGTTGAGCCAGATCCGCATCGGCCAGCCGGTGCTGATCTCCGCCGACGCCGCCCCCGGCGCCACCTTCGACGCGGTGATCTCGACCATCGAGCCGCAGGTCAGCCCGGACACCCGCGCCATCAAGGTGCGCGCGACGCTGCAGAACCCCGAGCGCAAGCTGCTGCCCGGCATGTTCGCCAACATCCGCGTCGTCCAGCCGCCAGCCCGGAACCGCATCGTCATCCCGGAAACCGCGGTGGACTACACGGTCTACGGCGACAGCGTCTTCGTCGTCGCCGCCCAGAAGGACGCCGAGGGCAAGGACGGCCATGTCGCCAAGCGCGTCCCGGTCAAGACCGGCGACCGCTTCGACGGCAAGGTGGAGATCCTCGACGGTGTGAAGCCCGGCGACCGGGTGGTGTCCTCCGGCCAGCTCAAGCTGAACAACGGCGCCGCCGTGGTGCCGACGGAAGCGAGCGCGCTGGTGCCGCCGCAGACCGTTCCGCGCAACTGAGGACCCGGCCATGTCATTCACCGACATCTTCATCCGACGGCCGGTTCTGGCGCTGGTGGTCAGCCTGCTGATCCTGCTGGTCGGCGTCCGGTCGCTGACGGATCTGCCGATCCGGCAGTATCCGGAGTTGCAGAACACCGTCATCACCATCACCACTTCCTACCCCGGCGCCTCCCCCGACCTGATGCAGGGCTTCATCACGACGCCCATCGAGCAGGCGGTGGCGACCGCGGAAGGCATCGACTACATCACCTCCTCCTCCACCCAGGGGGTGAGCCTCGTCACCGCCTACATCCGGCTGAACTTCAACCCCAACGTCGCGATGACCGACGTGATGTCGAAGGTGCAGCAGGTCAAATACCAGCTTCCGCGCGAGGCCAACGACCCCGTGATCCTGAAGTCCACGGGCGAGACGACCTCCATCCTCTATATGGGCTTCGCCAGCCCGGAGCTGTCCGGGGCGGCCATCTCCGACTATCTGACGCGCGTCGTGCAGCCGCTGCTGTCCACCGTGCCCGGCGTGGCCGAGGCGCAGATCCTGGGCGGCCAGACCTTCGCCATGCGCGTCTGGCTCGACCCCGACCGGATGGCCGCGCGCAACATCGCCGCCGCCGACGTGCGGGCGGCGATCCAGGCCAACAACTACCAGTCCGCCCCCGGGCAGGCGAAGGGCGTCTTCGTCGTCTCCAACATCACCACCAACACCGGCCTGACCGACGTCGAGCAGTTCCGGCAGATGGTGGTGAAGTCCAAGGACGGCGCCCTGGTCCGCATGAAGGACATCGCCGAGATCGAGCTGGGCGCGCAAAGCTCCAACGCCAGCGTGTCGATGAACGGCCAGCAGGCGATCTTCATCGGCATCAACTCCACGCCGACCGGCAACCCCCTGACCATCGTGGAGGACATCCGCAAGCTGGTGCCGGAGCTGGAGCGCAACCTGCCGCCGTCGCTGAAGATGGAGATCGTCTACGACTCCACCCGCTTCATCCAGGCCTCCATCGACGAGGTGCAGAAGACGCTGCTGGAGGCGGTCGGCATCGTCATCGTGGTGATCTTCCTGTTCCTGGGCTCCTTCCGCTCGGTGCTGATCCCCATCGTGACCATCCCACTGTCCATCGTGGGTGCCGCGACGATCATGCTGGCGATGGGCTTCAGCCTGAACCTGCTGACGCTGCTCGCCATGGTGCTGGCCATCGGCCTGGTGGTGGACGACGCCATCGTGGTGGTGGAGAACGTCCACCGCCACCTGGAGGAGGGAAAGTCGCCCGTCGAATCCGCGCTGATCGGCGCGCGGGAGATCATCGGGCCGATCATCTCCATGACCATCACGCTGGCCGCCGTGTACGCCCCCATCGGCTTCCTCGGCGGGCTGACCGGCGCGCTGTTCCGCGAGTTCGCCTTCACCCTGGCGGGGTCGGTCATCATCTCCGGCGTGGTGGCGCTGACGCTGACGCCGATGATGTGCTCGCTCCTGCTGACCCGCGACATGAACGAGGGCCGCTTCGCCCGCTTCGTCGACCGGACCTTCGACAAGCTGTCCGGCTGGTACGGGCGACGGCTGGGCGGCGCGCTGGACTACCGGGCGGCGACCCTGCTGTTCGGCTTCGGCGTTCTGCTGAGCGTCGGCTTCCTCTTCGCCAACACCATGTCGGAGCTGGCGCCGGAGGAGGACCAGGGCATCCTGTTCGGCATCACCAAGGGGCCGCAGTACGCCAACCTCGATTACATGGACGCCTACGGGCGTGAGATGGACGAGGTGTTTACCCACTATCCGGAGACCGACACCCGCTTCGTGCTGAACGGCCTGCCGACCCTGACCCAGGGCTTCGCCGGCATGATCCTGAAGCCGTGGGACGAGCGCACCCGCAGCGCCAAGGAGCTTCAGCCGCTGGTCCAGGCCGATCTCGGCAAGGTGGCCGGCACGCAGGTGTTCCTGGTGTCGCCGCCGGCCCTGCCCGGCTCCACCGGCGGCCTGCCGGTGCAGATGGTCATCAACAGCCCCGGCGATTACCAGACCATCTTCAACGCCATGGAGCGCATCAAGACCGCCGCCATGGAAAGCGGCATGTTCATCGTCACCGACAGCGACCTGCAGTTCAACAGCCCGGTCGTCCGGCTGCACGTCGACCGGTCGAAGGCGGCGGACCTCGGCCTGTCCATGCAGTCGGTCGGCGACACGCTGGCGGTCCTGGTCGGCGGCAACTACGTCAACCGGTTCAACCTGAACGGCCGCTCCTACGAGGTCATCCCGCAGGTGCCGCGCGACAAGCGCCTGACGCCGGAGACGCTGACCCGCTACTACGTCACGGCGGGCAACGGCGCGCAGATCCCGCTGTCCACCGTCGTCTCGATCGAGATGGCGACGGAGCCGAACGCCCTGACCAAGTACAACCAGCTTCCCTCCGCGACCTTCTCCGCGGTGCCGATGCCGGGCGTGACGATGGGCCAGGCCGTGGAGTTCCTGGAGCGGCAGGCCCGCGAGATCCTGCCCGCCGGCTTCGGCCATTCCTACCTGTCGGAGTCGCGCCAGTACGTGACCGAGGGCAACCAGCTCATGGTCACCTTCGTCTTCGCGCTGGTGGTCATCTATCTGGTGCTGGCCGCGCAGTTCGAATCGCTGCGCGACCCGCTGGTGATCCTGATCTCGGTGCCGATGTCGATCTGCGGCGCGCTGCTGCCGCTGTTCTTCGGCCTGTCCACCATGAACATCTACACCCAGGTGGGTCTGGTGACTCTGATCGGCCTGATCAGCAAGCACGGCATCCTGATGGTGGAGTTCGCCCGCGAGATGCAGATCAACGAGCGGGTGGACCGCCGCACCGCCATCGAGCACGCGGCCCGCGTCCGCCTGCGCCCGATCCTGATGACCACGGCGGCGATGGTGGTGGGCCTCCTGCCGCTGCTGACCGCCGCCGGCGCCGGTGCCGCCAGCCGCTTCTCCATCGGTCTGGTGATCGTGTCAGGCATGCTGATCGGCACGCTGTTCACGCTGTTCGTCCTGCCGGCGGTCTACACCATCCTGGCCAAGGACCACTACGCGGCGTCGGTCTCCCGCCGCGCGCGGGAGATCGCGGCGGCCTCGCAGTAAGCGTCGTCAGACCGTAGCCTGTCCAAAAAAGACCTCCTCGCCTTGCACGGGCGAGGAGGTCTTTTTCTTTGCCGGCCAGCCCTTATCGTGGCAAGGCGGCGGCCACGGCGGCGGACAGCGGCGTGGTCGGGCGCCCGATCAGCGCCGACAGCTGGCGCCCGTCGTCGAACAGCGCGCCCTTCGACGCGTCGGCGTCCCAGGAGGCGATGCCCTTCGCGAAGGCCTCGGGAAGGCCGAAGCCGGCGAGGATAGCCGCGAAGTCCGCCTCCGGCAGGTTCCGGTAGGGAATGTCCTTGCCGGACTGGCGGGAGATTTCCGCGGCAAGGTCGGCCAGCGTCACGGCATCGTCCCCGGCCAGCTCGTAGGTCCTGCCCTCATGGCCGGTGCCGGTCAGCACCGCCACCGCCGCGTCCGCGTAGTCGGCGCGCGTGGCCGAGGAGATCCGCCCGTCGCCGGCGCTGCCGATGAAGGCGCCCCCGGCAAGCGCCGCGCCGACCGAACCGGTGTGGTTCTCCGTGTACCAGCCGTTGCGCAGGATCGTGAAGGGGATGCCCGACGCCCTGATGTCCGCCTCCGTCGCCCGGTGCTCCTCGGCGAGGCTCAGCGGCGAGCGGTCGGCGTGGAGCAGGCTGGTGTAGACGATCCGGCCGACGCCCGCCGCCTTCGCGGCGTTGACGACGTTGCGGTGCTGCGCCGCCCGCTGCCCGATCTCGTTCGACGAGATCAGCAGCAACGTGTCGACACCGGCCAGCGCGCGGGCGAGCGCGTCGGGGTTGCCGTAATCGGCCTCGCGGGCCTCGACCCCCAGATCGGCGGCCTTGGCGGGGGAACGCACCAGGGCGACGATGCCGGAGGCCGGAACCGTTTCCTTAAGACGGGCGATGACGAGGCGGCCAAGCTGGCCGGTGGCACCGGTGACGGCGATGGTCATGGTCGGGTGTCCCTTTTGCGGTTGGGTGGTGACCACCTACCTAAGCCTCTTGCTTACTTTTCGTAAGTACGTACATAAATGTAAGTGTGAAGATTCCTAGCGGGAGAAGGACGGCCATGCCGGAACCGGACGATGACTACATTCCGCTGCCGCTGTCGGAGCGGATGCAGCGCGGCGACCTGATGGCCGCGGCCTGCCCCTCGCGGGAGGTGCTGAAGCACGTCACCAGCCGCTGGGGCGTGCTGGTCCTGATCGCCCTGGAAAGCGGAACGCTGCGCTTCAGCGAACTCCGCCGCACCATCGGCGGGGTCAGCGAGCGGATGCTGGCCCAGACGCTGCAATGGCTGGAGGGCGACGGGCTGGTCAAGCGCACCGCCCACGACGTGGTGCCGCCCCATGTCGACTACAGCCTGACGCCGCTGGGGCGGGAGGCCGCCGAGAAGGTGCGCCTCCTCGCCGACTGGATCGAGTTCAACCTGCCGCGGATCGCCGAGGGCTGGGCAGACCGCCAGAACGCCTCAGCGGACTGACCCATACCTCAAAAAAAGCCGCCGGACGCGAGGGGGTGCGTCCGGCGGTGCCGAGTGTTCGGGAGTTGGGCCTCAGCCGGCCACGGCCGCCTCTTCAGGCTGTGCCGCTGCCGTCAGCCCCAGCCGCTTCGCGACGCCCGCGCCATAGGCGGGGTCCGCCGCGAAGAAGTGCGCCAACTGCCGCCGCTGGATGAAGAGCGGCGCCTCCCCCAGCGAGTTGGCGATGGTGTCCATCAGCCGCTCCTGTGCCTCCGGGCCGATCAGGCGGAACAGGGCACCGGCCTGGGCGTAATCGTCGTTGCCCTCGCGGTGGTCGTAGCGGGCGGCGTCGCCGGCGATGCGCAGCGGCGGTTCGGCCACCGCGTGGTTCTGCACCGGCCCGCCGAAGCTGTTCGGCTCGTAGTTCGGGCTGCCGCCGCCGTTGCCGTCGAAGCGCATGGCGCCGTCGCGCTGGTGGTTGCGGACCTCCGCGGCGTGCGGGCGGTTGACCGGCAACGCCTGATGGTTGGCGCCCAGCCGGTAGCGGTGCGCGTCGGCGTAGGCGAACAGGCGCCCTTGCAGCATCTTGTCCGGGCTGAAGGAAATGCCGGGCACCACGTTGGCCGGGCTGAAGGCGGCCTGCTCGACCTCGGCGAAGTAATTCTCCGGGTTGCGGTTCAGCACCAGCTCGCCAATCTCGACCAGCGGGTAATCGGCGTGCGGCCACACCTTGGTCACGTCGAACGGGTTGATGCGGCAGGCGTCGGCCTCGACCTCCGGCATGATCTGCACCGAGACGGTCCAGGCCGGGAAATCGCCGTCGCGAATGGCGGCGAACAGGTCGCGGGTGGCGTGGTCGGGATCGACGCCGGCCATGCGCACCGCCTGATCCGCCGTGAAGTTCTGGATGCCCTGGCGGGTTTTGAAATGATACTTGACCCAGAAGCGCTCGCCCGCCGCGTTGATCCACGAGAAGGTGTGGCTGGAGAAGCCGTCCATGTGGCGGTAGCCGCGCGGCGTGCCACGGTCGCTGAACAGGATCGTCAGCTGGTGCATCGTCTCTGGCGACAGGGAAAAGAAGTCCCAGACCGCCGTCGGGTCCTTCAGATTGGTCGCCGGGTTGCGCTTCTGCGTGTGGATGAAGTCGGGGAACTTCAGCGGGTCGCGGATGAAGAAGACCGGCGTGTTGTTGCCGACCAGATCGTAGTTGCCGTCCTCGGTGTAGAACTTGACGGCGAAGCCGCGCGGGTCGCGCTCGGCGTCGGCGGAGCCCTTCTCGCCGCCGACGGTCGAGAAGCGCAGGAACACCTCGGTCTCCTTGCCGACGTCCGACAGGAATCGCGCCGATGTGTAGGACGTCACGTCCCTCGTCACCCGGAAGACGCCATAGGCGCCGGCCCCCTTGGCGTGGACCACCCGCTCCGGAATGCGTTCGCGGTTGAAGTGGGCCAGCTTCTCGATCAGGTGGAAATCCTGCATCAGCACCGGACCGCGCGGGCCGGCGGTCAGCGAATTCTGGTTGTCGGCGACGGGAATGCCGGCAGCAGTGGTCAGAGTGCTCATGGCTCAACTCCTTCTGGCGTTTCTTATGGTGGGCGTCTTGTCGGTCGCCGTGTCCGCTTTGCCCCCTGGTTATCCCGCCGCGTCGTTGATATATCCAAGACATCGTTTCAAATGCCTCGATAGCCTGAGCCTATGAATCTCGCCGGTCTCTCCCTTCGCGATCTGGAATATGTGGTGGCGGTGGCCGAGCAGCGGCATTTCGGCAAGGCGGCGGAGCGCTGCTCGGTCAGCCAGCCGTCGCTGAGCGCGCAAATCCGCAAGCTCGAAGACCTGCTCGGCATCACCCTGTTCGAGCGGACGAGCCGACGCGTGCTGCCCACCCCGCAGGGCGAGGTGGTGATCCGCCAGGCCCGCGTCGTCCTGGAGGAGGCGCGCCGCCTGCTGGCTCTGGCCCGCGGGACGGCGGAGGGATTGCACGGCCCGCTCGCCATCGCGGCGATCCAGACGCTGGGACCGTACTTGTTCCCCCACGTCCTGCCCGCGATGCGCCGGCACCTGCCCGACGTCCAGCTCGTGCTGTCCGAAGGCCGCACCGACGGCCTGCTGGAGGAATTGCGCGAGGGGCGGCTCGACGCCGTCCTGCTCGCCCTGCCCGTCGAGGCGGAGGGACTGACCTGCGACGCCCTGTTCTTCGAGCCCTTCATGCTGGCCCACCCCACCGGCCACCGGCTGGAAAGCCTGCCCTCCATCGCCCTGGCCGACCTCGACCCCGGCGAACTGGTGCTTCTGGAGGAAGGCCATTGCCTGCGTGATCAGGCGCTGGCCGCCTGCGGCGCCACCACCCGCGGCATGCGCCACGCCACCGGGCTGGAGACGCTGCGCCACATGGTCGCCAGTGGCACCGGCTACACGCTGATGCCATGGCTGGCCACCGGCGACGGGGAGGCGGCGACGGTGGGCGGTCTGGTCGCCTACCGCGACTTCCAGGGCGACCCGCCCGGCCGCGTCATCGGTCTGGTCTGGCGGGCCAGCGACCCGCGCGCCGCCGGCTTCCGCGCGCTCGCCCGGAGCCTGCGCGACGCCACCCCGCCCGGCCTGCGCCGGATCGACGACTCAGCCGACGCCTGACTCCGGCTCCGCCATAAAGGCGAGGTGGTGCAGGACGATCCCGCTGGTCGTGGCGACGTTCAGGGAATCGAAATCCGGCGCCATGGGGATGCGCACCGTCCGCGTCCGCGCCAGCACGGAGGCCGGCAGGCCCGGCCCTTCCGATCCCAGGAGCAGCGCCGCGCGCTCCGGACGGCGCAGGGCCGCCAGAGGGACCGCCCCCGCCGGGCTCAGCGAGAGGACGGCGAAGCCGTGCCGCTCCAGCAGCGCGACCGGATCGGTTCCCGCCGGAATCCGCAAGAAGGGCACCCGCAGCGCCGCCCCGACCGACACGCGGATCGCCTTGCGGTAGAGCGGGTCGCAGCAGCCGGAATCGAGCAGCACCGCGTCCACCCCGAAGGCCGCCGCGTTGCGGAAGATGCCCCCCACATTGTCGTGGTTGCCGATCCCGCACAGCACCAGCACGGTCGCCCGCGGCCCCAGCCCGGCCAGCAGCGCGTCCGGCTCCGGCATCGGCGCCGCTTGCCCCAGCCCGAGGATACCGCGGTGCAGGGGGAAGCCGGCGATGGCGTCCAGCACCTCCTGCCGGGCGCTGTAGACCGGCACCGCGGCGGGCAACGCCTCCAGAATCGGCACCAGCCCGGCGATCCGCTTCTCCGCGATCAGCAGCGACAGGGTTTCATGGCGCGAGGCGGTCAACAACGTCCGTAACACGACCGCCCCTTCGGCGATGAAGCGCCCTTCCCGCCCCACGAGGTCGCGCTCCTTCACGTCGCGGTAAGCGGCGATCCGCGGGTCGTCCGGGTCGTCGATGGGAATGATGCACGGGGGATTGATGGCTGGCATGGGCGCCTGTGTAGCGCCCCTGCCCTCCCATCGGAAGTCCGGAAAGCGTGGGGCCGGTGTGAAGGGGGCCACTTCGCCACCGGCCGAAGCCCGCTAGACAGGACCGGCAACGCGGGGCGGCAGTCCCCGCCCGAACGGAGGAACGCCCATGACGACCCTGTCCGCCGTCCGCGCTTTCGGCGCGACCCTGCCGAAGTCGCTCACCGCCGCCTTGCTGGGAGCCTGCCGCAAACTGATAAAGCGCCGGACGCAAAGAGCCGTCACCCCCGACCGCCTTGACGACCGCTTGCTGAGGGACATCGGCGTCAGCCGCAGCGACCTGATGGCCGCGGAGCGCCTGAGGAAACCGCCCCGGCGCCGCGGTGGCCGTTGAAGCGTTGCTTACGATTTGCCCGCCGGAGTCACCCGCAAAATCTCGCCCCGATTCTCGTCGGTCAGCAGATAGAGCGCGCCGTCCGGTCCCTGGCTGACCTGCCGGATGCGCTTGCCGAGATCGCGGAACATGCGCTCCTCGTGCTTGACCTTGTTGCCGTCGAGTTCGAGCCGCACGACCTCCTTGGTCGCCAGCCCGCCGTTGAACAGGCTGCCCTTCCAGCCGGGCAACGTGTCGGCCGTGTAGAAGGTCATGCCGGAGGAACCGATGACCGGAGTCCACTGGTACACCGGCTCCTCCATCCCGGGCGCGCTCGACTTGCCCGTCCCGATCGGCGTCCCGTTGTAGTTCACGCCATAGGACACCACCGGCCAGCCGTAATTCTTCCCCGGCTCCGGCACATTGACCTCGTCGCCGCCGCGCGGCCCGTGCTCGTTGATCCACAGCGCGCCGGTCTGCGGGTTCAGCGCCGCGCCCTGGATGTTGCGATGGCCGTAGGACCAGATTTCCGGCAGCGCGCCGGAACGGTTCACGAAGGGGTTGTCGGCGGGCACGGAGCCGTCGCGGTTGATCCGCACCACCTTGCCCAGATGCGAGTCGAGATCCTGGGCCTGCGTCCGGAACCGCTCCAGCGAGCGTTCCCCCAGCGTCACGTACAGGTGGCCCTGCCGGTCGAAGACCAGCCGGGACCCGTAATGCATGCGGCTTTCCACCTTGGGCTTCTGCGAGAAGATCACCCGGACGTCGGTCAGGGCGGTCTCGTCGGCGTTCAGCGCGCCGCGCGCCACAGCGGTGGAGTTGGTGCCGTCCTCCGTCCCGGGCTCGGAAAAGCTGAGATAGACGAAGCGGTTCTGCGCGAAGTCCGGGTCCAGCGCCACGTCGAGGAGGCCGCCCTGCCCGCGGTCGTCGACCTTCGGCACGCCCTTCACCGGGCCGGACACCGTGCCGTCCGGCGCCACGATGCGCAACCGGCCATCCTTCTCGGTCACCAGCATCCGCCCGTCGGGCAGAAAGGCCAGCCCCCAGGGATGGCTGAGGCCGCTGGCGACGGTTTTCACCGACACCATCGCCTTTTCGGTTTTGAACACCTTGTCCACGGCGCTCGCATCCGTGACGCTCAGGCAAGCCGCAAGGGTGGTGGCGGTCATCAGGGCGGCGGTTCGGCCCATGCGCATTCCTCGTCCTCCCGCATCGTCGCTGTCGATGGGTAGGTGGGGGCGCCACGGCCACGAACAAGAC
>NZ_WHOR01000075.1:0-22057 GCF_013340925.1 Azospirillum formosense
CTTGGGGGCGGTGTGGGGAGGCGTCGTCATGGCGGCAAGACATAGGGCGAACCCAGACGCCGATAAAGGGCTGCCGATAAAGCGGCACCCGCGGGGGCGCTGGCGAAGCCCTGCCCGCTTGCGCTAGGGTGCGCGGACCATCACCAGGAAGCCCTGACATGAACGGACCGCGGCGAATCGGCCAGACCGTCCCCGAGGTGGCCGGAAAGGCGCTGGGCAAGCGCGGGCTGGCCTTCGGCTCGCTCATCAACGACTGGCCGTCCATCGTCGGCCACCAGTTGAGCCTGCGCACCGCCCCCGACAAGCTGAGCTTCCCCCGCGGCAAGCGGGAGGACGCCGTCCTGCACATCCGCGCCATGGGCGCCATCGCGCTGGAGCTTCAGCATCTGGAGCCGCAGATCGTGGAGCGGATCAACAGCTTCTTCGGCTACCGCGCGGTGGCGAAGATCAAGCTGATCCACGCCGCCCCGCTGACCATACAGAAGCCGGTGGTGCGCCCGCGCGACCTGACCATGGACGAGGAATTGTCGGTGATGACCACCGCCGCCACGGTGGAGGACGAGGAACTGCGGGCCACGCTGGAGCGCTTCGGGCGGTCGCTGCTGGCCCGCCCGCGTCCGACGCCGCGCCGCCGCTAGCCGTCATGCGCCCCCTTGGGGCGGGAGCAGGCTCGGGCTGGGCCATACTCTTGCCGCAAAAGGGGAGTTTCGATTATACCATCAACATCTGGTAGGGATGAGGCCAAAGTGAACCGCAACCTTTTGGGCATCGTTGCTCTGATCGCGGTCGGCATGACGCTGATCGTCGGGCTCGCCGTCGTCGGCTCCCGGCCGTCGAACGGACAGACTCTGCCCGTGCAGACGGCACCGGTGCAGATGGCGCAGGCTCCCGCCGCTTCGACCGCCGATCTGCTGGCCGACCGGGTGCTCGGCAACCCCAACGCGCCGGTGACGATCCTCGACTATTCGTCGATGACCTGCCCGCACTGCGCCGCCTTCCACACCGAGACGCTGCCGAAGATCAAGGAAGCCTACATCGATACCGGCAAGGCGAAGCTGATCTTCCGCGACTTCCCCTTCGACCAGGCGGCTCTGCGCGCCTCCATGCTGGCCCGCTGCGCCCCGGCGGAGCGCTACTATCCGCTGCTCGACGTGCTGTTCAAGAGCCAGGGCCAGTGGAGCCGCGCCGCCGACCCGGTCAAGGCGCTGGCCCAGTACGGCAAGCTCGCCGGCATGAGCGAGCAGGTGATCAACGCCTGCATGGCCAACCAGGCGCTGGCCGACGGCATCCTGCAGAGCCGGCTGGTCGGCCAGGACAAGTACAAGGTGGAGGCCACCCCGACCTTCGTCCTCAACGAGGGCGCGGCCACCATCAGCGGCGCGCAGTCCTTCGAGACCTTCGCCGCCGCCATCGACAAGCTGGTGAAGTAAGGACCGGGCAGAAGGCTTCGATCCCGTGCACTTCACGCGCCTCCGCCTGTCCGGCTTCAAGTCGTTCGTCGACGCCACCGATCTGGTGATCGAGCCGGGCATGACCGGCATCGTCGGCCCCAACGGCTGCGGCAAGTCGAATCTGGTGGAGGCGCTGCGCTGGGTCATGGGGGAAACCTCCGCCAAGCGCATGCGCGGCGACGACATGGACGACGTCATCTTCGGCGGCACGGCCAATCGTCCGGCGCGCAACCTGGGCGAGGTCGCCCTCCTCATCGACAACCGCACGCGCACCGCCCCCGCCGGCTTCAACGAGCACGACGAGCTGGAGGTGACGCGGCGGATCGAGCGGGGCAACGGCTCCGACTACCGCATCAACGGCAAGCTGGTGCGCGCCCGCGACGTCCAGCTCCTCTTCGCCGACAACGCCTCGGGCGCCGCCTCCCCGGCGCTGGTCAGCCAGGGCAAGGTCGGCCAGATCATCAACGCCAAGCCGCAGGACCGCCGCATGCTGCTGGAGGAGGCGGCGGGCATCACCGGCCTGCACTCCCGCCGGCACGAGGCGGAACTGCGGCTGAAGGCGGCCGAAGCCAACCTCATGCGCCTCGACGACGTGATCGGGGCCATGGACACCCAGCTTCAGAGCCTGAAGAAGCAGGCACGGCAGGCCGCCCGCTACCGCAACCTCTCCGAACAGATCCGCAAGGCCGAAGCCGTGCTCTGGCACCTGCACTGGATCGCCCATGAAGGCGAGCTGGCGCGCGCCCGCGGCGCCTTCGCCAAGGCCGAGGGCGCGGTTCGGGAGCTGATGCTGGCGGTCACCCAGCTGACCACACGCCGCACCGACGACGCCGCCGGGTTGCCGGAGAAGCGCCAGGCCGAAGCGGCCGCCGCCGCCGGCCTGCAACGGCTGGTCATCGCCAAGGAGCAGCTCGACGCCGAGGAGAAGCGCGTCGCCGAGCAGCAGCGCGCCCTGCTCTCCCGCCTTCAGCAGATCGCCGGCGACCTCGGCCGCGAGGAGGCTCTGGCCGCCGACGCCGGGGACGCCCTGGCCCGGCTGGAGGCCGAGCGCGACCGGCTGCTGGAAGCCCAGGCCGACGAGGAGATGCTGGAGGAGGCCGCACGCGACGCGCTGGCCGACGCGCGGGAGGCGGTGGAGGCGCTCGACCGCGAGTTGACCCGCCTGACCGAGCAGACCGCCGCCGACGAGGCACGCCGCGCCGCCACCCAGCGGCAGGTCGCTGATTTTGAAACGCGGGCCTCCGGGCTCGCCAGACGCCTCGCCGAGCAGCAGGCGCAGCGCGACGCGCTGGAGCGCGAGATCGCCGCCCGCGCCGACGTGGCGGAATCGGAACTGGCCGTCGAGCTGGCCGAACAGCGGCTGGAGGATGCCCGCGAGGCCGCCGAGCGGGCCGAGCGGGCCAAGACCGACGCCGAACCCGCCCAGGCCCGCGCCCGCGAAGCCCTGCAAACCGCCGAATCCGCCCGTGCCAAGCTGAAGGCGGAGGAAAAGGCGCTGGCCGAGCTGCTGTCCGCCGGGGCGGGCGACCTGTTCCCGCCGCTGGTGGACGCGGTGGCCGTCGCCCCCGGTTATGAGGGCGCGTTGGCGGCGGCGCTGGGTGACGCGCTGACCGCCCCGCTGGACGAGGCCGCCCCGGTCCACTGGCGAAACCTGCCGCCCTACCCCGCCGCCGCTCCCCTGCCCGCCGGGGCGGAGCCGCTGGCCGACCGCGTCCAGGGACCGCAGGCCGCCGCCCGCGCCCTGTCGCACATCGGCGTGGTCTCCGACGAAAACGCGGGGGCGGCTCTGGCCGCCGGCCTCGCGCCCGGCCAGACCCTGGTCAGCCGCGACGGCGGAGCGTGGCGCTGGGACGGGCTGACCGTTCAGGCCGGCGCGCCGACCGCCGCCGCCGTCCGCCTGAAGCAGCGCAACCGCCTGAACGAGCTGCGCGGCGAGCTGGACCTCGCCGACGAGCGGCTGGAGGTCGCCCGCGACGCCCTGGACGAGGCCAAGCGCGCCGTCGAGGAGGCCGCCCAGGCCGACCGCCGCGCCCGCGACGCGGTGCGCGAGGCCTTCGCCGGGGTGACCGCCGCCCGCGACCGCCACGCCAAGCTGGCCCGCGAGGCCGACGCCGCCGCGTCGAAGCTGGCGGCGCTGGTCGATGGCATCGCGCGGCTGGACACCGACCGGCAGGAGGCCGAGGCCGCCCTGGGGGAGGCGCGGGAGCTGCTGGACGCCCTGCCCGACCCGCGCGAGGGCCGCGACGCCGTCAACGACCGCCGCGCCACGCTCGCCGAACACCGCGCCGTCCTCGCCGAGAAGCAGAACGCGCTGGACCGCCTGACCCGCGAGGCGCAGTCCCGCCGCCAGCGTCTGGCCGCCATCCAGCAGGACGGCGCCTCCTGGGGCACCCGCCCCGCCGGAGCGGGCGGGCGCGTGGCCGAGTTGAAGGAGCGCGCCGCCGCCGCCGAGACGGACCTTGCCCAGTTGCAAAGCCGCCCGGCGGCAATCGAGGCCGACCGGCAGGCCCTGCTCGGCCGGATCAGCGAGGCCGAGCGCGCCCGCAAGCGCGCCGCCGACGCCCTGGCCGAAGCCGAGAACCGGCTGGCCGAGACCGAGAAGCTGCTGAAGCAGGCCGAGTCCGGTCTGGCCGACGCCCGCGAGGCCCGCGCCCACGCCGAGGCCGCCGTCTCCGCCGCGCTGCAGAACGGCCAGACCCTGACGGAGCGCATCGCCGAGCGGCTGAACTGCCGCCCCGAGCAGACCCGCGCCGCCGCCGACCTTCCCGCCGACGAGGCGATGCCTGACGTTGCAGTGGTGGAATCGCGCCTCGACAAGCTGACCCGCGAGCGGGAGAACATGGGGCCGGTCAACCTGCGCGCCGAGATCGAGGCGGCGGAACTGGAGACGCAGATCGGCACGCTGCAAACCGAGCGTGAGGATTTGATCAGCGCCATTGCCCGCCTGCGCCAGGGCATCGCCAGCCTGAACCGCGAGGCACGGGAGCGTCTGGTCGCCTCCTTCGACACGGTGAACCGCAATTTCCAAGAGCTGTTCATCCGCCTGTTCGGCGGCGGCAAGGCGCATCTGGAGCTGGTCAACGCCGAAGACCCGCTGCAGGCCGGGCTGGAGATCTACGCCAGCCCGCCGGGCAAGAAGCTGCAAGTGCTGTCGCTGCTGTCCGGCGGCGAGCAGGCCTTGACCGCGCTGTCGCTCCTGTTCGCCGTCTTCCGCTCCAACCCCGCGCCGATCTGCGTGCTGGACGAGGTCGACGCGCCGCTGGACGAGGCGAATGTCGGGCGCTTCTGCGATCTGGTGGAAGACATCGCGCGGGAGGGCAACACCCGCTTCCTCATCATCACCCACCACCGCCTGACCATGGCCCGCGTGGACCGGCTGTTCGGCGTGACGATGGTCGAGCGGGGCGTGTCGCAGCTGGTCAGCGTGGACCTGCAAAAGGCCGAGGAACTGCGCGGCGCGGCGTAACCGGCCCCGATCCCCCATCCATAGGCTTTCACGGCTTCATTCTGCTCCCTCGGACGCATAAGATAACGCGGATGAACGACCGGCCCGGTCGCCGGAAAGGGAGAATGGACGTGGAACGGGTGGATTTCCTGATCGTCGGCGGCGGCATGGCCGGCGCCTCGGCGGCCTATGAGCTGGCGGCGCACGGCAGCGTCATCGTGCTGGAGCGGGAGAGCCAGCCCGGCTACCACTCCACGGGCCGGTCGGCGGCGCTCTACACCCAGACCTACGGGCATCCGGTGGTCCGCGCGCTGACGGTGGCGAGCTGGGATTTCTACACCAACCCGCCGGACGGCTTTTCGGAACACCCGCTGCTGACTCCGCGCGGCGTCCTGCTGATCGGGCGGGCCGACCAGACCGCCGCTCTGGACCGCGACTTCGCCGAGGGCCGTCGGCTGACCCCGACCGTCGAGCGCCTCGACCGCGCCGAAACGCTGGCCCGCGCGCCCTTCCTGAACCCCGATTACGTGGATGGCGCGGTGTGGGAGCCGGAGGCCATGGACATGGACGTCCACGCCATCCACGGCGGCTACCTGCGCGGGCTGAAGGCGCGCGGCGGTCGGCTGGTGACCGACGCCGGAGTGACGGCGCTGGAACGGCGCGACGGGCTGTGGATCGCCACCACCCCGGCGGGCGACTTCGCCGCTCCGGTGCTGGTCAACGCGGCGGGCGCCTGGGCCGACGGTCTGGCGGGCATGGCCGGGGTGCGCCCCGTCGGGCTGGTGCCGAAGCGGCGCACCGCCATCACCTTTGATCCGGTGTTTGCCGATCCCGTTTTCGCCGAACCGGCGGACGCGGCGGGACTCGCCGGCTGGCCGATGACCATCGATGTGGACGAACAATTCTACATGAAGCCGGAATCGGGCCGGCTGCTGCTCTCCCCCGCCGACGAGACGCCCGTGGAACCTTGCGACGTGCAACCGGAGGAGTTGGACATCGCCATCGCCGTCGACCGCATGGAACAGGCGGTGCGCTTCTCCGTTCGACGTATCACGCACAAATGGGCGGGCCTGCGCAGCTTCGTCGCCGACAAGGTGATGGTGGTGGGCTACGACGAGTCGGTGGACGGCTTCTTCTGGCTGGCCGGCCAGGGAGGCTACGGAATCCAGACGGCGCCGGCCATGGGCCGCACCGCGGCGGCCCTGGTCACCGGAGGCGGCCTGCCGGCGGAGGTCGCCGCCCTCGGCGTGCGTGCGGAGGATCTGGCGCCGGCCCGGCTGCGGCGCCCCTGATGGGAGACACGGCGATGCGCGGAACGATGAAAAGGATCGGTGGCGTTGCGGTTCTTCTGGCCGCCGGCCTTCTGGGCGGCTGCGCCAACCCGGCCGCCGATCAGGCGATGGTCGCGCAGAACGCGCTGATCGGCATGCCGAAGCAGACCTTGCTGTCCTGCGCCGGGGTGCCGGAACGGCAGGCCACCGCCGGAGACCTGGAATTCTTCACCTACCGCAGCAACCGGCTGATCTCCTATCCGGCCTGGGGCGGTTACGGCGGATACTGGGGCTACCCCTATGGCGGATGGGGCGGCTACGGTTATGACGTGACCAGCGTCGATTGCGAGGCGACCTTCACCCTGCGCAACGGCGCGGTGGAACGCATCGTTTATGGCGGGTCGTCCAGCGGCGGAAGCCGACTCGGCCAATGCTACGCAATCGTACAGAACTGTCTGGCGCAAGTCCCCTCGCAGTCTCCACAACCACCCATGGCCCCAGCGCGTTAAGAGTTCCAGTCCATGCGACAACTCGTCGCTGTTGCAAAGCCGCCTCACTATGACGTTTTGGTTGAGGCGGCATAGCAACCCTAGAAAAACTCTGGTAATACAGCTCCAGGCATCAAGCCAAAAAAACGACATCAGCTAATTCTGCCCTGGAGCGAATCCCATGACTTTCCTGAAGCGCGCCGCTGCCGCCCTGCTGGCGACCACGGCTCTCGCCGCCGTTTCCTCCCCGTCGCTGGCCCAGGATTTCAAGGGCAAGTCCGCCGGTGACATCCTGGTGCGCGCGCGCGCCCTGGCCGTGATCCCGCAGGAAAATGGTGACCTGATCGGCGGCGGTCCGTTCGGTGGCAGCAACATCGGCAGCGTGGACATCGAGAACGACTACATCCCCGAACTCGACGTCTCCTACTTCATCACCGACAACATCGCTCTGGAGCTGATCGCCGGCACCACGCGTCACAAGGTTTCCGGTTCGCTGATCACCGGCCACGACATCGACGTGGGCAAGGTGTCGCTCCTGCCGCCGACCCTGACGGCCCAGTACCACTTCTTCACGAAGGAGCGTGTCAGCCCCTACGTCGGCGCCGGCATCAACTACACCTGGTTCTACGACGAGACCGCCGCCCGGAGCACCAACGCGGACGGCTTCACGACCAACACCGTCGACTACAAGAACCGCTTCGGCTGGGCGCTGCAGGCTGGTGTCGACGTTGCCCTGACCGGCAACTGGTCGCTGAACCTCGACGTCAAGAAGATCTTCCTGAAGACCGACGTCACCGCCAATGTCAGCGGCGTTCCGGTCACGTCGGACGTCAAGATCGATCCGTGGCTGATCGGCATCGGCGTCGGCTACCGCTTCTAATCGGCTTCTCCGTGGCCTCCCACGGGAGGCCACGCGAAACCGCTGGATTCAGGCCGGTTACTCCGAAAGGAGTAGCCGGCCTGTTCCTTTTTGCGACTTCCTACAGCGGCAACAGTGGGAGAGCATTCCCTTTCGTGAATCCGCGCGGGAGGAAGCACAACCATGCACATTGCCGCCGTCTTGAAAAGGAAGGGCACGGAGATCATCACCGCCAATCCGGGGGACCGGATCGACGCGGTTGCCCGCAAGCTCGCCCATCACAAAATCGGCGCCGTCCTGGTGATGAAGGATGACGGCCGGCCCGCCGGAATCCTGTCCGAACGCGACATTGTCCGCGCCGTTGCCGCGGATGGAGCCGCCGCCCTGGAGCGCCCCGTCGGCGACCTGATGACCCGGGACCTCGTCACCGGCAGCCCGGCCGACACGGTGTCCCAGATCATGGGCGTCATGACGCAACGCCGCATCCGCCATTTGCCGATCCTGGAGGACGGTGAACTCGTCGGGCTGGTCAGCATCGGCGACATCGTGAAGGCACGGCTGGATGACGCGGAACTGGAGGTCGAATCTCTGCGCGGCTACGTCGCCGGGATGGGCTGAGGCGCCCCAGCATCCCATAAACGAAAACGCCCGCGGATGATCCCGCGGGCGTTTTCAAAGGTAGGACAGCCGAACGACTGGTCCGGACCGTCGGTCTGAGCGGTCAGGCAGAGTGCGACTGCGGGAAGGCCATGGCGGCCTGGGTGC
Source organism: Azospirillum formosense (assembly GCF_013340925.1). Lineage (GTDB taxonomy): Bacteria > Pseudomonadota > Alphaproteobacteria > Azospirillales > Azospirillaceae > Azospirillum > Azospirillum formosense. The sequence goes on from NZ_WHOR01000075.1 coordinate 8,280, forward strand.
GGTTGCGCACACCCAGCGACTTGAAGATCGCCGTCATGTGGATCTTCACCGTGCCCTCCGACAGCCCCAGCTCATGGGCGATCTGCTTGTTGGACTTGCCTTCGCGCAGGCGGTCCAGAACCTCGCGCTGACGCTGGGTCAGCAGATGGTCGAGCTGCGGGTCGCTGGGCGGGATGGCGCCGACTCGCACCTCGGCTTCCCCGGATTCACGCAGCACGGTCGGCGGCACATAGACGCCGCCGGAGAAGATGAGGTCCAGCGCGCTCAACATGATCTTCACGCTGGAGGATTTCGGGATGTAGCCTGCGGCGCCGTGCTCCAGCGCGTCGCGCACGTCGTGATGCGCCTCGGACGCAGACACGACCACGACCTTGGAGTCGGGCTGCTTTCCCCGCAGGTCTTGGATGCCGGAGAAGCCGGGCCAACCGGGCATGCGCAGATCGGTCAGGACGAGATCGTAGGTCTCGCCCTTGCCAGCCTTTTCCAGAAGCTCATCAAAGTTGCTGGCTTCCTCAAAGCTGGCACCCTCCTTCAGCTGCTCCAGCAGCCTGCGCAATCCCTCCCGGAAAAGCACATGGTCGTCTCCGATCAGGATTTTCATCTGGTGGTGCCCCCGTACTCAGTGCTTTCAATGGTCCGAACGTACAGCCCTGACACAAGGCCAGTGTTCCAACCCTCAGTTTCGGAAAAAATGCAGGTCATTTTCAAGCATCATATGACCCAATTCCAAAAGGTATAGAAAGTCCTTATGCAGGGTAATGTCACATCAGACGTACCACGATTCGGTGGGGTTGGACAACCCGAATTTAACCTTTGTCACATACCAAGCTCTGAGCAATGGCATTGCTGCGCTACAGCAATATCCATTTCGCGCATCGTCCATCCATGACGAAAGTGAGCACAGATGTATCAAGCCATAGGCTTGATCATGATAAAGACCCGTCGTTTTCGTACTTTCTATCTTTCGCATCTCTCGAAACGAAAAGGCCGGAACCGACGCAGCATACACCGATCCCGGACCAAAGACATAGACCCCGTAAGGCTGATCCTCAGAAGGCGGCCTCGTCCATCTCCATCAGAGGCTTGGACCCGGCCATGATGGTGATGAACAGGGCGTTGGTCTGCGGCAGCAGTTTCGCCATGTAGAATCGGGCCGTCCTGATCTTGGCCTCAAGAAAGGCCGCGTTGCCCTCCCCTGCCGTCCGTTTCGCCTGGGCGGCCTTGACCATCCTCAGCCACATCCAGCCGAGCGCCACCAGACCGAACAGCCGCAGATAGTCGGTGGCGGCGGCCCCCGCCTCCTCCGGGTCCTTCATTCCCTTCTGCGCGATGATGGCGGTCGCCTGCTGGAGCTTGGCGAAGGCCTTGGCCAGCGGCAGGACGAACTCGGCCAGTTCCTCCGTCTCCATGTCGGCCTCGATCTCGGCGCCGACGGGGTGGAAGAAGCGGCGCAGCAGCCGGCCCATGTCCTGGGGCAGCTTGCGCCCGACGAGGTCCAGAGCCTGGATGCCGTTGGTGCCCTCGTAGATCTGGCAGATGCGGGCGTCGCGGACATACTGCTCCACGCCGGTTTCCCAGATGAAGCCGTGACCGCCATGCACCTGCACGGCGATGTTGGCCGATTCGAAGCCGATGTCGGTGAACAGCGCCTTGACGATCGGCGTCATGAGCTGGACGAACTCGTCCGCCTCCCGGCGCGTCTTTTCGTCCGCGTGCTTCTCCGCCACATCCAGCTTGTAGCCGACCAGGGCGCCGAGCGCGCGGGCGCCCTCGGTGTAGGCGCGGGCGGTCAGCAGGTTCCGCCGCACGTCGGGATGCACGATGATCGGGTCGGCCGGCTTGTCGGGGTGCGCCGTGCCCTTCAGCGAACGGCCCTGGAGCCGCTCCCTGGCGTAGGCCACCGCGTTCTGGTAGCTGACCTCGGCCACCCCCAGCCCCTGGATGCCGACGGCGAGGCGGGCCGCGTTCATCATCACGAACATCGCCCGCATGCCCTTGTGCGGTTCGCCGACCAGCCAGCCGGTGGCGTCCTCGAAGTTCATGACGCAGGTCGCCGACGCCTTGATGCCCATCTTGTGCTCGATGGAGCCGCAGGCGACGCCGTTGCGCGGCCCGACCGAGCCGTCCTCCTTGGGCAGGAACTTGGGCACCAGGAACAGGCTGATGCCGCGCGTCCCGGCCGGCGCGTCGGGCAGGCGCGCCAGCACCAGATGCAGGATGTTCTCGGTCAGATCATGCTCGCCGGCGGAGATGAAGATCTTCGTGCCGGTGATCCTGTGGCTGCCGTCCTCCTGCGGGACCGCCCTGGTGCGGATCAGCCCCAGGTCGGTGCCGCAATGCGGCTCGGTCAGGCACATGGTGCCCGCCCAGGTGCCGTCGACCAGCCGGCCGAGGAAGCGTTGCTTCAACGCCTCCGAGCCATAGGTGGAGAGCGCGTTGTAGGCGCCCAGCGACAGGCCCGGATACATGCCGAAGCTGAGGTTGGCGGAGCAGATGAACTCCTCCAGCATGGTGTTCACCAGCTTGGGCAGCCCCTGCCCGCCATAGGCCGGGTCGCAGGACAGCCCCTGCCAGCCCGCCTCGATGTAGGTGGCGTAGGCCTCCTTGAAGCCCTTGGGCGTGCGCACCACGCCGTTCTCGAAGGTGCAGCCCTCCCCGTCGCCGGACTGGTTCAGCGGGAACAGCACCTCCTCGCACAGCTTGGCGCCCTCCTCCAGGACCTGGGCGATCAGGTCGGGGGTGGCGTCCTCGTAACCCGGCAGTTCGGCCAGCTTGCCCGCCCCGACGATCTCGTCGAGGACGAAGCGGACATCCTCCAGCGGAGCCTTGTAGATCGGCATTGCTCAGTCCTCCCCCATCAGTTCCGCAGCGGCTTGCCGGTGGTCAGCATGTGCTCCACCCGGTCGATGGTGCCCTCGGTGCGCACCAGTTCCATGAAGGCCTTGCGCTCCAGCGCCAGCATCTGGTCCTCGGTCACCGGCTGGGTGACGTCGGCTTTCGGTCCGCCGGTCAGGATTTCGGCCAGCTTGCCGCAGACGACCATGTCGTGCGGCGTCGCCTTGCCCTGGAGCGCGAAGCCTTCCAGGAACAGCTCCAGCGCGGCCCGCCCGTTGGGACCGGGCAGCGTGTAGGTGACTTTCTCGGGCGGGGTGTAGTGTGCGGCCAGCTCCAGCGCCTTGGCCTTGGCGTCGGCCAGCAGTCGGTCGCGGTTCATGGTGATGCCGTCGCTCGCGCGCAGGTACAGCAGGTCCTTGGCCTCCGCCGCCGACTTGGCGACCTTGGCGAGGCTGATGGTCTCGAAGGCCCCGGCGACCGGCGGCATCGGCCCCTTCGGGGTCCGTGGGTTGGCGGCGTGGCGGGCCAGCATCTCGGTGCAGCCGCCCCAGCCGGGGATCAGCCCGACGCCGACCTCGACCAGACCCACGTAGGTCTCGGCGTGGGCCTGAACATGATCGGAATGCAGCAGGATCTCGCAGCCGCCGCCGAGCGCCATGCCGCTGGGCGCCGACACCACCGGGAAGGGGGCATACTTCAGGGCGCGGTAGGCGCGCTGGCCGCCCTCCACCAGCTCCTCGATCTGCGGCCACAGCCCGACGTTCAGGGCGAACAAGGCGAGGCCGAGGTTGGCGCCGACCGAGAAGTTGTCGGATTCGTTGTGGATGACCAGGGCCTTCCAGTCGCCCCCCTTATTATTGTTTGGCCCATCGCCGATCAGCTTCATCGCCTTGCCGTAGGCAGCCATGACGTCGCCGTCCAGCGCGTTCATCTTGCCGGTGAACTCGACGCACAGCACGCCGTCGCCGATGTCCCACAGGCTGGCCGAGCCGTTCTTCCACACCGGCTTCGACGCCCGCTTGATGTCGGACAGCAGCAGAACGCCGTCGGGACGCACCACGGTGTCGTAGAGGCCGGCGGTGGTCAGATGCTGGAGCCTGCCGTCCTCCACCCGGTAGAAGGGCCGGCCGGCGGCCTGCTCGACCAGCGGCGGGACGGGAATGCCCTCGCTGCGGCAGAGGTCGGCGAACCAGGCGGTGCCCAGCCGGTCGATCAGCTCGAACGGCCCCTGCTTCCAGTTGTAGCCGAGCCGCATCCCCTCATCGACCGCGACGATGCTGTCGGCGATCTCCGGCACCAAAGACGCGGCGTAGGCCAGCGTGTGGGCCAGCACCCGGCGGGCGTACTGCCCGGTCCTGTCGGGGAAGTCGGCCAGCGCCCGCAGGTCGCGCCCGGCGGCCGACACGCTCTCCAGCTTCGGCTTGTCGGAGCGGCGATAGGCGCCGGTGGACAGGTCGATGGCTTCCTTGACCTTGCCGCCGCCCTCGCGGTTCAGGCGGTAGAAGCCGCCCTTGCCCTTGCGGCCCGTATAGCCCTCCGCGATCATCCGGGTGATGACGGGGTGCTCGCGGAAGGCGGCGCGGTAGGGGTCGTTCTCCGGCAGGGTCGCCAGCAGGCTCTTGGCGATGTGCGGCATCAGGTCGAGCCCGACGAGATCGACCAGTCCGAACACGCCGGTCTTCGGGATGCCCATGGGGCGGCCGACGATGGCGTCGGCCTCCTCCACCGTCAGGCCGAGATCGACGGCGGCGTTGATCGCCGTCTGGATCCAGTAGACGCCGATGCGGTTGGCGATGAAGCCCGGCGTGTCCTTGCAGCGCACCACGCCCTTGCCCAGCGCGCGGTCGCCGACATCGGCGACGGCGGCCAGCGCATCGGGCCGGGTGGCCTCGCCGCCGACGATCTCCAGCAGTCGCATGTAGCGCGGCGGGTTGAAGAAGTGGGTGATCAGGAAGTCGCGCTTGAAGGCGTCCGACTGCCCCTCGACCAGCACGCCCAGCGGGATGGTCGAGGTGTTGGACGACACCACGGAGCCTGCCTTGCGCACCGGGTCGATGCGCCGGTAGAGGTCGGCCTTGACCGCCGGGTTCTCGACGATGGCTTCGACGATCCAGTCGACGTCGGCCAGCAGGGCGAGGTCATCCTCCAGATTGCCCGGAGTCACCAGCTTGGCGTTCTTCGGGTGCATGAAGGGCGCGGGGTCGGTCTTCAGGAGCCTCTGGATGGCCCCCTTGGCGATGGCGCTGCGGTCGTCACCCTCCTTGGCGGGGATGTCGAGCAGGACGACGGGGATGCCGGCGTTGGCGAAATGGGCGGCGATGCCGCTGCCCATCACGCCGGAGCCGATCACGGCGGCGCGTTTGATCTGCATGGTTGGTGCCTCCCTGTCCCGCCGCCGTCAGACCGCTTCCAGGACCGTGGCGATGCCCTGGCCGCCGCCGATGCACTGGGTGGCCAGGGCGAATTGCTTGCCCTCGCGCTTCAGCAGGGCCGCGGCCTTGCCGGTGATGCGGGCGCCGGTGGCGCCGAGCGGGTGGCCGAGCGCGATGGCCCCGCCGTCCAGGTTCACCCTGGCCGGGTCGATGTCGAGGTCGCGCATGCAGGCGATGGCCTGGGCGGCGAAGGCCTCGTTCAGCTCGATCACGTCGATGTCGCGGATGGACAGGCCGGCGCGCGCCAGCGCCTTCCGCGCCGCCGGGACCGGGCCGAGCCCCATCACCTCCGGCGCGCAGCCGGCCACCGCGACGGAGCGGATGCGGGCGAGGATCGGCAGGCCGTTGGCCTTGGCGTAGGCTTCCGTCGTCACCAGCACGGCCGAGGCGCCGTCCGTCAGCGGGGAGGAGGTGCCGGCGGTGACCGAGCCGTCGGCCAGGAAGGCGGGCTTCAGGCCGCTCAGCGTCTCGCCGCTGGTGCCGGGGCGGATGCAGCCGTCGCGCTCCACGAGGCCGGCGGCCGTCTGGATGGCGACGATCTCCTCGGCGAGGCGCCCGGCCTGCTGCGCCGCAGCGGCCTTGGCGTGGGACTCGGCGGCCATCGCCTCCTGATCGGCGCGGGAAATCTCATAGCGGCGGGCGACATTCTCCGCCGTGACGCCCATCGAGCAGTAGGCTTCCGGATAATGGTCCTTCAGGCCCGGATGGGGCAGCGGGTTGTAGCCCATCATCGGGACGCGGCTCATCGACTCGATGCCGCCGCACAGGAAGACCTCGCCCGCCCCCATCTGGATGGCGCCGGCCGCCTGATGGATCGCCTGCATCGAGGAGCCGCAATAGCGGTTGATGGTGGTGGCCCCGGCGGTCAGCGGCAGCTTCGCCAGGAAGGACACGGTGCGGGCGATGTTCATGCCCTGCTCGCCCTCGGGGAAGGCGCAGCCGACGACCACATCCTCGATGTCCTGCGGGTTGACGCCCGTGCGCTCGACCAGCGCCGCGGCGACATGGGCCAGCAGGTCGTCGGGACGGACCTTCGCCAGCTCGCCCTTGTTGGCGAAGGCGAAGGGGGAGCGGGCGTAGCCGGCGATGACGACCGGATTGGCGGGCGTGGTCAAAGGCGCCGAGGTCATGGTTGCGTGTCCTCCGGGGTGTGCGTCTCCGTGATTCCGTTCTTGCGGAAATGGTCGGAGATCTGGGTGTCGATGATGCGCAGCTCGCCCAGCGTCTGCTGGACGTCCTGAAGCTGCCGTTCCAGGTCGGCGATGCGGCGGCGGGCGATGCGCTGCATGAAGCGCATCTGCTCCTTCTGGATCTCGTCCGCGTCGTAGAGGGTGAGGAATTCCTTGATCTCGGCCAGGCTGAAGCCCAGCCGCTTGCCCCGGCAGATCAGCGCGAGGCGCGCGCGGTCGCGGTGGCCGTAGACCCGGGTGGTGCCGTCGCGCTCCGGCGCCAGCAGCCCTTCGTCCTCGTAATGGCGGATGGTGCGGTGGGTCAGCCCGAACTCGTCGGCCAACTCACCGATGGCGAAGGAGCGTCCGGCACCGTCCGCGCCGGGGTCGAGTCCGGCGTCCAGCCCGATATCGGGGCGCGTGCCCAGCCCCATCAACCTTGCGGGTTGCGACATTCCCCACCCTTCCCTGACTCGTCATTACCCATGATCGTTATGGGTTGACGTTTACGTAAAGGTAAGGTGCTTGCCATTTGCTGTCAAGCGGGCAGCCGGCTCCCATTCGGGCGCCCTCCCGATGGCCATCCGGGGTGCGGCGCGGGCGCGCTGTGACAGCATGCCACGGGCGGTGCGCCTACCCAGCTATGGCAGGCTCGGGACACTCAACGAACAAAGCCGCCGGCGGACCCAGGCCAGGAATGGCCGGGCGCAACGGCCGGTGACAGGGCAGGACAAACCGGAGTCACGGCAAGCAGGGTTGGGACAGCCGATGTCGTCGCGCGCCATCGTATCGCTGGGCGTCTGGATACTCGCCATGGTGCTGATCGGCACCCTGACGGTCGGGGTCGCGTTGCTGTTCTACGTGGCGCTGACCGCCTTCTTCGCGGTCGTGGTGGCCATCCTGATGCTCGTCACCCGCCAGCGCGACGACGACCACAAGAAGATCGTCTGAGACCGGCCGAACCGGACAAGCCGGTCCGGGAAAAGCAAAAGCCCCATCGCCCACGCACGGCGGGCGATGGGGCTTTTCCGTTTGGGCCGCTTACTCCGGCAGGACGCGCAGGCGCGACGCGGCGGTGCGGGCCGACTGGTGCGGGCGATAGAGGTCTTCCACCGTCGCACCGGGCTGGGCGTAGTCGCCGGGCGTCACCGCACGCACCAGATAGACCAGCCGGAAGCGCGGCGCCTGCTTCGTCATGTCGAGCGCGGCGACGAAGCGGTCGTCGCGGTAATCGACGGCGCGGGGCGCGGTCAGTTCACCCAGCCAGGACAGGTCGCCCAGCGGCGCCCCGCCCCCGGCGAAGCGGGCGGCCTCGATCTCGAAGCCGGCGGGCAGCGGATCGGACACCAGACCCTGCCGGTCCACCGGATCGGAGGCGCTGCCCTCCAGAATCACCACCAGCCGGTCGTTCGGACGGACGGCGCCCGGATCGGCGGGCCGGCCGGTCATGTCGAACAGGCTGCGGGTGACGGTCATGCCCTGTTCCTCCGCCCCCGGCGCCGCGTCGGCGATGCCGGACACCGACAGGATCTGGCGCAGCGGCTCGCCCCCGGCGTTGCGGATGGCCGGCGGAGCCGCCGGGTCGATGCGCTGGAACAGCGGCTTCGCCCCCTCGGTGACCTGTTCGGCCCCTTGCTGGTCCTTCTGGGCGATCTTCATCGCCGGCGCCCGGTCGATCAGCGCCTTCGCCGCCTGGAGAAGCCACGCCTGCTCCTGCACGCCGGTCGTGCGGACGGCGGCGTAGGTCTTGGACAGGCGCTCGGTCGCCTGGGTCAGGCGATCCCGCTCGACCACACCGCTCTCGCCCATCAGAGCCACCACGCCGGCCTCGTCGCGCAGCGACGAGCCGTAGTCGCGCAGGCTGGCCGACACGACGCGGGCGCCGGACAGCCGGCCGAAGGCTTCCGCCGCGCGGTCCTTGTCGCCCAGAGCGGCGATGGCCGTGGCGACCTGGGCGCGGGCGAAGTCGGTCTGCAGCTTGTCCCAGAAGGTCTCCTGGAAGTAGCGGACGGCCCCCGCGTCGATCATCTTGGCGCGGGCCAGCACATAGAGCGCGTAGGCGCGGGCCGGCTGCTCGTCGGCCTCCACCCAGGCGTTGTCGAGCGCGCCGCGCAGCCCGTCCAGCCCCTTGCGGTAGGGGCCCTCCGGCACGCGGTAACCGGCGGCCTTGGCGCGGCCCAGGAAATCCAGCGCGTAGGCGGTCAGCCAGGAATCGGCCTCCCCCTTCGGCGACCAGCCGGCGAAGGCGCCATCCATCCGCTGGAAGGTCAGCACCCGGTCCACCGACCGCTGCACCCGCGCCTTCACCCGCTCGTCCGAGGCGACGCCCAGCGCGACCGCAACGTCGCCCAGCGACAGCAGGGGCAGCGCACGGCTGGCCGTCATCTCCAGCCCGCCGGGGCCGCCGCGCTCCAGCGCGGTCAGCAGGCCGGGAATGTCGAGGTCTGGCAGGTTGCCGAGCGACAGGGCCGCCGTCGCGGTCTCCGGACGCAGGCCGTTCAACAGGTCGGCGGGCAGCTCGACGCCGCGCTCCGGGGCCAGCATGGAGGCGGTGCGGCGGGTGACCAGCGGCGAGGCCGGGCGCACCGGGATTTCCCACTGGCGCGTGATGCGCAGGCCGTCCGGCCCGGTCACGTCCAGCGCGATGTGGCCCGTGCCGACGCCGTTGGCGGTCAGGACCCGCCCGGCGGTGGCCCGCTTGCCCTTGCCCAGCTCGGGCACGGCGATGCTGCCTTCGCTGAGCGACACGGCACCGCCGGCGATCAGGGAGATGGTGTAGGCGCCCGCCGGGCCGGCGACGTTGTCGAGCGTCACCGGGACCACCGCCCGGTCCCCCGGCGCCAGGAAGCGCGGCAGGCCCAGGTCGGCCAGCACCGGATCGGCGACCAGCATGGAGGATTCGGAGCGGCCCAGCTTGTCCCCGCTCCAGGCCACGGCCATCAGGCGCAGCCGGCCTTGGAAGTCGGGAACGTCCAGCGGCACCGCCACCTTGCCTTCCGGCCCCACGGTCAGCACGCCGGAGAACAGGGAGACGACGCGCTCCGACTTCTGCGGAACGGTGACGCCGACCTGACGCAGCCGCGGAGCGGCGCCGGGACGCGTGCGGGTGGCGTCCAGGACCGCCGGATCGATCAGCCGCCCGAAGGAATCGCGCAGCTCCACGCCCAGGCGGCGCTTGCCCAGATAATGGTCGATGGGGTTCGGCGAATGCTGGTCGGTGAGCTGGAGCACGGCGTCATCCACCGCGGCGACCGTCACATAGGCCGGCTGGCCCTCCGGCGCGCCCTCCACCACCACCTCGGCGGTGACGGAGCGGCGGGGCTCGGTCTGCGCCGGGGCGGCGACGCGCACGTCCAGCGCCCGCTCGTCCCCGTCCACCGCCAGCCAGGACAGGCCGACGGCGCGGCGCGCCACGCCCTTCGACGGGCCGCCCGCGGCGTCCGGGGCGCCGAAGGCGGTCGCCAGCACATAGACGCCGCCGGTCCAGGTCGGATCGACGGGGATCTCCAGGAAGGCCCCCTCCGGCCCGATGCGGCGGGTGGAGGCGTGGCGGATCCTGCGGTCGGCGACGGTGATCAGCACCTCGCTGTCGTAGGGTGGCTTGACGTAGACCCAGGCGGTCTCGCCGCCCTTGTAGGCGGGCAGCATGACGGTCACGTCCACCTGATCGGGACGCTCGCCGGCGGTCGGGGTCATCCACCAGCCGGCGGCGAAGCGCAGGCTGCTCGCCACGCCGGTCTTGGGATCGAAGACCTCCAGCCGGTAGCGTCCGGCGCCCACCGGGGCCTCCACGGAAGCCGGCTTGGCCGCCTGGGCGGCGAGCGTGCCGCCGGTCACCCGCTGGTCGCGCACCGTGACCTTGTAGTCCCAGCGCCCGTTGGCCTCGAACCAGGCGTAGTCGTACTCCTCCTCGAACAGCTCGTAGGAGAGGTCCTCCTTGTCCATCGGCTGGCCGTCCGGCCCGACCGCCACCACGTCGAAGCCGGCGGTGGCGCCTTCCGGCACCCCGTCGCCCTCGAAGCGCGGGCGGATGCCGACGGCGAAGGGCTGGTGGCGCACCGGCAGGACCAGATCGCGGCTGACCGAGCGGCCCCCGATGTCCAGCAGGGTGGCGCGGACCACCGCCTCCAGCGGCTTGGTGCTCTCCGGCGCCTTGGGCAGCGCGAGGTCGGCCTTGGCCTGCCCGTTGCGGTTGGTCGTGAAGCCCGGCAGGTCGCTGCGCAGCGGCTTCACCTCCTCCTGGGTCAGGCCGAAGCGGTAGCCGGGCAGGTTCGGGTAGGGATTCGCCGCGGCGCGCAACGTCACCGCCAGCTCGCCCGGCAGGCCCGCCGCCGGGGCGCCGTAGAGGAAATGCCCGTCGATGGTCAGGGTCGTCTTGCCGTCCGCCGGAAGCTCCGCCGCCTCGGCGGCGAGGGCGATCTCAAGGCGCGGCGGGACGAAGTCCTCGACCAGGAATTCGGCGCGGCCCAGCACCGGCCCCATCGTGTTCGGCTGGCTCCCGGCCTCCGGCTCGCCGTGGGCGGTGACGGCCCAGGTGCCGGTCATGGCGTTGGCCGGGATCTCGACGCGGGCGGCAAAGCTGCCGCCGCCGGATTCGGCAAGCGGGCGGCGGTCCACCTCGAAGCCGTCCGGGCGCTGGATCTTCAGCGTGACGGGACGGCCGGTGACCGGCTTGGCGTCGGCGTCGCGCAGCAGCATCGCCAGATGCACCGTCTCGCCGGGGCGGTAGATGCCGCGCTCGGTGTAGAGGAAGGCGTCGGGCTGGCCGGGGACCGGGCGCGCCGGGACCGCCGCCGCCACACCGCCCGGAGCCGCGTTTGGCGCCCCGCCCGGCGGCGGCGCGTTGGCCAGGGTCGGCGTCACGAGGTCGAGGAAGCCGAAATCCCCCGCCCCGCGGTAGGCGAACAGCGCCTGCACCGGTTCCCGTCCGGCGGCGCGCAGGGCGGTGAGGTCGAAGCGCGCCAGCCCGTCCGCGCCGGTCAGCGCCTTGCCAAGCTCCTCGTTGTTGCGGGCGAGCAGGCGCAGTTCCACGCCGGCCTCCGGCGTCGCGCCCTTCACGGAGCGGGCGAAGACGACCAGCGCGTCCTCGCCGGTGATGGCGTTCAGGCCGAGGTCGGAGACGACGAACCACTGGGTCGCCTTGTGGTCCCAGCCGCCGGGCTTGATGTCCTCGGTGCTGGCCACGGCGATGTAGACGCCGGGCTCCAGCCGGCCCAGCACGGCGTCGATGGGAAAGGGCGTCACCACCGCCTGGTTGCGGCTGTTGCTGATCGCCATCTCGCCGCGCCACACCTCCTGGCCGGAGCGGTCGAGGATCTCGCCGACCTCGTGGTCCGACATCTGCTGGCCGATGCGGCCGAAATAGATCTTCTCGACCAGACTGCGGTCGTTGATCCGCAGCACCTGGAGCTTCGCCCGATCGAGGTTGATGGAGCGCAGGGGAAGCCCGTCGGCGCCGATGCGCGGCAGGATGTAGCCCGCCCCGCGGAAGGCCAGCGCCGGCTTGCGGTTCGGCACCTCGATGTCGCGCGCGTCGGGGTTGGGCAGGCGCTTCCCGTCGCTGCCCGGCAGCCCGTCGCGCAGGGTGATGCGGTAGCTCTGCCCGTGCTTCAGCCCCTCGACGCAGAGCGTGCGGTCGCGGGCGACGGCGGTCCCGTCGAAGGCCGCCCCGCCGCCAGCCGCCGTCACCTCCACATAGTCGCGGTAGTTCACCGCGCGCGACTTCTCCAGCCGGTCGGTGAAGGTGAAGCAGGCCTGCGGCACGTCGCGCTCCGCCACCACCTCGGCGGAGGACACGCCGAAGGGCACCGGCTCGGGCGGCGCGTCGGCGGCGATGACGGGGGTTGAGGACGCGACGAGGACGGCACAGACACGCGCCACTGCACGCAACATTCGATCTTCCCTGGACCAGCCGCCCGGCGCGGCGCGCGCGGGCCTATGCGAAAACTTGGGGCCTGCGAAAACATTGTTTTCGGCAAACCGGCGCGGAGTATGCCGAAGCGCCCCTGGTTTCGCCACGGCTTTGCGGCCCCGCCCGGAAAATCCCGCAAGGCGGATTTGGCTGCGGATGGGGTTCGGATCAGGCGGCGAATTCCAGCGTGAACTGGCTGCCCTCGCCGGGCCGGCTGTCGATGCGCAGGCGCCCGCCATGGGCCTCCATCAGCGACTTGACGATGGGCAGCCCCAGCCCGCCGCCCTGCCCCGGCAACGCCACATGCACCGCGGGCTGCCCAAAGGGCTCCGCGGCTTGGTGGAGTTGTTCCGGCGTCATGCCGATGCCGTTGTCCGTCACCCGCACGCGGCATCCGCCGGCCGCTCCGCCGCCGACCGACACCAGGATGCGCCCGCCATCCGGCGTGAAGGTGACGGCGTTGGTCAGCAGGTTCAGGAGCATCTGCCTCAAGGCGCGCTCGTCCGCCGAGACGCTGTGGTGCCCCGGCTCGACATGCATGTCCAAGCGGATGGCCTTGGCGTCGGCCTGCGGCGCCACCATGCGGAACGCCCATTCGACGACCGGAGCGACGTCGAGATTCTCCCGATGCAGAGGCAGCGTCCCCGCCTGGAGCCGCGACAGATCCATGATGTCGTTGATCAGCCCCAGCAGGTGCCGCCCCGATTCATGAATGTCGTGGGCGTAGTCGGCGTAACGCCCGCCGGCCTGCGGCCCCAGCATCTGGTCGCGGATGATTTCCGAGAAGCCGAGGATGGCGTTCAGCGGCGTGCGCAGTTCATGGCTGACGCGGGCCAGGAAGTTGCGGTTCAGCGCCAGCGCGGCGCGCAACCGCTCCGCGGTGCGGTGCTGCACCAGAAGGAACAGCGTCACCAGCAGAATGGACGCGGTCAGGATCGCCGCCAGCAGGAACAGCGTGTTGCGCAGGTCGGCCACCCCCGCCTCGATGTCCACCCGCGCGACGCCCACCGTCGCGACCAGCGGATAGCTCTCCACCATGCGGTAAGCGAAAGCGCGCAGGACGCCGTCGGTCTGCGACTCCTGCCAATAGACGCCGGCGAGCGACCGCCCCAACGCCTCCCACAGGCGGGATTGGGGGATGGCGAAACCGACCGCCTCGACGCCCCGCGAGGCGCCGCGGGCGCGGATCATCTTGTCCATCCCGATCAGGGTCACCGCCCCCAGCGGCCCCAGATTCGCCTGCTGGTAGAACTCCGCCAGGATGTCGGGGTCGATGTTGGCGATCACGATGCCCGCAAAGCCGCCATCCCCGTCGGTCAAGCGCCGGCTGAGGCGCAGCAGGGGGCCGCCGCCGGTCGTCCCGGGAAAGGGCGTTCCGATGTGCATCAGATCCCGGCCGGTGCCCAGATGAATGTCGGAGGCCCCCTGCTG
>NZ_WHOR01000076.1:0-21968 GCF_013340925.1 Azospirillum formosense
GTTTGGGGCGAAGCGGCGGCAGTCCCCTCCCCTGCGAAGCGGGGGAGGGTCAGGGAGGGGGCAAAACGCATCCCAGGAGTGACAACATGCCCCGCATCGCCCTATTCATCTCACAGAGGCTGGTGAAGGCGGTCTTCGTCATTCTGGCGATCGCCGTGTTCAACTTCTTCCTGGTCCACGCAGCACCCGGCGATCCCGCCGCGGTGATGGCGGGCGAGGCCGGGGCCGCCGATGCCAAGTTCGTCGAACAGCTCCGCCAGCAGTTCGGCCTCGACCGCCCCCTGTACGAGCAGCTCGGCACCTACATGTCCAAGGTGGTGCAGGCCGATCTCGGCTATTCCTACCGCCAGCAGCGCCCCGTCTTCGACCTGCTGATGGACCGCCTGCCCGTCACCCTGTCGCTGACGCTGACCGCCTTCGTGCTGGCCCTGCTCGGCGGCATCGCGCTGGGCACGCTGGCGGCGATGCGCGCCGGCACCTGGTCGGACACCGCCATCACCGTGGTCGGACTGACCGCCTACGCGACGCCGATCTTCTGGATCGGGCTGATGCTGATCCTTCTCTTCTCGGTCAATCTCGGCTGGCTGCCCGCCTTCGGCACGGAGAGCATCGGCGCCGGCTACACCGGCTGGGAGGCCTTCCTCGACAAGGCGAAGCACCTCGTGCTGCCGGTGACCACGCTCGGCCTCTTCTACATGGCCGTCTACACCCGGCTGACCCGCGCCTCGATCCTGGAGGTGCGCGACATGGACTTCGTCAAGACGGCGCGGGCCAAGGGCCTGCCGGAATGGCGCATCGTGTCGGTGCACATCCTGCGCAACGCCATCCTGCCCGTCATCACGGTGGCGGGGTTCCAGGCGGGCCACCTGATCGGCGGCTCCATCCTGATCGAGACCGTCTTCGCGCTCCCCGGCATCGGGCGCCTCGCCTTCGAGGCCGTGTTGCAGCGCGACTATCAGGTCCTGCTCGGCATCTTCCTTCTGACCTCGGTGGTGGTGGTGGTGTTCAACCTGCTGACCGACCTGATCTATTCCCTCGTCGATCCGCGCATCGAGGTGGCGCCATGACCGCCGCGGCCATCACGCCGTCCCGCAAGGGGTCCGGCTTCTGGGGCGCCTTCGCCCGCAACAAGGGCGCGGTGATCGGGCTGGCCTTCCTGACCCTGATCGTCCTGATGGCGGCCTTCGCCGACGTGCTCTACCCGGCCAGCCCGTGGGACATGACCGCGATGCCCTTCCAGCCGCCGCTGTCGGAGGACGCGCTGCTCGGCTCCGACACGCTGGGCCGCGACATCGCGGCGGGCATCGCCCACGGGGCGCGGGTGTCGCTGCTGATCGGCCTGACCTCGACCGCCGTCGCCGTGCTGATCGGCGTGTTCCTGGGGGCCGTCTCCGGCTTCTACGGCGGCCGCGTCGACGATCTGGTGATGCGCTTCACCGAGCTGTTCCAGACCATCCCGAACTTCGTGCTGGCCGTGGTGCTGGTGGCGATCTTCACGCCGTCGCTGACCTCCATCGTGCTGGCCATCGCCATCGTCTCCTGGCCGCCGCTGGCGCGGCTGGCGCGCGGCGAGTTCATGAGCCTGCGGAGCCGCGAGTTCGTGCACGCCGCGGTGACCACCGGCCAGTCGAACATGACGATCATCTGGCGCCAGATCCTGCCCAACAGCCTGTCCCCGATCATCGTGTCGGCCTCGCTGATGGTGGCGACGGCAATCCTTCTGGAAAGCTCCCTCTCCTTCCTCGGGCTCGGCGATCCGAACCTGATGAGCTGGGGCTACATGGTGGGTGCGGCCCGCACGGTGATCCGTCAGGCCTGGTGGATGAGCTTCTTCCCCGGCATCGCGATCCTTCTGACCGTGCTTGCCCTCAACCTCGTGGGTGAGGGGCTGAACGACGCGCTGAATCCCAAGCTGGCGCGAAAGGGCCGTTCCTGATGACCGAGACGCCTCTCCTCGACGTCCGCAACCTGACCATCGACCTGCCGCGCGGCGCCGACCGCCCGCACGCGGTCGAGGACCTGACCTTCACGCTGGAGCCCGGGGAAATCCTCTGCGTGGTCGGCGAGTCCGGGTCGGGCAAGTCGATGACCGCGCACGCCGTGCTGGGCCTGCTGCCCAAGGCGGTGACGGTGTCGGCCGGCGAGATCCGCCACCAGGGCACCAACGTGTTCAGCCTGCCGGAGCGCGACCAGCGGAGCTTGCGCGGCGGCCGCATCGCCATGATCTTCCAGGAGCCGATGACGGCGCTGAACCCGCTGATGCGGGTCGGCGACCAGATCGACGAGGTTCTGCGCTACCACACCACGCTCGACCGCGCCGCCCGCCGGGCGCGCGTGGTGGAGCTTCTCGCCTCCGTCGGCCTGCCGGAGCCGGACCATCTGCGCCGCAGCTACCCGTTCCGCCTGTCGGGCGGCCAGCGCCAGCGCGTGATGATCGCCATGGCGCTGGCGGTCGAGCCGGACATCCTGATCGCCGACGAGCCGACGACCGCGCTCGACGTCACCACCCAGAAGCAGATCCTGGAGCTGATCCAGGACATCCAGGCCAAGCGCCGCATGGGCGTGATGTTCATCACCCACGACTTCGGCGTGGTGGCGGAGATCGCCCACCGCGTGGCCGTGATGCAGCGCGGCCGGATCGTGGAGATCGGCACCGCCGAGGAGGTGCTGAACCACCCTCGGCATCCCTACACCCGCCAGCTCATCGCCGCCGTCCCGCACCTGATCGAGCACCGCGACGACTTCACCCGTGCGCGCCAGCCGGTGCTGACGGCGGAGAAGGTGTGCAAGACCTTCCACCTCGGCGGCGGATTCTTCACGCCGGGGCGCAAGGTGGTGGCGGGCGACGACCTGTCCCTGACCATCCACCAGGGCGAGACGGTCGGTCTGGTCGGCGAGTCCGGCTCCGGCAAGTCGACGCTGGGCCGCTCCATCGTCGGGCTGATCAAGCCGGATTCGGGCAGGATCCTGTTCGAAGGGGTCGATCTGCTGTCACTGTCGCGCCCGGCCTTCCGGCCCTACCGGCGGCACGTGCAGATGGTCTTCCAGGACCCCTACGCCTCGCTGAACCCGCGCCACACCGTGGGCGACATCATCACCCAGGGACCGGTGGCCTTCGGCGAGGACCGCCGCAAGGCGCTGGAGAAGGCGAAGGCGCTGCTGACGCTCGTCGGGCTCGACGCCTCGGCGGCGGAGCGCTTCCCGCACGAGTTCTCCGGCGGGCAGCGCCAGCGCATCTCGATCGCCCGCGCCCTGGCGCTGGAGCCCAAGCTGCTGATCGCCGACGAGCCGGTGTCGGCGCTCGACGTGTCGGTGCAGGCGCAGGTGCTCGACCTGCTGGAGGATCTGCGGCACCGGCTGAACCTGTCGATGCTGTTCATCACCCACGACCTGCGCATCGCCGCCCAGATCTGCGACACCATCGCGGTCATGCAGAAGGGCCGCATCGTCGAGATCGGCCCGGCCAAGGAGGTGTTCGGCAACCCGCAGCACGCCTACACCCGCACTCTCCTGGACGCCATCCCCGGCAAGGGCTGGACCATCCCGGAGGACGTGGTTCCGGTGACGCGGCGGTCGGCCGCCCTGCGCAGCAGCGCCTGACGGGGCCGGCATGAAGGTCGCCGTCATCGGGGCCGGGGCGGTCGGCGGTCTGATCGCCGCGCGGCTGACCGCCGCCGGGCTGCCGGCCGCGCTGGTCGCCCGGCGGCGGACGCTCGACACGCTGCGGCGCGACGGCCTGACGGTCGAAGGCCCCTCGGGCCGTCCGGTGACGGTGCGGCCCGAGGTGACCGACGACACGCTGGCCCTCGGACCGCAGGACGTGGTCGTGCTGGCGGTGCCCGCGCCGCTGCTGACCGACGTGCTGGACCTGCTGCTTCCCCTGCTGGGGCCGAAGACGCGGCTGGTGCCGGTGGTTGGCGGCATCCCCTGGTGGTACCCGGCGGGCGAGGCCATCGGCGGCCCGTTGGCTGCGGTCGATCCGAAGGGGCTGCTGTCGGACGCCATCCCGGCGGACCGCATCGTCGGCGCCGTCGCCCGCGTGGCGGTGGAGCGGCGGACCCCCGGCTATTTGCGGCATCTCGGCGGGCTGCGTCTCGCCCTCGGCCCGGTGGCGGGGAACGAAGGTGCCAGGGACTTGGCGGCTCTGTTCGGGGCGGGCGGTTTCAACGCGCTGGCCGTGCCGGACATCCGGGCGGAGGTGTGGACGGCGCTGCTGGCGCCCTTCGCCTTCGGCCTGCTCGGCCTCGCCACCGGCAAGACGGCGCAGGAGATCGCCCACGACGACGCGCTGCAGCCGACCTTCGCCGCGCTGGTGGAGGACGTGCTGGCCCTGTCGGCGGCGCTCGGCCATCCGGCGGCGGCGAAGGTCGAAGATGTGTGGACCTTGGCCCAGCACCCGGGCCGCATCCGCCCGGCGCTGCGCGCCGACGTGGCGGCGGGCCGGCGGGCGGAGATCGAGGCGGTGCTGGACGCGCCGCTGGAATTGGCAAAACGGGCGGGGCTGAGCCTGCCCACGGTGACCGGGCTGCTGGCCGCGGTTCGCGCCATCACTCAACACTAATTCGGAATTGGGATCGGGATAGGGACCATGTCTGACCTGCGCATCGACGGCGACCGCCTGTGGCGGACCCTGATGGATCTCGCGACGATCGGCGCGACGCCGAAGGGCGGCCTGTGCCGGCTGGCGCTGACCGACCTCGACAAGGAAGGGCGCGACCTCTTCGTGCGCTGGTGCGAGGAGGCCGGCTGCACCGTGACGGTGGACGAGGTGGGCAACATCTTCGCCCGCCGCCCGGGCCGCAACCCCGACCGTCCCGCCGTCTGCATGGGCAGCCATCTGGACACCCAGCCGACCGGCGGCCGCTTCGACGGCATCTACGGCGTGCTGGCCGGGCTGGAGGTCATCCGCAGCTTCAACGACCAGGGCATCGAGACGGACGCCCCCATCGACCTGATCGTCTGGACCAACGAGGAGGGCGCGCGCTTCTCCCCGCCGATGCTCGGGTCCGGCGTGGCGATGGGCGTCTTCACGCTCGACCATGTGCTGGACATCCGCGACACCGACGGCGTCCGCCTGGGCGACGAGCTGGCGCGCATCGGCTACAAGGGCGAGGTCCCGGTCACCGGCCACGCCATGGGCGCCTATTTCGAGGCGCACATCGAGCAGGGCCCGGTGCTGGAGGCCGAGGACGTGGAGATCGGCGTGGTGACCGGCGCCCAGGGCCAGCGCTGGTACGAGGCGACGGTGACGGGCCGCGAATCCCACGCCGGGCCGACGCCCATGCGCCTGCGCCGCGACGCGCTGGCCGGGGCCGCGGTGATGATGGAGGCGGTGGAGGCCATCGCGCTGGAGGTCGGCGGCGACGCCTGCTCGACCATCGGGCGCGTCCAGGTCCACCCGGACTCCCGCAACGTCATTCCCGGCCGCGTCTGGTTCACCATCGACCTGCGCAACCCCGACCCCGACGCGCTGGCCCGCATGGACGCGATGCTGCGCGAGCGGCTGGCCGCCATCGCGGACAAGCGCGACCTGACGCTGGAGCTGACCGACTTCTGGGCCTTCCCGACCACGCCCTTCGCGCCGGAGCTGGTCGGCCACGTCCGCCGCTCGGTGGAGCGGCGCGGCCTCAGCCACCGCGACATCGTGTCCGGGGCGGGCCATGACGCGGTCTATGTCGCGCGCAAGGTGCCGACGGCGATGATCTTCATCCCCTGCGAGAACGGCCTCAGCCACAACGAGGCGGAGAACATCAAGCCCGAGCACGCCGCGTCCGGCTGCGCGGTTCTGGCCGACGCGGTTCTGGCGACGGCCGGGTAACATCCATCTTTTCCCCCTCTCCCCCCTGGGGAGAGGGCCGGGGTGAGGGGGTTGCGCTTTTGCCGAACGGTCCGACACGCGCAACCCCCTCACCCTAACCCTCTCCCCGGAGGGGGGGGGGGGTAAAATCATTCCGGGAGCCTGTCCATGCGCTACGTCTTTGCCGAGGCCCAGTTGCGCCATCGTCCGCCGACCTTCCTGGTGCGCGGCCAGCCGAAGCCCTCGCCGGAGAAGGCGGAACGGGCGGAGGCGCTCGTCGGCTCCCTGCGGGCGCGCGGCGCGACGGTGGAGGAGCCGCCGTCCTACGGCGCCGGCCCGCGCGCGGCGGTGCATTCCGCCGATTACCTGCGCTTCCTGGAAACCGCCCACGCCCGCTGGTCGGCCCTGCCCGACGCGTCGGAGGTCATCGTCCCCAACGTTCACCGCAACACCGACATGGCCGAGTATCCAACGGGCATCGTCGGTCAGGCCGGCTGGCACATGGCGGACACCGCCTGCCCGATCGGCGCCGGCACCTGGGAGGCGGTCTGCGGCGGCGCCGACACGGCGGTCCACGCGGCGCTGATGGTGGCGAGCGGTCAGGAGCGCGCGGCCTACGCGCTGTGCCGCCCGCCGGGGCACCACGCGTCCCGCGATATGGCCGGGGGCTTCTGCTACATCAACAACGCCGCCGTCGCCGCCCAGGCAATGCTGCCGGTGCTGGCCCAGCAGGGCCGCGCGCCGCGCGTCGCCGTCTTCGACGTGGACGTCCATCACGGCAACGGCACGCAGGCGATCTTCTACGAGCGCGACGACGTGCTGGTCGTGTCGATCCACGGCGATCCCAACAACTTCTACCCCTGGTTCGCCGGCTACGCGCACGAGCGCGGCAAGGGCCGCGGGCTGGGCAGCAACCTGAACATTCCCCTGCCCATGGGCACCGAGGAGTCCACCTTCCTCGACGCGGTGGACGGGGCGCTGACCCACATCGCCGCCTTCGGGCCGGAGGCGCTGGTGCTGTCGCTTGGCTTCGACACCTACGTCGGCGACCCGCTGGCCTTCTTCAAGGTGACGACGCCGGGCTTCGCCGCGCTGGGCCGCAGGATCGCCGGCGCCGGCCTGCCGACCGTCGTTGTGCAGGAGGGCGGTTACGATTGCGATGCGCTGGCGGTGAATCTCGCCAGCTTCCTGGACGGTTTCGAAGGCGGGCTTACGGAGGCGGCACGATGACCGGCGTAAAAATCCCGGGCGCGGAAATACTGGTCCGGACGCTGGTGGCGAACGGCGTCGACACCTGCTTCGCCAACCCCGGCACGTCGGAGTTGCACGCGCTCGCCGCCTTCGACAGCATGCCCGGCGCGCGCTGCGTCCCGACGCTGTTCGAAGGGGTGGCGACGGGTGCGGCGGACGGCTACGCCCGTATGACCGACCGTCCGGCGGCCACGCTGCTGCATCTCGGGCCGGGGCTGGCGAACGGGCTTGCCAACCTGCACAACGCCCGGCGCGCCTGCGTGCCGATGGTCAACATCGTCGGCGACCACGCGACGTGGCACCGCGGCGTCGACGCGCCGCTGACCTCGGACGTGGAGGGCTTGGCGAAGCCGATGTCGGCGTGGGTGCGCACGGTGCCGGACGCGGCCTCGGTCGCCGCGGACACCGCGGAGGCCATCCGCGCCGCGCTGACCCCGCCCTGCGGCGTCTCGACGCTGATCCTGCCGTCGGACTCCTCCTGGGACGACACGGCGGCGACCGACCCGATCATCGTGGAGCCGCCCGCCCCCATCGCCCCGGACGCCGGCGCCCTGCGCGCCGCCGCCGACGCCCTAAGCAGCGGCGAGCGGGTGGTGGTCCTGCTCAACGGCCGCGCCACGCGGGCGGAGGGGCTGGCCCTGGCCGGGCGGATCGCCGCCGCGACCGGCGCCAAGCTCTACGCCCACACCGGCGCCACCCGCATCGAGCGCGGGGCGGGCCGCGTGACGGTGGAGCGTTTCCCCTACCCCATCGACCTCGGCATTGCCGCGCTGGCCGGGGCGAAGCACGTCGTCCTGATCGGTTCGGGCGAGCCGGTCGGCTTCTTCGGCTACCCCGACAAGCCCAGCCGTTTGGCTCCGGAGGATTGCCGCATCCACACCGTCGCCCCGCCTGGCGCGGACGCCTTGGCCGCCCTGCGCTGGCTGGTCGAGGCGGTGGGCGCCGCCGGGACGCCGGTTCCCGCGCAGCCGCTCGCCCCGCCCACTCCGGCGACCGGCTCGTTGACCGCCGACAGCGTCGGGCAATCCTTGGCGGCCCTGCTGCCGGAGGGGG
Source organism: Azospirillum formosense (assembly GCF_013340925.1). GTDB lineage: Bacteria > Pseudomonadota > Alphaproteobacteria > Azospirillales > Azospirillaceae > Azospirillum > Azospirillum formosense. Next base: position 8,102 of record NZ_WHOR01000076.1, read on the forward strand.
CCATCGTGGTGGACGAGGGGATTTCCTCCAGCCCCATGGTCTACACGGCCTGCGCCGGGGCGCGCCCGCACGACTGGCTGACCATCACCGGTGGGGCCATCGGCATCGGCATGCCGCTGGCGCTGGGTGCCGCCATCGCCTGCCCCGACCGCAAGGTGGTGACCGTCCAGGCGGACGGCAGCGGCATGTACACGCTCCAGGCCCTGTGGAGCCAGGCGCGCGAGAACGCCGACGTGGTGACCATCATCTTCGCCAACCGCCGCTACGGCATCCTGCAATGGGAGCTGGGCAACCTCGGCTTCCGCGACATGGGGCCGAACGCCCGCAACTGCACGGAGCTGGGCCGCCCGGACCTCGACTGGGTGGCGCTCGCCCGCGGCATGGGGGTGGAGGGCGGACAGGCCACCGACGCGGAAAGCTTCAACCGCCTGCTGACCGCTGCCTTCGCCCGCAAGGGCCCCTTCCTGATCGAAGCGGTGATCTGAACAGGCCCTCTCCCGCCCCGGGAGAGGGAGGGGACCCATGGCGCAGCCATGGGGAGGGTGAGGGTCCGGCACGAAGACGGCACTGATACTTGGATTGACCCTCACCCGCCCGCTGACGCGGGCACCCTCTCGCGGGACGGGAGAGGGGATCGGGCAGAGAAAGAAACAACGGGAGGACAGCATGACGACGCCCAAGAAGAGCGCGCGGAAAGTCATCATCACCTGCGCGGTCACCGGCTCCATCCACACGCCCAGCATGTCGCCGCACTTGCCGGTGACGCCGGACCAGATCGCGGCGGAGGCCATCGCCGCGGTGGAGGCCGGCGCGGCCATCGTCCACCTGCACGCCCGCGACCCGGAGACCGGCCGCCCGACCCAGGACCCGGAGCTGTTCCAGCGCTTCCTGCCGCGCATCAAGCAGGCGACGAAGGCCGTGGTGAACATCACCACCGGCGGCAGCGCCGCCATGACGGTGGAGGACCGGCTGCGCCCCGCCGCTCAGTTCCAGCCGGAGGTCGCTTCGCTGAACATGGGCTCGATGAATTTCGGCCTGTTCCCCATGCTGAACCGCTTCAGCGAGTTCCAGCACGACTGGGAGCGCACCTATCTGGAGAACAGCCGCGACCTCGTCTTCAAGAACACCTTCAAGGACATCGAACACATCCTGAAGACCTGCTCCGGCAACGGGACGCGATTCGAGTTCGAGTGCTACGACATCTCCCACCTCTACACGCTGGCCCATTTCCTGGACCGCAAGCTGGTGACGCCGCCGCTGTTCGTGCAGTCGGTGTTCGGCATCCTGGGCGGCATCGGCGCGCATCCGGAGGACGTGATGCACATGAAGCGCACCGCCGACCGGCTGTTCGGCGACCAGTATGTGTGGTCGGTGCTGGGGGCCGGGCGCAACCAGATGCCCATCGCCACCCAGTCGCTGGCGCTGGGCGGCAACGTGCGCGTCGGGCTGGAGGACAATCTGTGGGCCGGTCCGGGCCGCCTCGCCACCTCCAACGCCGAGCAAGTCGCCATGGTCCGCAAGCTGATCGAGGGGCTTGCGCTTGAGGTTGCCACGCCGGACGAAGCCCGCGCCATGCTGTCCCTGAAGGGCGGCGACGCGGTGAGGTTCTGATCGGGAACAACCCTCTCCCCTCAGGGGAGAGGGTGACCCGCAGGGCCGGTGAGGGGGTTGCGCTTGTGCCGCACGTCCCGCCACGCGCATCCCCCTCACCCTGACCCTCTCCCCCGAGGGGAGAGGGGAAATGAAGTGCATCCATCCCACACCCGGAATCCCATGCCATGATAAGCCGCGCTCGGGCGCTGGATCTGTCGCTGGTCGGCCTCATCAGCGTCTGCTGGGGCCTGAACTGGCCCGCCGTCAAGATCATCCTCACCCAGATCCAGCCCTGGACGCTGCGCAGCCTGGGTTTCGCCGTCGGAGCGGCGGTGCTGTTCGCCTACGCGCGGTCGCGCGGGGAATCGCTGGCCGTGCCGCGCGGGCAGCGCTGGCCGCTGGTCGCCGTCGCGCTGCTGAACATGGCGGGCTTCAACATCTGCTCCGCCTTCGGGCAGATGAATATGGCGACCTCCGGGGCGGCGATCATCGCCTACACCATGCCGGCCTGGGCGACGCTGCTGGCCATCCCCATCCTGGGCGAGCGTCCGGGGCCGCGCCAGTGGATGGGGCTGGCCTGCGGGCTGACGGGCCTGGCCGTCCTGCTCGGCCCCGACCTGCTGCGGCTGGGCGCCCTGCCGCTCGGCCCCGCCTTCATGCTGACCGGCGCGCTGAGCTGGGCGCTGGGCAACGTCCTCATCAAGCGGACGGCCTGGACCATGGGGCCGAACGCCATCACCGGCTGGCAGTTCGCCATCTCCCTGCCGGTGGTGCTGCCCTTCGCCCTGGCGCTGGACCCCGCCCCGACGCTGGCGCTGGAGCCGCGGGTGGCGGTGGCCCTGGTGTTCCACATCCTGGTGGCGATGGTCGGCGGCTATCTGCTGTGGTTCGCCATCGTGCGGCGGCTGAGCGTCGCACAGGCCTCGGTCAGTTCGCTGATCGTGCCGGTGATCGGCGTGACTGGCGCCATCGTCGTGCTGGGCGAGACGCCGCCGCTGCGCACCTACGCCGCGCTGGCTCTGATCCTCTGCGCCGTCCTGCTGGTCGTGATGGTGCGCGACAAGCGGCCCGTGCCCGCCCCGGTGCCGGTCACGGCGGAGCCGCGGGAGGCAGGTTCTCCCGGAAGATGACCTCGATGCGCGGCGGCTCCACGCCGTGCATCGCCTCGCGGCCGGCGCGCAGGTTGGCGAAGACGGCGGCGCAGCTCATCAGGGCGCTGCGCGGGTCCTGGGTGATCACCGCCTCCATCGTGCCGTCGATCAGCAGCGCGCGCGTCTCCGGCGTGAAGCCGTGGCCGATGAAGACGACCTCGCGCTCCCGCCGCGCCTCCTTCAGCGCGCGGGCCACGCCCTCCGCCCCGCCGCCGATGGTGTAGATGCCGGCGAGGTCGGGGTGGTGGCTGAGCAGCGTCCGCGTCTGCCGGTAGCTCTTGGCCTCGTCGTCGTGGGCCTCGCGCAGCCCCACCACCTCGATGGCCGGGGCCATCTCCTTCAGGACGTTGAGGAATCCCAGCTCGCGGTCCTCGTGCGCGCGGTAGCTGAGACTGCCGGCGATCATCGCGACCTTGCCCGCCCGCCCGCCGAGGAAGCGCGCGAACAGATAGCCCGCGGTCCGCCCCGCCGCCCGGTTGTCGAGCCCGACATAGGCGGCCCGCCGGCAGTTCTGCACGTCGGAAATCAGCGTCACGGTCGGCACGTTGCGCGCCGCCAGCTCATTCACCGCCTCGCGCACCGCCGGATGTTCCAGCGCCATGAAGGCGACCCCGTCGACCTTGCGCCAGTGCTGGAGCAGGCTGCGCGCCAGCAGGTCGGGGTTGAAGCTCTTGATGAACTCCACCTGCGCGCGGATGCCCAGCGGGGCCAGCGCCGCCTCCGACTGGCGGATGAGCTGCCCAAGCCGCGTCAGGTAGCGGTTCGTCCCGTCCGGCAGCAGGAAGGCCAGCCGCACCGGCTTCGGCCCCAGCGCCGCGCCGAGGTCCGATTCCGGGATGTAGTCCAGTTCCGCGGCGGCCTTCATCACGCGCTGCACGGTCGCCGGGCGCACGCCGGGGCGGTGGTTCAGCACGCGGTCCACGGTGGCCGTGGAGACTCCGGACAGCCGGGCGATGTCGGCGATCCGCGGCAGTCCGCGGGTGTGTTCGGGGGGCGCGGCGACGGCGTCCGCATCATCCTGCATCACGGCTCAAAACCCTCCGATCCCATCAAATCACATCATCATTCGCGTTTGACACCGGCCATTCGCGCACATACCGTCCAACCAACAATCACCGTCGAACATCAAACTACATCAACGTTTCCTGGGAGGAAAGCATGAACCCGCTCTCGCGCCGCACGATGCTCAAGGGGTTGGCCGCCACTCCGGCGATCGGAATGGCTGCCGGATTGGCCGCGGGAGCCGGCACCGCCACCCTGATCGGCGCGCCGCGCATCGCCCGCGCCGCCGAGTTCGACTTCAAGTACGGCAACAACCTGCCGCTGACCCACCCGCTGAACGTCCGCTCGCACGAGGCGGCGGAGCGCATCCGCCGCGAGACCAACGGCCGCGTCGACATCCAGATCTTCCCGAACAACCAGCTCGGCGGCGACACCGACATGCTGTCGCAGGTGCGCAGCGGCGGCATCACCTTCTTCACGCCTTCGGCGCTGGTCATCGCCACGCTGGTCCCGGTGGCCGCCATCAACGCCGTCGGCTTCGCCTTCGCCGACTACGGGCAGGTCTGGTCCGCCATGGACGGCAAGCTGGGCGAGCATGTGCGCGGCGCCATCTCCAAGGTCGGCCTGCACGCCTTCGAGAAGATGTGGGACAACGGCTTCCGCCAGATGACCAGCGGGGCCAAGCCGATCCAGTCCGCCGCCGACATGGACGGTCTGAAGATCCGCGTCCCGGTCAGCCCGCTCAGCATCGCCATGTTCAAGTCGCTGTCCGCCGCCCCGGCCAGCCTCCAGTTCTCGGAGGTCTATTCCTCGCTGCAGACGCGCATCGTCGACGCGCAGGAGAACCCGCTGCCGATCATCCAGGTCGCCAAGCTGTACGAGGTGCAGAAGTACTGCGCCCTGTCCAACCACATCTGGGACGGCTTCTGGTTCATCGCCAACGGGCGCGCGTGGCGCGGCCTGCCCCCCGACCTGCAGAAGATCGTCTCCACCGCGATCAACGACGCCGGCGTGCAGCAGCGCGAGGACATCAAGGCGCTGAACCAGTCGGTGCAGGCCGACCTCCAGTCCAAGGGCCTGACCTTCAACCAGCCCTCCCCCGACAGCTTCCGCGCCAAGCTCCGCGACAGCGGCTTCTACGGCGAATGGAAGGGCCGCTTCGGCGACGAGGCCTGGGCGCTGCTGGAAGGCGCCGTCGGCAAGCTCGCCTAAGGGACGGCTGTGGACAACACGGGAAGGGAGGGTGCGGCTTTGTCTCACCACGCGACGGCGCTCGACGAGGGCGGCGCCATGCCAGGGGCCGCGTCCGGCGGTTCCTGGACCGATCGGCTGGACCGCGGCCTCGCCGCGACGGTGGAGGGTGTGGCCGCCCTCATCGTTCTGGCCGAGATCGCCATCCTGCTGGCCGGGGTGACGGCGCGCTACGTCTTCCACGCGCCGCTGGTGTGGTCGGACGAGCTGGCCTCGATCCTCTTCCTGTGGCTGTCCATGCTGGGCGCCGTGGTGGCGCTGCGCCGCGGCGAGCACATGCGGATGACCGGTCTGGTCAGCCGCGTCGGCCCGACCACGCGCGCCCTGCTGGAGACGCTGGCGATCACGGCCCCCATCGCCTTCCTGGCGATGATCCTGCACCCCGCCCTGGACTACGCCATGGAGGAGCAGTTCATCGTCACCCCGGCGCTGGAGATCAGCAACGCCTGGCGCGCGGCGGCCCTGCCGACCGGGCTGGGGCTGATGGCCGTGGTCGCGCTGATCCGGCTGATGCGGCTGCGCAACCTCCGGATCACGCTCGCGGCGGTCGCGCTGACCGCGGCGGTGACCATCGCCTTCTGGCTGGCCGGTCCGGTGCTGAAGCCGCTGGGGCAGGCCAACCTCGTCATCTTCTTCGTCGGCGTGGTCGCCGCCTGCGTGTTCGGCGGCGTTCCCATCGCCTTCTCCTTCGCGCTGGCCACCTTCGGCTATCTGGCGCTGACCACCTCGACCCCGCTGCTCGTCATGGTCGGGCGGCTGGACGAGGGCATGTCGCACCTGATCCTGCTGGCGGTGCCGCTGTTCGTTTTCCTCGGCCTGCTGATCGAGATGACCGGCATGGCCCGCGCGATGATCCAGTTCCTCGCCAGCCTGCTCGGCCATGTGCGCGGCGGCCTGTCCTACGTGCTGATCGGGGCGATGTATCTGGTGTCGGGCATTTCCGGCTCGAAGATCGCCGACATGGCGGCCATCGCGCCGGTGCTGTTCCCGGAGATGAAGAAGCGCGGCGCCCCTCCCGGCGACCTCGTGGCCCTTCTGTCGGCGACCGGCGCGCAGACCGAGACCATCCCGCCCTCCATTGTCCTCATCACCATCGGCTCGGTCACCGGCGTGTCCATCGCGGCGCTGTTCGCGGGCGGCCTGCTGCCGGCGGTGGTCCTGGGGGCGGCGCTCTGCGCCGTCGTCTGGTGGCGCTACCGCCATGAGGACCTCAGCCACATCCGCCGCCCGCCGGCGTCGGAGATCGCCCGTCTGGCCGTGGCCGCCCTGCCGGCCATCCTGCTGCCCTTCGTCATCCGCGCCGCGGTGGTGGAAGGTGTGGCGACGGCGACCGAGGTGTCGACCATCGGCATCGCCTACTCCACCCTCATGGGGCTGCTGGTCTACCGCCAGTTCGACTGGGCGCGGCTGAAGCCGATGCTGATCGAGACGGCGTCGCTGACCGGGGCGATCATCTTCATCGTCGGCTGCGCCACCGCCATGGCCTGGGGCCTGACGCAGTCCGGCTTCTCCCGCGCGCTGGCCCTGTGGATGGCCGACATCCCCGGCGGCGGCTACGGCTTCCTCGCCATCTCCATCGTCGCCTTCATCATCCTGGGCAGCGTTCTGGAGGGCATCCCCGCCATCGTCCTGTTCGGCCCGCTGCTGTTCCCCATCGCCCGCGACGCCGGGGTGCACGAGGTGCATTACGCGATGGTCGTGATCTTCGCCATGGGCATCGGCCTGTTCGCCCCGCCCTTCGGCGTCGGCTACTACGGCGCCTGCGCCATCAGCAAGGTCAGCCCGGACGAAGGCCTGAAACACATCTGGGGCTACGTCGCCGCCCTTCTCGTGGGCCTGATCGTGGTCGCCGCCATTCCGTGGATTTCCACCGGCTTCCTTCCCTACTGAAGTCTTGCCGGTCCCCCCATAACGATAAAATCAGGAGTTCCTTCATGAGCCGATTCTTCGGCCAGATCCGGCAGGCTGGCTACGTCGTCGACGACATCGAAGCCGCCATGGATTACTGGAGCCGCACCCTGGGCATCGGCCCGTGGTTCTACAACGAGCGGGTTCCGATCAAGAACTACAGCTACCGCGGGGAGCGGTACGAGGTTCACAACTCGGTGGCGCTCGCCAACTCCGGCCCGCTCCAGATGGAGCTGATCCAGACCCGCAACGACGCGCCGTCGATGTACCGCGACTTCCTGAAGGCGGGCCGCACCGGGCTCCAGCACGTCGCCTACTGGACCGAGAATTACGACGCCGACCTGGAGCGGCTGACCGGCCAGGGCTTCAAGCCGGTGATGAGCGGCGAGGTCGGCGAGAAGGGCCGCTTCGTCTATTTCGACACCGAGTACCACCCCGGCACGGTGATCGAGCTGTCGGAGGTCGCCGGGCCGAAGGGCAAGATGTTCGACCTGATCCGCAACGCCTCCCTGGACTGGGACGGCCGCGATCCGGTCCGGCCCTTCCCCGACCTCAGCCGCCTGTGAGTCCCGCCATGCGCTCCGACCGCTTCGAGGCGACCTATCTGATCGAAACCCCGCTGGACCCCGCCAAGGTGGCGGAGGTCATGGCGGGGGAGCAGTCCTGCGGCACCTTCACCCGCGTGCACGGCGAGACGGACGACCTGCGCGCCCGCGCCCGCGCCGTGGTGGAGCGGGTGGAGGAGCTGGAACCCGCCGCCTCCCCCAGCCTGCCGAACACGTGGCTGGAGCGGCAGAAGCGGCCCGGACCGTGGCGGCGCGCCCGCGTCGCCATCAGCTTCCCCACCGGCAACGTCGGCGCCAACCTGCCGACGCTGGCCGCGACGGTGGCCGGCAACCTGTTCGACCTCGGCGAGGTCACCGGCCTGCGACTCGACTCCGTCCGCCTGCCCGCCGCCTATCGCAATCAGTTCGACGCCCCCCGCCACGGCGTGGCCGGCACCCGGCGGCTGACCGGGGTGGAGCGCGGGGCGCTTGTCGGCTCCATCATCAAGCCGAACCTCGGCCTGTCGGCGGAGGAGACCGGCGAGCTGGTCGGCACGCTCTGCGCCGCCGGGCTGGACTTCATCAAGGACGACGAGATCTGCGCCGATCCGATCCACGCCCCGCTGGCCCAGCGCGTGCCGGCGGTGATGGACCGGGTGCGCCGCCACCAGGACCGCACCGGCAAGCACGTCATGGTCGCCTTCAACATCAGCGACGAGACGGACGCCATGCGCCGCCACGCCGATCTGGTGGAGCGCGAGGGCGGAAGCTGCGTGATGGTCAGCCTGAACTGGTGCGGCTTCTCCGCCGTGCAGACCCTGCGCCGCCACAGCGGGCTGGTGCTGCACGGGCATCGCAACGGCTTCGGCGCCCTGTCGCGCCACCCCAGCCTGGGCATCGGCTTCGACGCCTACCAGACGCTGTGGCGGCTCGCCGGGGTCGACCACATGCACGTCCACGGCCTCCAGGGCAAATTCGCCCAGCCCGACGCGGAGGTCATCGACGGCGCCAAGTCCTGCCTCGCCCCGCTGGCCGAGGGCTGCGACGACGCGGTGATGCCGGCCTTCTCCTCCGGCCAGTGGGCGGGGACCGTCCCCGTCACCTGGGACGCGGTGGGAACGGACGATCTGCTGTTCATGTCCGGCGGCGGCATCATGGCCCACCCGGACGGCCCCGCCGCCGGCGTGACGAGCATCCGCCAGGCCTGGGCGGCGGTGCGCGAGGGCGTCGCCCTGCCCGACGCCGCCGCGACCCGGCCGGAGCTGAAGCGCGCCCTGGAGTTCTTCGGAGCATCCAAGTGACGAGCCATCCGCCGCCCCGTCTGGGCTGGTACGGGGACGACTTCACCGGGGCCACCGACACGCTGGCCACGCTGGCGAAGGCCGGGCAGCGGGCGCTGCTTCTGCTGGGGATTCCCGATGCGGAGCGGCTGGCCGGGTTCGGCCCGCTGGACGCGCTGGGGATCGCCGGGGCGTCGCGCACCATGGACCCGGAAGCCCTGCGGGCGGAGCTGGAGCCGGTGGGACGCTTCTTCGCCGGGCTCGGCGTGCCGGTGATGCACTACAAGTGCTGCTCGACCTTCGACAGCGCGCCGCGGGTCGGCAGCATCGGGGCGGCGGTGGCGGTCCTGCGGCCCTTCTTCCCCAACCGCTTCCTGCCGGTGGTCGGCGGCCAGCCGAACATCGGGCGCTATTGCCTGTTCAGCACGCTGTTCGCCGCCGCGGGGACCGGCGGGACAGTCCACCGCATCGACCGCCACCCGACCATGAAGGCCCACCCGGTGACCCCGATGACGGAGGCCGACCTGCGCCTCCATCTCGCCGCGCAGGGGCTGGAGGGGATGGGCGCCCTGCACTACCCGGATTACGGGCTGGACAGCGGGGCGCTGGACGAAAAGCTGGAGCGGATGGTGGCGGGCGGCGCACCCGCCATCCTCCTGGACATCGCCCAGCCGGCCGATCTGGAGCCCGCCGGGCGGCTGATCTGGGAGCGGGCGCGGCGCTCGCCCCTGCTGGCGGTCGGGCCGAGCGGCGTGGTCCAGGCGCTGGCCACCCAATGGGAACGCGACGAGACGGTCGGCGACACGCCCCTGGCCCCGGCGGAGGGGCCGGTCTTCGTGCTGGCCGGCAGTCTGTCGCCGGTCACGCGCAAGCAGATCGCCGCGGCGGCCTCCTTCCACCGGATGCCGGCGGACGCCGGCGCCCTGTGCCGCGACGCCACCTACCGCGAGCGGCTGCGGAGCGAGATCGCCGGGCTGCTGGGCCAGGGCCGGAACGTGCTGGTGTGGACCGCCCCGGCGGAGGGCGAGACGCCCGACACCGCCCAGTCCGCGGCCATCGCCGACGCGACCGCGGACTTCGTGGCCTCGGTCGCTCGCGCGGCGCCGCTGCGCCGCATGGGCATCGCCGGGGGCGACACCTCCAGCAAGGCGGTGAAGGCGCTGGGCCTGTGGGGCCTGTCCTACCGGACGGCGCTCAGCCCCGGCGTGACGGTCAGCCTGACCCACAGCGCGCACCCGCCCACCGACGGCGTCGAGCTGATGCTCAAGGGCGGGCAGATGGGGTCGGAGGACCTGTTCGAACGGCTGGTGCACGGGGGATGAAGGCCGTCGCCCCCGTCCGCCGCACGTCCGCAATGCCCCCTAGGTAGTCTTACGTACGCAAAGCCCCTTAGGTACAAGACCGAACTGCACAGGGCACCCCGCAGCGCATAACGTCGGCTCATCGAGCGGTTGCCCCACGGGGACGGGCCGCTTCCACGAACGCCGAGGGGCCCGACATGCACGCTCACACCGCCATCGCCGCCCAGCCGACGCGCGTTCCGCACGGCCATCAGGCCGCCGTGATGGCGATGCCGCGTGTCGCCCCCTCCCGCCCCGCCGCCGGCTTCGCCGCCAACGACGCCGACCCGCTGGCCGCCATCGCCCAGTTCCGGGTGTTCGACCGCGAACAGTCCATCTTCGCCGAGGGCGAGGCCGCCGACGCCGTCTTCCGGGTGGTGGACGGCATGATCCGCCTCTACAAGCTGCTGCCGGACGGGCGCCGCCAGATCATCGGCTTCCTCCAGGCCGGCGACATGGTCGGGCTGGCCTTCGCCGACCGCTACCTCTACTCCGCCGAGGCGATCACCGCCTCCACCGTCCAGCGCATCCCGCGCTGCCAGCTCGACGCCCTGCTGGACTCCCAGCCCGCCCTGGCCCGCCGGCTGCTGTCGGTCACCACCTCCGAGCTGGTGGCGGCGCAGGACCAGATGCTGCTGCTGGGCCGCAAGTCGGCGCTGGAGAAGCTGGCGAGCTTCCTGCTGGCGCTGAGCCGCCGGGCCGGTGCCGGCCGGGCCATCGCCCTGCCGATGAGCCGCTGCGACATCGCCGACCATCTCGGCCTGACCACGGAGACGGTGTCCCGCGGCTTCACCAAGCTGAAGACCTCGCGCCTGATCCGCATCCTCGACGGCGGCCGGGTCGAGCTGCTGGACGCCGAGGCCCTGGCCGAATTGGCCGAGTGCGCCTGAAACACGGCGCCTGATCCCCAGCGCTCCGATCCCCCTCCGCAATCAAGGGAAATCCATTCGGCCGGCCGCAACGTACCCCTTACTCCCTTTGCGTTGCACTGTCAGGCCGAACCATGGAGTCCGTCCCCCACATCCTCGTCGCCGAGGATGAACGCCTCGAAGCCCTGGCCCTTGCCGACACGCTGGAAGGCCAGGGGCTGCGCGTCACGCTGACCCACAACGGGTTGGAAGCCATCGCCGCCCTGGAAAGCGGCCCGGCGTCGCTGCTGATGACCGACCTGCGCATGCCGGTGATGGATGGCAACGAACTGATTCGCCGGACGCGGGCGCGGCAGCCCTCCCTGCCGGTGATCGTCATGACCGCCGACAGCGGCGCCCTCTGGCACCCGGAGTCCGACCGCCTGCGCGTCCTGCACAAGCCCTTCAGCTTCCAGGCGGCGATCGGCGCGGTCCGCGCCATGCTCGACCGGGTCGGGACGACCGGATAGAGCGGGCGTCAACCCTATTCGCCGACATCGTCCTTGGGGGCGGCGTTGCGGGGCGGCGGCTCGATCACCGGGCCGACCTTCACGCTGCGGGCGGACAGAGGCACGATGTCGCCGATCGGCATGTAGGAGCCATCGGCCAGTTGCTGCGCCGGCTCCCACCGTCCTTCGACCTTGATCCAGCGGTAGACGCTGTTGCTGCTCATGTCGTCTCCAGGAAATTTGGAAAGACGAAAGGGGCGGCGTTGCCGCCGCCCCTTCATCCGATACAAGGATCGTCCTTGCGGAAGGCTTACTCGGCCTTGCCGTTGACGGCGTCCTTGAGGGCCTTGCCGGCGGAGAACTTCGGCGCCTTGGAGGCGGCGATCTTGATCTCCGCACCGGTCTGCGGGTTGCGGCCCGTGCGCTCGCCGCGCTCGGCGATCTCGAACTGGCCGAAGCCCGGCAGCTTGACCGTCTCCCCCTTGACCAGCGCGTCCTGCAGGCTTTCCAGAACCGCATCCAGCGCCTTGCCGGCGTCGGCCTTCGTGCCGCCCAGCTTGCCGGCGATCGCGTCGATGAGATCGGCCTTCGTCATTCCCTACTCCCCTTGTTCATGGAGGAACCCCAGCATTCTCCAGGGCTCCAGGCGCTTCTGACCTACTCCGCCCCGCGTCCGCGCGCAAGCCAATCCCGTGGCGATTTTTTCCCCCGGAGCGGATTAAGCCACGGCATGATCCGTATGCCGAGTGTGAAGAACCAATCCGGGACGGTGATGAGAGACGAGCTGGGACAGCATCTGGACGTTCTGCGGCGCTACGCCCTGGTCCTGATGCGCGACCCCGATCAGGCGGAGGACCTCGTCCAGGAGGCGCTCGTCAAGGCCATCGAGGGGGCGTCGTCCTTCACGGACGGGCGCGACCTGCGCAAGTGGCTGCTCGCCATCGTCCACAACACCTTCGTGGACCGCTGGCGGCGCCAGCAGGCCGAACGCCAGGCGACCGGCGAGCTCAGCTCGATGGCGGAGGAAGGCTCCCCGCCCGCGCAGTTGAGCCATGTCCATCTGGGCCAGACCATCGCGGCGCTGATGACCCTGCCGGTCGAACAGCGGGAGGCCCTGGTGCTGGTGGCGCTCGACGGCATGTCCTACCGGGACGCCGCGGAGTGCCTGGGCATCCCCGTGGGCACCCTGATGTCCCGCCTGGGCCGTGCGCGCGACGCGCTGCGGGCCAAGACGGGCGGCGGGCGCCAGCCGGCGTCAGACCAGTCCGACCGAACCCCATCAGACCGGGTCCAGCGCCCCCCGTTGCGCGTGGTGAAATGACGATGAACGAACCGATCAGCGACATCGACCTGAACGCCTATGTGGACGGCGAGCTCGACGCGCAACGCCGCATCGAGGTGGAGGCCTATCTGGAGGCCAATCCGGAAGAGGCCGCCCGCGTCATGCACGACATGCGGGTGCGCGACGAGATCCGGCTGTTCATGGACGGCCCCGCCGTCGAGAAGGCGGAGCCGGAGTTGGCCGCGCCCGAACCGGCCCCCACTCCGGCGCAGCCGGCGGTCGGCGCCGGCGCGCCGCTGCCGCGGCGCAAGCAGTGGGGCGCCCTGTGGCGCCGCCCGGCGGCGGAGCTGATGAACCGTGCGCGGGCGCGCGCGGCCAAGGGCTCGGGCCGCGGGCGGCGGACGGTGGCGGCGCTGTGCCTCGTCGGACTCGGCTGGACGGCGCACAGCGCGGTGTCGTCGCTCTCGGTCAACCCCGTCGCCACGGCGCACGCGGCCACCCACTACATCACCATCGCGGCCCAGACCCACCAGCAGGCGCTGCACAGCGGGATCGACTTCAAGCCCTTCGCCGACGCCGCCCATTCGCTGGTGAACCGGCTCGCCCCCGCCAACCCGGAGGTCGCGGTGCCGATCCCGCAGCTCGACATCGGGCAGGCGCCGGACGGGCTGCGCACGGTGGCCTGGGACGGCGGGGTCGCGGTGCAGGCGGCCTACCGCCACGGCGGGTCCGAGTTGATCACGCTGTTCGCCAGCGAGGTCGACCGTTTCGCCGTCACCGAACCCCAGGCGGAGCGGATCGGCAACGTCTCGGTCGCCTACTGGCAGGTCGGGACGACGGTCTACGCGCTGTGCGGCGAGCAGCCGGAAAAGGAAATCCTGGCCCACGCCCGCGACGCCCGCATGGCCTGGTTCTGAAGCCGACGCACTGAACGACTAGCATCTGAACGATAAGCATCCGAAGGACATGGTGAGACAATGAGCGGACCCTTCTACGGCAACCAATTCGGCAGCGCGGCACCGGCCTACGGCGCGGCGTTCGACGAGGGCCTGCGCAAGCACATGCTGCGGGTCTACAACTTCATGATGCTCGGTCTGGGCGTGACCGGTCTGGTGGCGCTGTTCGTGGCGAGCACGCCGGCGCTGTACGTGCCGATCT
>NZ_WHOR01000077.1:0-21914 GCF_013340925.1 Azospirillum formosense
GCTCGGAGATGTGTTAAAGAGACGGGTGCGCAGCCGCCCCAGCCCGCCCGCCGCGATCCAGGGCAGCATGAACATCAGGCTGAACAGGTTGCGGAAGAAGACGATTTCGAAGGGATGAAGCTCGCCGCTGACATGGCGGATCATCGCGTTGCCGATGGCGATGAACAGGGCGGCCCCCAGCATCCAGAAGGCCGCCTCCAGCGGTTTTCCCGCCATGCCGGGGCCGGTGGCGGGACCTTTGGCGGTGAGCGCGTGGGTGGGCAATCGGTCGCGTCCCTGGCGGATCGGCCTGCGGGTGGCGCTCCATTGGCGGAAACGCCACCCCAGCGTGCATCGCTATCCTGCTCTTCGGACCGGCCCGGGTGCAAGGGACATTCGGGAGAGGATCAGCCGCCGGCCTTCAGCGACTCGAGGCGGGCGCGAATCAGCGTGTATTCCGGCTCCTCCGGCTTGAACTGGGCCAGCAGGCGGGTCCACAGGTCGGTGGCCTCGGCGGTCTGGCCGATGCCCGCGGCGTTTAGGCCGAGCAGCCAAAGCGCGTCGCGGTTGTCCGGCTCGGCCGTCAGCGCCTGACGGAGCGAGGCGACGGCCTCCTCCGGCATCGGGCCGGGCTTGCTGCTCCGCGGCTCCGCCGACAGCAGGGCGGAGGCGTAGGCGACCAGCACGTCGGGCCGCTGGGGCGCCCGTTCCCGCGCCTTGCGGGCGGCGTCGATGGCCTTCGCCGACTCGCCCATCACGCCGTAGGAGCGCGACAGCCTCAGCCAGCCGTCCACGTCGTCCGGGTTGGCCTCCAGCCGGGCGGCCAGCCCGTCGACCATGCCGCGGATCATCTGCTGCTGGTCTTCGCCTTCGGTCTGGCCCTGAGGCTGGCCCTGGCCTTGGTTCTGGCCCTGGTTTTGGGCGACCGGCGGCTGTTGCTGGGCGGGCAGGGGCTCCGGCGTCACCTTGGCCGGGTCGAGGTTCAGCGCCTTGGCAGCCTCGGCGATCTGCGTCCGGACGATCGGCACCCAGGGGGCATCGGCGTGGGACTCGGCGAGCAGGGCGCTCCAGCGCTCCAGAGCGTCCTTGGTGTCGCCGGCCTGGAAGCGGGCCAGCGCGGCGTAGAAGCGGGCACGCGGCTCCTTCGGGTCCTTCGCCAGCACGCGGTCGAAGGTCTTGCGGGCCTCGTCCGGCACGGTGCCGCCGTTGGCCGAGATCAGGACCTCGCCGTAGCTGCCGAGAAGCTCCAGATCGTCGCCGGCCAGGGCCACCGCCTTGCCCAGCGCGTCGGCGGCCTCGGGCAGGCGGCCCATCTTGGCGTAGGCCTGGCCGAGGATGGCCCAGCCCTGCGGGTCGTCGGGGGTCTCGGCGAGCTGGGCCTTCAGCTTGTCCATCGCCGCCAACACGTTTTTCGGCGGCCCGCCGCGCTCATGGTCGAGATTGCGCGAGGCCAGCGGCTGGGCGGGCAGCTCCGGGCGGCCCAGCTTGCCGTAGACGGCCAGCGTGCCGAGCGGCAGCAGGACGGCCAGCAGGGCGGCCAGCGCCATCGCGCTGCGCGGCGCACGGGCAGCGGGCGCCTCGCCCTTCGCGCCCCGCTTCGCAGAACCCTTGCCGCGGTCGGCGATGGCCAGCATGCGGCGGCCGATCTCGGCGCGGGCGGCGGCGGCCTGCGCCTCGCTGATCAGGCCGCGGCCCTGATCGCGCTCCAACTCGCCCAACTGGTCGCGGTAGACCTCCAGGTCATAGGCGGCGCGCTCCTCGGCGGCGCCCTCGGGCTTCCTCAGCAGCGGCGGCACGATCAGCAGCACCACGGCCGCCGTCAGCGCGGCGGCGACGATCCAGAACAGCATCAGGCTTTGTCCTTGCGGAGCAGGGCGTCCAGGCGCCGCCGCTCGTCCTCGGTCAGCGGGGCGGTGTCGCCGCCCGCGGTCATCGGGCCATCGGCGGCAGCCCCCTTCCGCCCGCGCAGGTACAGGGCCGTCACGACGCCGCCGATGGCCAGGATCACGAAGGGGCCGATCCACAGGAACAGCGTCGTCGCCTTGAAGGGCGGGCGCAGCAGCACATAGTCGCCGTAGCGGTCGGTGACGAAGCTCAGCACCTGCTGGTTGCTGTCGCCGGCGGTCAGCCGCTCGCGGACCAGAACGCGCAGGTCGCGGGCGAGCGGCGCGTTGGAGTCGTCGATCGACTGGTTCTGGCAGACGAGGCAGCGCAGGTCCTTGCTGATCTCCCGGGCGCGGCCCTCCAGCGCCGGGTCCTTCAGCACCTCGTCGGGCTGGACGGCGGAGGCGGCGACCGGGGTCAACGCCAGCAGGACGGCGAGAAGGAGGGCTCTCACGACGCGCTCCGCAGATGCTTGACCATGGGCAGGATCTGTTCCTCGACCACCTGCGGGGTCAGGGGACCGACATGCTTGAAGCGGATGCGGCCCTGGCGGTCGAGCAGGAAGGTCTCCGGCACGCCGTAGACGCCCCAGTCGATGGACACGCGGCCGTCCAGATCGACGCCGATGCTGGCGTAGGGATCGCCGTTGCGGTTCAGCCAGGCGATGGCGTCCTCCGCCTTGTCCTTGTGGTTGATGCCGCGCACCGTCACGCCCTGCTCGCGGGCCAGCCGGGTGATGATCGGGTGCTCGGCCTTGCAGGGGATGCACCAGGAGGCGAAGACGTTTACCAGCGTGACGTCGCCCTTCAGCGTCGCGTTGGACAGCCCTTCCTTGTGGCCCGGCAGCGGCGGCAGCGAGAATTCCGGCGCCGGCTTGTCGATCAGGGCGGAGGGGATGTCGCGCGGGTCGCGGTCGAACCCGCGCAGGAAGGCCACGCCGACACCGACGAACAGCAGCAGCGGCAACAGATAGATCAGGCGGCGCATCGGAAGCGTGTCCTTACTCGGCGGGCTGAAGGCTGCCCTTGGCGGCGCGGCGGCGCTCCGGGGCGCCGACGCGGAAGCGGCGGTCGGACAGGCTGACCAGCCCGCCCAGCATCATCCCCAGCGAGCCGATCCAGATCCACGGCACCAGCGGGTGATGGTACAGCCGCACGGTCCAGGCCGTGCCGTTCTGCGTCGGGTCGCCCAGCGCCACATAGACGTCGGACAGCCAGGTGGTGTGGATCGCCGCCTCGGTCGTCGTCATGCGGGTGACCGGGTAGCTGCGGCGCTGCGGCGTCAGGGTGGCGATGTGGTTGCCATCGCGGGTGACGGTGAAGACGCCCTGCTCGGCGCTGTAGTTCGGGCCCTGCACCGTGCCGACGCGGTCGAAATGCACGGCGTAGGCGCCGACCGTGGCGTTGTCGCCCGGCTTCATCGCCTTGATCGTCTCGCTCTGCCAGGCCGAGGTGCCGGTCATGCCGGCGATGGCGATGCCCATGGAGGCGTGGGCGATGGTCATGCCCCAGGCGCTGCGCGGCAGGTTGACCGCGCGGTTCCAGCTGTCCTTCACCGGGATGCGGAACAGGCGGATGCGCTCCGCGAACTCGGCCAGCGAGCCGAAGAAGGCCCAGGCGGCGAGCGCAACCCCGACCAGCGCCAGCAGCGGCCCGCCGCCGTTGGTGACGTAGGCGGCGATGGCGACGCAGGCCACGGTCGCCACGCCCGCCGTCCACAGCCGGGTCAGGGCGCCCAGCAGGTCGGCGCGCTTCCAGGCCAGGAAGGGGCCGACCACCATGGCGATTACCATCGGGATGGCGACGGGGATGAAGGTGGCGTTGAAGAAGGGCGGGCCGACCGACACCTTGCCGAGGTCGAGCACGTCGAGGAACAGCGGGTAGAGCGTGCCGATGAAGACCGTCGCCGTCGCGGTGGACAGCAGCAGGTTGTTCAGCACCAGCGAGCCCTCACGGCTGACCGGGGCGAACAGGCCGCCGGTCTTCAGGCTGGGCGCCCGCACGGAGTAGAGCAGCAGCGAGCCGCCGGTGGCGATCGCCAGCAGGACCAGGATGAAGACGCCGCGCGCCGGGTCCACCGCGAAGGCGTGGACCGAGGTCAGGATGCCCGACCGCACCAGGAAGGTGCCCATCAGCGACAGCGAGAAGGTGATGATCGCCAGCAGGATGGTCCAGGTCTTCAGCGCGTCGCGCTTCTCCACCACGATGGCGGAGTGCAGCAGCGCGGTGCCGGCCAGCCAGGGCATGAAGGAGGCGTTCTCGACCGGGTCCCAGTACCACCAGCCGCCCCAGCCCAGCTCGTAATAGGCCCACCAGGAGCCGAGCGCGATGCCGGCGGTCAGCGTCGACCAGGCGGCCAGCGTCCAGGGCCGCACCCAGCGCGCCCAGGCCGGGTCGACGCGCCCCTCGATCAGGGCGGCGACCGCGAAGGAGAAGGCGATGGAGAAGCCGACATAGCCCGCGTAGAGGAAGGGCGGGTGGAAGGCGAGGCCGGGGTCCTGCAACAGCGGGTTCAGGTCGTTGCCGTCGAGCGGCGCCGGAACCACGCGGAGGAAGGGATTCGACGTGATCAGGATGAACAGCAGGAAGCCGACGCCGATCATGCCCTGGACGGAGATGACGCGGGCCTTCAGCGAGGGCGGCAGGTTGCGCCCGAAGATGCCGACCGCCGCGCCGAACGCCGTCAGCATGACGACCCACAGCATCATCGAGCCTTCGTGGTTCCCCCACACGCCCGACACCTTGTAGAGCATCGGCTTCATCGAGTGGCTGTTGGCGACCACATTCGACACGCTGAAGTCCGACACCACATGCGCCCAGGTCAGGGCGCCGTAGGCGACCAGCACCAGCAGCAACTGCGCGATGGCGGCGGGGCGGGCGACGCCCATCCAGGCGGCGTTGCCGGTGGCGGCACCCACCAGGGGGACGCCGGACTGCACCAGCGCCACGAACAGCGCCAGCACCAGCGCGTAATGGCCGAGTTCGGGAATCACGGGCCCGATGCTCCCTAAAAGAACGGAATGAGGAGGAGTGGGGAAGCCGCCAGCGTCACGAGCTGGGCTTCTGCTCCTTCGAGTTCGCCTTGAAGTGCTCCGCCTCCTTCAGCGCGGCGGCGACCTCCGGCGGCATGTAGTTCTCGTCGTGCTTGGCCAGCACCTCGCGCGCCTGGAAGACGCCGTTGATCATGCGGCCTTCCGTGATGACGCCCTGGCCCTCGCGGAACAGGTCGGGAAGCTGGCCGCGGTAGCTGACGGCGACGGTGTGCACCGTGTCGGTGACGCGGAACCGCGTCGTCACCCCGTCGGGCATCTTGCTCACGCTGCCTTCCTCGACGAGGCCGCCCAGGCGGAAGTTGCGGTCGCCGATGTCCTGGGTCTGCAACTGCGTGGGGCTGAAGAAGAAGACGATGTTGTCCTCGAACGCCGTCAGCGTCAGGGCGGTGGCTGCGCCAAGGCCCAGCAGGGCGAGGCCCAGCATGTAGAGGCGCCGTTTCTTGCGGGTCATCCTTCACCAACCTCCGCCGCGGGCGACGCCGCGGCTCCGTTGCGCGCCCGGCGCCGCCGTGGCGGGCGGCTGCCTTCCAGCGCCTTCAGGGTCGTCTCGGCGCCGCGCAGCGCCTTCAGCGTGGCGACCAGAAGGCCGACCATCACCAGCGCCGCCAGCGCGTAGGACGACCAGACATACGCGGCGTAGCCGCCCATCGCGAAAAACTCTGCCATCCTTGCCTCCGGCCCAGCCTGTTCCCGTGCCTCAGCCCTGCGCCTCGGTCAGGCGCATCGTCTGGATCTTGCGTTGCACGATCTCCGCCCGCAGGCGCAGCAGGACCACCGTGATGAAGTAGGCGGTGAAGCCCAGCGCCATGACCAGCAGCGGGACCAGCATGGACCCGTCGATGGTCGGTCCGCCCATGCGGATGACGCTGGCCGGCTGGTGCAGGGTGTTCCACCAGTCCACCGAGAATTTGATGATCGGCACGTTCACGATGCCGACGAGAAGCAGCACGTTGCCCGCCCGCGTCCCGCGCTGCGGGTCGTCGAAGGCGTTCACCAGCGCCATGTAGCCCAGATAGAGGAAGAACAGGATCAGCACGCTGGTCAGCCGCGCGTCCCACACCCACCACGTCCCCCACATCGGCGCGCCCCACAGCGAGCCGGTGACGAGGCAGATGAAGGTGAAGCCGGCGCCGACCGGGGCGGCCGCCTTGGCGAACAGGTCGGCCAGCGGGTGCTTCCACACCAGCCCGCAGGCGGCGGCGATGGCCATGTTGACGTAGACGAACAGGCTCATCCAGGCGGCGGGAACATGGATGTACATGATCCGCACGGTGTCGCCCTGCTGATAGTCGCGGGGCGACCCGATCAGCGCGATGTAGAGCCCGACGATCAGCAGGATCACGGTCGCCCCCGCCGTCCAGGGCAGGATCGCCGCCGACAGGCGCTGGAAGCGGGCAGGATTTGCAAATCGATGCATAGGACCTATGGGCCTCTGGTCGTGCTGCGGACGATATAAGCTCAGTGATGCCCCAGCGCGAGGGGTTTCGCCTTGATCTTGGTCAGGAAACATGGCCGCACACCGTGGTGTTTTCAGGACGGTGCGGCGGCCTGTCGCACTGACGGTACGACGGGTTGACGCGGCCTTTCCATGCTACGTTGGTGTGGGGTGGGCAAAAAAGTCCGGGGCCTGGTGTGGATGGCGGGATTCTTGGACGACAACAGGATTTACACGGATTTTCTTTGAACTTGCCCAGCGCTCGCCGATCGAGCGGCCTCTTGCTGGGCACGCATGGAAAAATCTGTGTCCAAATCCATGCAATCCGTGAAGATTCCGTTGCCCGCCGAGAATCCCGGACCTACTCCACCGCCTGCCGCAGGGCGGCGGCGCTGGCCCAGGGGGCGAGCGGCAGGGCGCCGGCCAGAAGGCCGCCCAGCAGCAGCAGATGCGGGCGCGGGGTCAGGCCGTTCAGCGCGGCGTCGATGGCCCCCGCCCCGAAGATCAGCACGGGGATGTAGAGCGGCAGGATCAGCAGCGACAGCAGCACGCCGCCGCGCCGGGCGCCCAGAGTCAGGGCCGCGCCGATGCTGCCGATCAGGCTGAGGATCGGCGTGCCGACCAGCAGGGTCAGCACCAGCACCCCGAAGCCTTCCGCGTCCATGTTCAGCAGGAGCGCCAAAAGCGGGGCGGCGGCGATCAGCGGCAGGCCGGTCACCAGCCAGTGGGCCAGCGTCTTGGCCAGCACCACCGCCTCCATCGGCAGGGTGGACAGCGACAGCAGCTCCAGAGAGCCGTCCTCGTAGTCGTTCTGGAACAGCCGCTCCAGCGACAGCAGCGAGGCGAGCAGGGCCGCCACCCAGATCACCCCGGCGGCGATGCGGGCGAGGATGTTCGGCTCCGGCCCGACGCCGAAGGGGAACAGCACCACGCACAGAACGAAGAACATCACGGCGATGCTGGCGTCCGACCCCTGGCGCAGCGCCAGCCGCAGGTCGCGCCCGATCAGGCGCAGGAAGCGGGTCACGCCGCGTCCTCCTCTTCCAAAACGTCGTCCTCGCCCCCGTCGTCCCCGTCGTCCCCGTCGTGGGGGACGGGGGTGAACTCGTCGAGGTGCAGCTCGCCGGCGCCGGGCATGGCGATGTCCACATGGGTGGAGACGGCGACCATGCCGCCGCCGGCCCGGTGCTCCGCGATGATTTCCTCGAACAGGGCGATCGCCGCGCGGTCGAGCGCCACGGTCGGCTCGTCGAGCAGCCACAGGGCGGCGGGGGCGGCGATGATGCGGGCGAGGTTCAGGCGCCGCTTCTGCCCGGCCGACAGGTAGCGCCCCGGCACGTTGGCGATGTGCGGCACGCCCAGCCGGTCCAGCGCCTTCAGCGCGTTGCCCCGCGGGTCGGCGGCGCCGCCCAGCGTGGCCCAGAAGGACAGGTTCTCCACCGCGCTCAGCACCGGCTTCACCGCGTCGAGATGGCCGACGTAATGGATGCGGCCGCGATGGGCGTCGGGGTCGTCGGTCACCGGCACGCCGTCCCAGGACAGCTGGCCGCGGATCGGCTTCAGCAGCCCGGCCATGACGCGCAGCAGGCTGGACTTGCCGCTGCCGTTGGGGCCGAGCAGGAACAGCGCCTCGCCCGGCGCGATCCGGAAGTCCAGCCCGGTGAAGACCAGCCGGTCGCCACGGAGGCAGGTCAGCGCGGAACCGGCAAAAACGGGCATGGCGGCGGGCGGGCTCTTGCGGTGGTCGGGGCGGGGGGAGCTATAGCACAGCCTGTCCGGGTGCCAAAAAGAAACGGCCTCACAAACGGTCGGGCCAAACAGAAACGGCCCCAAAAAGAAACGGCCATCGCAAGGGGGTTCTTGCGATGGCCGCCGATCCAGCCGGGGCCTGGCTGGGGGCGCCGGAAAACCGGAGCCCTGATCGTCGCTTAGGGGCCGGGCCGCAGGGGTTCACGGGTCCGGCCAGCCACTTCATGCCGTAAGGCTCCGTCCGGTTTAGGGCCAGAAAGTGGCGAAATTTTGATCCGTGGAATGTCCCTTTCCATTCCAGGGCATTGCCCGGGCGGTGCGGAGCGGGCATTCATAGGCGCCTTCGCCCCCTCAGCTCAACCGGACCGGGTGCCCGCCATGACCCTGCTGATCGACCTGTTCAACGGCCTTCCCGACATCGCCCGCATCATGCTGATGCTCAGCGTGGTGGCGGCGTCGGGGCTGGCGCTGGGGCAGATCAAGGTGCGCGGCGTGGGGCTGGGCATCGGCGGGGTGCTGTTCGCCGGCATCGCCGCCGGGCACGTCGCCAAGGCGCTGGGCCTGACCTTCGACCATCACGTCCTGCATTTCATGCGGGAGTTCGGGCTGATCCTGTTCGTCTACACCATCGGCGTGCAGGTCGGCCCCGGCTTCTTCGCCGCCCTGAAGAGGTCGGGCCTGACGCTGAACCTGCTGGCCGCCTCGCTGGTCGGGCTGGGGGTGCTGGTGGCGGTGGCGATCCACGAGATCGGCGGGGTGCCGCTGCCGGCGGTGCTGGGCATCTTCTCCGGCGCCGTCACCAACACGCCGTCGCTGGGGGCCGCACAGGAGATGCTGCGCGAGGTCGGGGCCTCGGCGGCGGAGATCAACACGCCGAGCCTCGGCTACGCCGTCGCCTATCCCTTCGGCATCGTCGGCATCCTGATCACCATGGGGCTGATCCGCGTCGTCTTCCGCATCGACCCGGCGGTGGAGGCCGAGGCCTTCGAGCGCCGGCGCCGCGCCCAGGTGGAAACCTTGGAGACGCTGGACGTCGCCGTGCGCAACCGGTCGGCCATGGGGCTGCCGCTGCGCGACATGGCGCTGTTCGGCGACCAGGGGGTGATGATCTCCCGCCTGCTGCGCGAGGGGCGGCTCCAGGTGCCGCACCCGGACACCTGCCTGCGCGCCGGCGACGTCGTGCATCTGGTCGGGCCGCGGGTCAAGCTGGAGGCGAAGAAGCGGCTGCGCGGCGAGGCGGCGGAGGTCACCCTGACCACCAAGGGCACCGACATGCGCTGGGACCGGCTGGTCGTCACCAGCGAGCATGTGCTGGGCAAGGCCATCGGCCAGCTCGACCTCGCCGACGCCTACGACGTGGTGGTCAGCCGGGTCAACCGCGCGGGCGTGGAGCTGGTGCCGAGCCCGGCCCTGCACCTCCAGTTCGGCGACATCCTGACCGCCATCGGCAAGCCGTCGGACCTCCAGCGGGTGGCGGCGCTGATGGGCAATTCGGCGCGGCGGCTCCAGCAGGTGGAGTTCGTGCCGGTCTTCATCGGCATCCTGCTGGGCGTGCTGCTCGGCTCCATCCCCTTCTACATTCCCGGCATGCCGGCGCCGCTGAAGCTGGGACTCGCCGGCGGGCCGCTGGTGGCGGCGATCCTGCTGGCGCGCATCGGCCACATCGGGCCGCTGGTCTGGTTCATGCCGCCCGCCGCCAACATGGCTCTGCGCGAGATCGGCATCGTCCTGTTCCTGGCGGTGGTCGGGCTGATGTCCGGCGACCGTTTCGTCGAGACGCTGGTGCACGGCGACGGGCTGATGTGGATCGGCTGCGGCGTGCTGGTGACGCTGATCCCTCTGCTGGTCGTCGGCGTCATCGCGCGGGCCTTTGCCCGGCAGAACTACCTGACGATCTGCGGGCTGCTGTCCGGCAGCATGACGGACCCGCCCGCGCTCGCCTTTGCAAACGCAATGAGCGCATCGGAGGCTCCCGCCCTCGCCTATGCCACTGTTTACCCTATGGTTATGTTTCTGCGTATCCTTGCACCGCAGTTGATCGTCCTATTCCTCTGGTAGCAGGGCGGTCTGTCCTCGCGTGAGGAGACGCGGCCATGCACGCGCTCATCGACCTCTTCCTGGCCATGCCGCCGATCGCGCGCGTGGTGTTCATGCTGGGGATCACCTCGGCCCTCGGGCTGGCGCTCGGCCACATAAAGCTGCGCGGCGTGGGGCTGGGCATCGGCGGCGTGCTGTTCGCGGGAATCGCGGTCGGCCATTTCGCCAAGCAGGCGGGGGTGACGCTGAACGCCGAGATGATGGAGTTCATCCGCGACTTCGGCCTGATCCTGTTCGTCTACACCATCGGCATCCAGGTCGGCCCCGGCTTCTTCGCGGCGCTGAAGAAGTCCGGGCTGGCGCTGAACGGGCTGGCGCTGCTGATGGTCGGGTCGAGCATCCTGCTGACCGCGATCCTGGTGCTGTTCGACCTCGTGCCGCTGGGCTCCGGCCTCGGCGTCTTCGCGGGCGGGGTGACCAACGCCCCGGCGCTCGCCGCCTCGCAGCAGGTGCTGAAGGAGGTCGGGGCCGACGCCGCGGTGATGGCCCTGCCCGGTCTGGCCTTCGCCGTCACCTACCCCTTCGGCATCGCCGGCAACCTGCTGGCCATGGCGGCGGTGCGGATCGTCTTCCGCATCGACCCGCAGGAGGAGGCCAGGGCCTTCGAGGCCGCCCGGCGCGCCGAGGTCGCGGCGCTCGACACCATGGACATCGCCGTCACCAACCCGGCCCTGCGCGGCGTGCGGCTGGGCGACCTCACCATGCTGCCGAGCCTGGGGGTCTGCGCGTCGCGGCTGCTGCGCGGCGGCCAGCTCCGCGTGCCCGGCGAGGACACCCGGCTGGAGGAGGGCGACGTGCTGCACGTGGTCGGCCCGCGCCCGCGGCTGGAGCAGGTCCGCCTGCTGATGGGGCGGGAGGCCGACGTCCGGCTGACCACCAAGGGCAGCGACCTGCGGTGGGAGCGCATCGTCGTCACCGCCAACCCGATGCTGGGCAAGTCCATCGCCGCGCTGAACCTGAAGGGGGCGTGCGACGTGGTGGTCAGCCGCGTCAACCGCGCCGGCGTGGAGCTGGTGCCCAACGCCGCGCTGAAGCTGCAGTTCGGCGACATCCTGACGGTGATCGGCAAGCCCGACGACCTCAGGGCCGCGGCCTGCATCATCGGCAACTCCGAACGGCGGCTGCAGACGGTGGAGATGATCCCGGTCTTCGTCGGCATCACGCTGGGGGCGCTGCTGGGCGCCATCCCGCTCTTCCTGCCGGGCATGCCGGCGCCCTTGCGGCTGGGCATGGCCGGCGGGCCGCTGATCGTCGCCATCGTGCTGGCGCGCATCGGCCACATCGGGCCGCTGGTCTGGTTCATGCCGCCCGCCGCCAACCTCGCCCTGCGCGAGATCGGCATCGTCCTGTTCCTCGCCGTGCTGGGCATCGCGTCGGGCGACCGCTTCGTCGAGACGATGGCGAGCGGCGCGGGGCTGCCCTGGATGGCCTGGGGCGTCCTGGTCACGCTGGTGCCGCTGCTGCTGACCGGGCTTCTGGCGCGCGGCGCGATGAAGCTGAACTTCCTCAGCATCTGCGGCGTGCTGGCCGGGGCGCAGACCAACCCGCCGGGCCTCGCCTATGCCAACGCGGTGGTCGCGTCGGAGGCGCCGGCGCTGGCCTACGCCACCGTCTACCCTCTGGCCATGTGCCTGCGCATCCTGGCGCCGCAGCTTTTGGTGCTGATGCTGTGGTGAGCGGGGGCCTCTTCGGAGAAAGTTGTAAAAATCCGCGTTGCGGGGGATTGGCCGCCGGACTAGCCTAGCGGCACCGTCCATGGTTGGCCGGTCCAGTCTTCTCCCGCCGACAAGCCCCGCATGCACCGACACCCGCCCACGAATCCCAACGCCCCCGAAGCCGTCCTCGTCGAGAATGTCCACAAGCGCTTCGGCCCGCTGGAGGTGCTGAAGGGCGTCTCCCTGACCGCGCGCGAAGGCGACGTCATCACGCTGATCGGCTCCTCCGGCTCCGGCAAGAGCACGCTCCTGCGCTGCATCAACATGCTGGAGGTGCCGGACGAGGGGCGGATCGTCATCGGCGGCGAGGCCATCGGCCTGAAGAAGGCGCGCGGCGGCCAGACCGTCCCCGCCGACTCCCGGCAGGTGGACCGCATCCGCACCCGGCTCGGCATGGTGTTCCAGAGCTTCAACCTCTGGACCCACATGACCATCCTGGAGAACGTCATCGAGGCGCCGGTCCATGTGCTGGGCGTCCCGAAGGCGGAGGCGGTGGACCGCGCCCGCAAGCTGCTGGACAAGGTCGGCATCCTGGCCAAGGCCGAGTCCTACCCGGTGCAGCTGTCCGGCGGGCAGCAGCAGCGCGCCGCCATCGCCCGCGCGCTGGCCATGCAGCCCAAGGTGATGCTGTTCGACGAGCCGACCTCCGCGCTCGACCCCGAGCTGGTGGGCGAGGTGCTGCTGGTCATCCGCCAGCTCGCCGAGGAGGGCAACACCATGATTCTCGTGACGCACGAGATGGGCTTCGCCCGCGAGGTCGCGTCGGAGGTGGTGTTCCTCCACCAGGGCCGGATCGAGGAGCGGGGGCCGCCCGACCGGGTTCTGGTCAATCCGGAATCGGACCGCGTGCGACAGTTCCTGTCGCGCCACCTGTCCGGCGGCGGCTGAATCGGTCGCGCGAGGACGGCCCGCTCAATTCCCTTGACTGGCGCTGTAAAACCGTAAACCTCAGAGCCTGCCCGAGCATAAGAGCCATCCATAAGGGCATCAGAACAGAGGAGGTTTTCCCGTGAAGAAGATCGTTGCGGCGCTGGCGCTCGGCGCCATTGTGGCGGTCGCCGGCACCGCCGCCGAGGCCAAGGACTGGAAGAAGATCCGCATCGCCACCGAGGGCGCCTACGCCCCCTGGAACGCGACGGACCCGTCGGGCAAGCTGGTCGGCTTCGAGCCGGACCTTGCCATGGAACTCTGCAAGAAGATGAAGGCCGAGTGCGAGATCGTCGCCCAGGATTGGGACGGCATGATCCCGGCCATCCAGCAGGGCAAGTACGACGCCATCATGGCGGCGATGTCGATCACCGACGAGCGTGAGAAGGTCATCGCCTTCGCCGGGCCCTACGGCACCGAGCCGTCGATGTTCGGCACCATGAAGGCCTCGCCGCTGACCAAGGTCACGTTCCCCGGCGAGCGCTACGACCTGTCCAAGGACGACCCGAAGGCCGCCATCGCCGCCCTGGCCGACGCGCTGAAGGGCAAGACGGTGGGCGTCCAGACCTCGACCATCCAGGCGAATTTCATGGAGCAGCTTCTGCCGCAGGTGTCGGTCCGCACCTACGACAAGCTGGACAACGCCGGCATCGACATGGCCGCCGGCCGCGTCGACGCCATATTCGGCGACCGTTCGGCGGTGGACGCAATCATCAAGACGGATGCCGGCAACATGACCCTGTTCGGCCCGGCCTTCGCGCGCGGCGTGCTGGGCAAGGGCGTGGGCGTGGGCCTGCGCAAGGCCGACGGCGACCTGAAGGAGCTGTTCAACAAGGCCATCGCCGAGGCCAACCAGGACGGCACCATCACGAAGCTGAGCACCCAGCACTTCGGCTACGACATCTCGATCAAGTAATTGGTCGATCAGGTAACCGGTCGATCAAGTAACCGGTCGATCAAGCAACCGGCCATCATGTGAAGGGATGCCCCCTCTCCCCCGTCGCTGGGAGAGGGGAACCCGGTTCGGAGCCCTTTCGGAGCGCATGTTCGAACTTCTCTCCTTCGGCCCGAACGGGTGGGGCGGCCAGCTTCTCGGCGGGGCCGCGATGACGGTCGCCGTGTCGGTGTCGGCCTTCGTCCTCGGCCTCGTCTTCGGCTCGCTCGGCGCGTCGGCGAAGCTCAGCCGCAGCCTTGCCCTTACCGGCGTGGCGGAGGTCTACACCACCGTCGTCCGCGGCGTTCCGGAACTGCTGGTCATCTACCTGCTGTTCTTCGGCGGCAGCGGCGCGGTCATGGCCGTCGGCCGGGTCTTCGGCTACGAGGGCTACATCGAGCTGAACGCCTTCTCCATCGGCGTGCTGGCGGTCGGGCTGATCTCCGGCGCCTATTCGACGGAGGTGATCCGCGGCGCGGTCCAGGCGGTGCCCCACGGCCAGATCGAGGCGGCGCGCGCCTGCGGCATGTCACGCTGGCTGATCCTGCGCCGCATCCTGGTGCCGCAGACCCTGCGCTACGCCCTGCCGGGGCTGGGCAACGTCTGGCAGCTCACCCTGAAGGACACGGCGCTGATCTCCGTGACGGCGCTGGCCGAGATCATGCGCGTATCGCATGTGGCGGCGGGGTCGACCCGCCAGCCGTTCCTGTTCTACACCACCGCGGCGGTGCTCTACCTCCTGCTCACCACCGTCTCCACGGTGGCGTTCGAGCGGGCGGAGCGCTACGCCAATCGCGGCGTGCGGAGGGCCTGACCCATGAACTGGGAACTGATGTGGGACAGCGTGCCCACCCTCCTGCGCGGCGTTCCGGTGACCCTGCAGCTGGTCGGGCTGGCGCTGCTGTTCGGCGCGGGCGTGGCCTTCGCGGTGGCGCTGCTGCGGCTCTACGGCAACCGCGTCACCGAGCGGCTGATGGCCGCCTACGTCTTCGTGTTCCGCGGCACGCCGCTGCTCGTGCAGATCTTCCTGATCTATTACGGCATGGGCCAGTTCGAGCTGGTGCGCAGCAGCTTCCTCTGGGTCTATCTGCGCGAGCCCTTCTGGTGCGCCATCCTGGCGCTGACGCTGAACACCGGCGCCTACACCAGCGAGATCCTGCGCGGCGCCATCCTGTCGGTGCCGCAGGGCCAGATCGAGGCGGCGCGGGCCTGCGGCATGTCGCGCACGCTGCTGTTCCGCCGGATCGTGATGCCGGTGGCGATCCGCCAGATGCTGCCAGCCTACGGCAACGAGGTGATCCTGATGGTGAAGGCCAGCTCGCTCGCCAGCACCATCACGCTTCTGGAGATCACCGGCATCGCCCGCAAGATCATCGCGCAGAGCTTCGCGGTGTTCGAGGTGTTCATCGTGGCCGGCAGCATCTATCTGCTGCTGAACTTCATCGCCTCGCGCCTGATCCGCTACGCGGAGTGGCGCATGACCCCCTACCTGCGGGCGCGCGGGTAGGCGGCTACCTCCACCCCGGCCCTCCCCCGCTTGCGCAGGGGAGGGGGATGGGAAGAGCCTTACTCCTCGCCGGTCTGCTGCTTGCGCTTCAGAGCCGCACCCAGGATGTCGCCCAGCGAGGCGCCCGAGTCGGACGAACCGTACTCGGCCATCGCCTGCTTCTCCTCCTCCATCTCGCGGGCCTTGATGGACAGCGAGATGCGGCGGGAGCCGCGGTCGATCTGGGTCACCTTCGCGTCGACCTTCTCGCCGACGGCGAAGCGGTCCGGACGCTGCTCCGAACGGTCGCGGGACAGGTCCGACTTGCGGATGAAGCCGGTGTAGCCCTCGCCGACCGTGACCTCGATGCCACCGTCGGTGACCTGGGTGACGGTGCAGGTGACGACCTCGTTCTTCTTCAGGCCGGCCGTGGCAGCCTCGAACGGATCGTTCGCGAGCTGCTTGATGCCGAGGGAGATGCGCTCCTTCTCGACGTCGACGTCCAGGACCTTGACCTTGACGCGGTCGCCCTTCTTGTACTCGGCGATGGCCTCCTCACCCGACTTGTTCCAGTCGAGGTCGGACATGTGGACCATGCCGTCGATGTCGCCCGGCAGACCGACGAACAGACCGAACTCGGTGATGTTCTTGACCTCGCCTTCCAGCTCCGTGCCCGGGCCGAACTTGTCGAGGAAGGTCTCCCACGGGTTGTCCAGGCACTGCTTGAGGCCCAGGCTGATGCGGCGCTTCTGCGGATCGACGTCCAGGACCATGACCTCGACTTCCTGCGAAGTCGACACGATCTTGCCCGGATGGACGTTCTTCTTCGTCCAGGACATCTCCGAGACGTGCACCAGGCCCTCGATCCCCGGCTCCAGCTCCACGAAGGCGCCGTAGTCGGTGATGTTGGTGACGCGACCCTTGAACCGCGAGCTGACCGGGTACTTGGCTTCCACGCCTTCCCACGGATCGGCTTCCAGCTGCTTCATGCCGAGGCTGATGCGCTGGGTCTCCGGGTTGAAGCGGATGACCTGGACCGTGACGGTCTGGCCGATCTGCAGGGCCTCGGACGGGTGGTTGATGCGGCGCCACGCGATGTCGGTGACGTGCAGCAGGCCGTCGACGCCACCCAGATCCACGAACGCGCCGTAGTCGGTGATGTTCTTGACCACACCCTGCAGAACCTGGCCTTCCTTGAGGTTGGCCACCAGCTCCGAACGGGCCTCGGCGCGGCTCTCTTCGAGCACGGCGCGACGCGACACGACGATGTTGCCGCGCGAGCGGTCCATCTTCAGGATCTGGAACGGCTGCGGGGTGCCCAGCAGCGGGGAGATGTCGCGGACCGGACGGATGTCCACCTGCGAACCCGGCAGGAACGCCACGGCGCCCGACAGGTCGACGGTGAAGCCGCCCTTGACGCGGCCGAAGATGACGCCGGTGACGCGGGTCTGGTCCTGGAAGGACTTCTCCAGCAGCGCCCAGGCCTCTTCGCGCTTGGCCTTCTCACGCGACAGAACGGCTTCGCCGTTCTTGTCTTCCATGCGCTCCAGATACACCTCGACGGTGTCGCCCGCCTTCAGCTCGGGCGGCTGGCCGGCAACGGCGAATTCCTTCAGCGCGACGCGGCCTTCCGACTTCAGGCCGACGTCGATGGTGACCATGTCGTTCTCGACGGAGACGACGCGGCCCTTGACGACCGAGCCTTCGAGGGACTCGGCCGTGCCGAGCGACTCCTCGAGCAGAGCCGCAAAGCTTTCCTTCTCGCCGGTCCGGGCCATAGCTTGTGCCATTGAAACTCCTAAGGTTGGCCGAAAGCGATCCCGCCATGGTCCGTCCCGCGGCAAAACGGGCCGGCCCCCGATGGGACCACCGCGCCGGGCACCACGCCCGGCGACTTGGTTGACATATGTTCCGTTGGAGGGCCGAAGCGCCCGGACCCTGATGCTCAGACCTTGGGGCCGAAACCGGTTTTCGTTCCGATAAAGGCGGTCGCCGCTGCGAACGCCTGGTCGGCGTCGAGGGCGGAGGTATCAAGCACAAAAGCGTCGGCAGCCGGCAGGAGCGGTGCTACCGTCCTCTGGCTGTCGCGCGCGTCACGGGCCTTCATGTCCTCCAGGACGTCGGACGGTATAGCCGGAATCCCGCGTTCCCGCAACTCCTTGAGTCGCCGTTCGGCCCGCACCTCCACGGAAGCGGTAACGAACAGCTTGGCATCGGCGTTCGGGCATACGACCGTTCCGACGTCCCGCCCGTCCAGCACCGCCCCCGGCGCGCCGCCGGGCGGAGTCGCGGCGAATATCCGCTGGAAATCGAGCAGGGCGGCCCGCACCGCCGGCACCGCGGCGACCTTGGACGCCGCCTGCGCCGCCTCGTCGCTGCGCAGGGCCGGATCGTTCAGGATGCCGTCGTCCGGGCGCAACGCGCGGGCGGCCTGCGCCGCGGCGTCCGCGTCGGCCGGGTCGCCGCCCGCGCGCAGGACGCTGACGCCGACCGCGCGGTAGAGCGCCCCGGTGTCGAGATGCGCGAAGCCGTAGGCCCCGGCGATCCGCTTGGACAGCGTGCCCTTGCCCGCGGCGGCGGGGCCGTCGATGGCGATGACCAGACCCATCGCCCTCACGCCCCCGCGATCCTGGCGCCGACGCCGTTCATCAGGGCGACGAAGCCGGGGAAGCTGGTGTCGATGAAGGCGCCGTCGTCCACCTGCACCGGCTCGGATGTGGCCATGCCCAGCACCAGGAAGCTCATGGCGATGCGGTGGTCCATGGCGGTGGCGACGGTGGCGCCGCCCTGCGGCGGCTTGCCGGTGCCGTAGACGGTCAGGCTGTCGTCGGCCCCGACCTCGACCTTCACGCCGCACTTGGTCAGCCCGTCGGCGACCATGGCGAGGCGGTCGCTCTCCTTCACGCGCAGCTCCTTCAGGCCGAGCATGACGGTGGTGCCCTCCGCGCAGGCGGCGGCGGCGGCGAGGATCGGGTACTCGTCGATCATGCTGGGGGCGCGGTCCGCCGGGACGACGATGCCCTTCAGCGGGCCGTGCTTCACCCGCAGGTCGGCCACCGGCTCGCCCGCCTCGTCGCGGCGGTTCTCGAAGGCGATGTCGGCGCCCATCTCGACCAGCGTGTCGTAGAGGCCGGTGCGGCGCGGGTTCATGCCCACGCCGGGAAGCAGCAGCTCCGAGCCGGGGCGCAGCAGCGCCGCGACCGCCGGGAAGGCGGCGGAGCTGGGATCGGCGGGCACCACGATGGTGCGCCCCGTCAGCTCCGGCTGGCCGGTGACGGACACGGCAAGCGCGCCGTCCTCCATCCGTTCGGTCGTCACGGTGGCGCCGAAATGGCGCAGCATCAGCTCGGTGTGGTCGCGGGTCGGCTCCGCCTCGATCACCGTGGTGGTGCCGGCGGTGTTTAGGCCGCAGAGGAGGATCGCCGACTTCACCTGGGCGGAGGCCACCGGCAGGCGGTAGGTGATCGGCACCGTGCGGTCGCTGCCGACCACGGTCAGCGGCAGCCGCCCGCCGGACCGCCCGACGAAGCGCGCGCCCATCTGCTCCAGCGGGCCGGTCACGCGGGCCATCGGGCGCTTGTTCAGCGAGGCGTCGCCGGTGAAGACGCAGATGATCGGGTGCGACGCGACGAGGCCCATCAGCAGGCGCGCCGCCGTGCCGCTGTTGCCCATGTCGAGCACCTGCGCCGGCTCGCCCAGACCGCCCAGACCGACGCCGCGCACCCGCCACACGCCGTCGCCGCCGCGCTCCGCCTGGGCGCCCAGCAGGCGCATGGCGGCGGCGGTGTTCAGCACGTCCTCCCCTTCCAGCAGGCCGTGGATGACGGTCTCGCCCACCGCAACGGCACCCAGCATCAGCGACCGGTGCGAAATCGACTTGTCGCCCGGCACGCGGATCGTGCCGGCCAGCGCGCCGGTGGAGGATGAGCGAAGCGGCTTCGCCTGCAGCATGGGAGGGCTCCCCAGACAAGAATGTGACCAGGGCGGAGTACCTAGCACAGCGGGCAGGGCGATGCGAGCGATGCGCGGGTCCCGCAGGGCGATCGGCGGAAAGCCGCGCGCAGGCAATGCGGGCAAGAATCGACACGGATTTCACGGATTGAAACCGGATTTCCCGGAACCGGACGGCGAAGCGTCCCATGATCGGTAAGGATCCGTGCAATCCGTGCCTCGATCCGTGAAATCCGTGTCGAACTTGTTTGTCAAAGCCGCGACCGAACTGTCCGAACGTGCCCCTGACCACTCCCGCGATCAGTCGCCGACCGCCACCCCTTCGCGCCGGGTGTCGGCGCCGCCGGACAGCCCTTGGCCGGTCACCAGGATCGCCTGGGTGCCGGAGGTCAGCTCCATCGCCTTGACCGTGTGCCCCCGCGCCTCCAGCGCCGCGATCCAGCCCTCCGCCTCGGTGCCCTGCTCCAGCTCGGTCGGGCCGTTGCGGCTGCCGAAGTTGGGGGCGTCCACCGCCGCCTGCGGGTCGAGGCCCCAGTCGAGCAGGGCGACCAGCGTCTTGCCCACGTAGTTGATGATGTTGCTGCCGCCCGGCGACCCCACCGAGGCCACCAGGGCGCCGTCGCGGAAGACCAGGGTCGGCGCCATCGAGCTGCGCGGCCGCTTGCCCGGTTCCACCCGGTTGGCGACCGGCTTGCCGTCCTCCGTCGGGGTGAAGGCGAAGTCGGTCAGCTCGTTGTTCAGCAGGAAGCCGCGCACCATCAGGCGGGAGCCGAAGCCGTCCTCAATGGTGGTGGTCATGGCCACCGCGTTGCCCGCCCCGTCCACCACGGAGATGTGGCTGGTGCCGTGCTCCTCGGCCTCGGCGAAGCCCCAGGCGCGGCCTTCCCGGAAGGGCGGTTCGCCCGCCTGCGCCTTGCCCATCGACCGCTCGCCGATCAGGGCGGCCCGGCTCGCCAGATAGCCGCGGTCGAGCAGCCCCTTCACCGGCACCGACACGAAGTCCGGGTCGGCCAGGTAGAGGCCGCGGTCGGCGAAGGCGAGTCGCCCGGCCTCCGACATCCAGTGCGCCGCCAGCGCCGGATCGCCGCGGGTGGCGGCCATGTCGCGGCCCTCCAGGACGGCCAACATCTGCAGCACCGCGACCCCGCCGGAGCTGGGCGGCCCCATGCCGCACAGGGTGTAGGCGCGGTAGGGGCCGCAGACCGGCTCCCGCTCCTTCACCCGGTAGGCCTTCAGGTCGGCCTCGGTCATGTCGCCGGGGTTGGTGGGGTGGCCGGTCACCGCCTTGACGAGGTCGGCGGCGATCGGCCCCTCGTAGAAGGCGGCGGAGCCATTATCCGCGATGGCGCGCAGGGTCGCCGCGAATTCCGGATTCTTCAGCACATGGCCGACCGGCCAGGGCGTGCCGTCCGGCTGGTAGAAGTAGGCGCGCGCCGTGGGGTTGGCCGGCAGGTGTTTCTCCATAGCCAGCTGGCCGTTCAGCCGCGGGCTGACCGTGAAGCCGTTCTCGGCCAGCGCGATGGCGCGCTCGAACAGGCGGGGCCAGGGCAGTTTGCCGTGGGTGCGGTGGGCGCGCTCCAGCAGCATCACCGTGCCCGGCACCCCGACGGACCGCCCGCCGACCACCGCGTCGTAGAAGGGCATCGGCTTGCCGTCCGCCCCCAGGAAACGCTCCGGAGTCGCCGCGGCCGGCGCCGTCTCGCGCCCGTCGAGGGAGGTCACCGCCTTCGTTGCGGCATCGTAATGGACCAGGAAGGCGCCGCCCCCGACGCCGGAGCTTTGCGGCTCCACCAGATTGAGGACGAGCTGAACGGCGATGGCCGCGTCCACCGCGCTGCCCCCCGCGCGCAGGATCTCCCGCCCGGCCTCCGCCGCCAGCGGATTCGCGGCGGCCACCATGTACCGCGTGGCGGTGTCGACGCTGCGGCTGCCGCGCCCGGTCGCGCGCTCCGGCGCCACGTCTCCGGCGGCGGAAGGTGCCGTGGAAGGCCCCGTGGAAGGCGCGGTGGAGGGTGACGTCTGGGCCAGAACCTCCAGCGGCAGCGCCGCCAGCAGGCCGGCGGAGAGCAGCGCCCGCCAGCGGCGGGACAGCAGGATCGGCATCGGCTTCCTCCCCCATTATCATGGTATCCTTGTGGGCGGCCCCGAGGACCACCGCAGGGTGAAGTTTGGCACCGGCCGCCGGCCCCGCCAGTTTGCCGACGACATTCGGCGAACTTTTTTTTGACAAGCGCCCGCTGGCGTGGCAAAGGGCGCGGCTTGTAATTCCCGAATTGGGCATTCCCTAGGAACGTGACGGAGGACGAGGCGTGGCCAAACCCGAATGGGGCGTCAAGCGCATCTGCCCGAGCTGTGGCGCGCGCTATTACGATCTGCGCAAGGACCCGCCGGTGTGCCCGAGCTGCGGAGCGCAGTTCGATCCCGAGGCGTTGCTGAAGTCCCGCAAGGCGCGCCCGGCGCCGGTCGACGATGTCAAGAAGGCCCCGGTGGTCTCGTCGGAGGACGAGGACGCCGAGACCGAGACCGAGGAGTCGACGGAACTCGACGAGGTCGAGGACGATGTGTCCGTCGACGACATCGAGGAAACCGACGAGACGCCCGAGGACGAGGACGATGTCCTGATCGAGGACACCTCGGAACTGGGCGAGGACGACATGGACGAGGTCGTCGACGTCGAGGGCGAGGACGAGGACGAGGAGGAGCGC
>NZ_WHOR01000078.1:0-21740 GCF_013340925.1 Azospirillum formosense
CCCATCCGCGCTGCGCTGCCGGAGTCCGGTGCGGCGCGTCGGGGCGCTTTGTCTAGAAGATCCGACTTGGTCTGTCAAGCCTTTGTTTTCACATCGGCCATCGTTACTTCGTCTCGTCTTCGGCGTCTCCGCCGTTCCCTTGCCGCCGTCGCGCTTCTCAGCGGCCCCGGCGTCGTGGGAGCCGGGTTATAGGCGGGTTGGATTAGCCCGGCAAGCGCTTTTTTCATCGAAGAGTGTTTTTCCTCGGTGG
This sequence comes from Azospirillum formosense, assembly GCF_013340925.1. Classification (GTDB taxonomy): domain Bacteria; phylum Pseudomonadota; class Alphaproteobacteria; order Azospirillales; family Azospirillaceae; genus Azospirillum; species Azospirillum formosense. Next base: position 251 of record NZ_WHOR01000078.1, read on the forward strand.
TGTCGGACGGCCGATGGTGGAGATGGACGACGCGGCAGCAACGACCAGCGGGGCGAAGCGCTCCTCCGCCTCCTGCGGGGTGAAGCGCGAGCGCGAGACGGCGATGTTGATGGCGCCGATGGGCATCCCGGCCGGACCGACGACGGCCGCCGCGATCGACAGGTCCCCGTGGTAGTATTCCTCGAAGGCGGTGGCATAGCCGAGGCCGGCGGACCGCTCGATCTTCGCCAGCAGATCCTCCCGCTTCCATGTGGTGTTCGGCGTGAAGGGGTGCAGGTCCATCCGGTCGATCAGGGCGACGACCTCCTCCATCGGCATCCGCGACAGCATCGCTACCCCCGGCGCCGTGCAGTAGGCCGGCATCCGCATGCCGATGACGACGTCGGTGTTCAGCACATGGCGGCTCATGAAGCGCGACACGAAGACGATCTCCGTGTCGTCCAGCATGGTCAGATTGATCGTCTCCTCGGTCGTCTTGCTGAGATGCATCAGGTAGGGCATCGAGCGTTCGAGCAGCCCGTTGCCGCGCAGATAATGATGGCCGAGGTCGAGCGTCTTGACCGTCAGCTCGAACCGCTTCGTTTCCGGGTCCTTGTGCAGGTAGCCCAGCTTTTCCAGCGTGTGGGTGAAGCGCTGCGCCGCGCTTTTGTCCAACCCGACGATCGAGGCGATCTGGGTCAGGCTCATCGTCGGGCGCGCCGCGTCGAACGCGTTCAGCACACGGAACGCCTTCTCCACGGACATCACCATCAAGGGATCGCCGGCGCGCGCGGTGCCGCCCTCCTTCACCGGGGCGTCCGCGTCGATGGTTGCGGATTCCGTGTCTGACTGTCGGGAAGACGGACGGCGCGGAGCCATGGCGATCGGTCCTGTGGTTCGTGTGCGAGAGATACCGTTGACAGGTCTAGCAAAGCAAGCCAAGCTATTCAATACCAAGTATCGTATTGCAATACGACGCGCCGCGCCGAGGGGCGCCGGAACATCCGCAAGGCGCGCGAAACGCCCCGCTTACAGGAGTGGTCCCGTGTTCAAATTCATCCTCACCGAGGTCCGCGGCCCGGTCGGCATCATCACGCTGAACCGCCCGGAGATCCTGAACGCCTGGAACGCCGCGATGCGCGACGAGCTGGTCGTCGCCTTCGACCAGTTCGAGAACCAGGACGGCGTGCGCGCGATCATCCTGACCGGGGCCGGCGACCGCGCCTTCGGTGCCGGGCAGGACCTGAACGAGACCAAGACCTTCGACGCCGACCGCGCCGAGGAGTGGGTGGCGGAGTGGGAGCGCCTCTACCACCGCATGCGCACCCTGTCGAAGCCGCTGATCATCGCGCTGAACGGCGTCGCCGCCGGCTCCGCCTTCCAGGTCGCCCTGCTCGGCGACTTCCGCATCGGCCACGCTGGGGTGCGCATGGGCCAGCCGGAGATCAACTCGGGCATCGCCAGCACCACCGGCCCGTGGATCATGAAGGAGATGATCGGTCTGGCCCGCACCATGGATCTGACCCTGTCCGGCCGGCTGATGGACGCCGAGGAAAGCCACCGCATCGGCCTGATCAACCGTATCGTCCCGCAGGACCGCGTGATGGCCGAATCCCTGGCCCTGGCCGAGGAGCTGGCCGCCAAGCCGCCGGTCGCCATGCGCCTGGACAAGCAGCGCTTCCGCGAGATGACCGAAGCCGGCTTCCGCGACGCCCTGGCCGCCGGCGTGCGCATCCAGCGCGAGGCCTACGCGTCCGGCGAACCGGCCCGGATGATGGAGGAGTTCCTCGCCAAGCGCGCCGCGAAGCGCGCGTAATTCGGGCTCACGCCCCAAACACGGCTCTTCCTGGGCGCAACGATCCGCCCACCCGCGCCGCCACGGCGGCGCTCATCCACCGGGGCAACAGAGACGCCCCGGCCGCACAGAACAGGGAGTTTCACATGAGCAAGACCTCCGGCTTCTCCATGGGCCGCCGCAGCCTGATGAAGGGCGCCGCCGGCGTCGCGCTGGGCGCCACCCTGCCCGCCGGGCTGCTGCGTCCGGCCTTCGCCGCCACGCAGCAGATCACCGTCGCCGACCCGGGCGGCCCTTACAGCCCGGCCTTCCGCAAGTCCTTCTACGACCCGTTCGAGAAGGCCACCGGCATCAAGGTCGTCAACGTCGCCCGCGAGGCGGAGCCGACCGCCCAGTTCAAGGCCATCGTCGAGACCAAGTCCTACACCTGGGACGTCTGCACGCTGACCCTGTCGGCGCGCGACATCCTGATGAAGCAGAACCTGCTGGAGCCGCTGAACTTCGCGGCGGCGGACGTCCCCGGTCTGATGCCGGAGTCGCTGACCAGCCATTGGATGGGCACCGACGTCTATTCGACCATCCTCGGCTACCGCGCCGACAAGTTCGCCTCCAACGCCCCGCAGAGCTGGGCCGATTTCTGGAACGTCGAGAAGTTCCCGGGCCGCCGCTCGCTGCGCAAGAACCCGATCGACACGCTGGAGCAGGCGCTGCTCGCCGACGGCGTGCCGCTCGACCAGCTCTACCCGCTCGACGTCGACCGCGCCTTCAAGGCGCTCGACCGCATCAAGCCGCACGTCGCCGTGTGGTGGACCGGCGGCGCCCAGTCCAGCCAGCTCATCCAGAGCGGCGAGGTCGACATGATCGCCCTGTGGAACGCCCGCGCCCAGGCGGTGATCGACGGCGGCGCCCCGGTGAAGATCAATTGGAACCAGGGGCTCTATTCGATCGAGGGCTGGGGCATCCCGCGCGGCAACCCGCGCGCCGACGCCGCCCGCCAGTTCATCAAGTTCTGCGCCGATCCGTCCCGTCAGGCGGTCTTCACCGAGGTGCTGGCCTACGGCCCGACCAACCTCGACGCCTACAAGAGCATCCCGAAGGAGCGCGCCCAGGCGCTGCCCACCTTCGAAGACAATCTGAAGGTGATGACCATCGCCAAGGAAGATTGGTGGGGCGCCAACCGGTCGAAGATGAACGAGCGCTTCAACGCCTGGATCCTCGGCTAAGCCCGCCTGTCGGAAAGGAGACCCGCCGCCATGCTCTCACCGCTCGCACAGGCGCGGACAGCGCCGGTCCAGGCCGGAGCCGCCGCCACGCCGAAGCTGCTGGTCGACGGCCTGACCAAACGGTACGGCGCCATCACGGCGCTGGAACCCACCCGCCTGGAAGTCCCGGCGGGCGAGTTCCTGACGCTGCTCGGCCCGTCGGGGTCCGGCAAGACCACGCTGCTGCAGATGATCTGCGGGCTGGTGGAGCCGAGCGGCGGGCGCATCCTGATCGACGGGCAGGACGAGACCCGGACTCCCGTGCACAAGCGGGACATCGGCCTCGTCTTCCAGCATTACGCCCTGTTCCCGCACCTGACGGTGGCGGAGAACATCGGCTTTCCCCTGCGCATGCGCGGCGTCGCCCCGGCGGATCTGGCGCGGCGCGTGAAGGAAGCGCTGGAGATGGTCCATCTCGGCCATCTCGCCGGGCGCTTTCCCAAGGAGCTGTCCGGTGGGCAGCAGCAGCGCGTCGCCCTGGCGCGCTGCTTCGTCTACCAGCCCTCGGTCATTTTGATGGACGAGCCGCTGGGGGCGCTCGACAAGAAGCTGCGCGAGCACATGCAGTACGAGATCAAGCGCCTGCACCGCGAAACGGGCGCGACGATCATCTACGTCACCCATGACCAGGAGGAAGCCCTGGCCATGTCGGACCGCATCTGCCTGATGAACCATGCCCGCATCGAGCAGCTCGGCACCCCGCACGACATCTACGCCCGTCCGAAGACCGCCTTTGCCGCCGACTTCATCGGCGTGTCGAACATCTTCCGCGGGCAGGTCAAGCGCGACGGAACCGGAGCGCCCATGCTGGTCACCGGCAACGGCAGCTTCCGCCTGTCCGCCGACACGCCGGACCGTCCGGACGGCACGCTGGTCGTCCGCCCCGAGCAGCTCGACATCGACGGCGAGGGCGACAACGAGGTGCGGGGCGAGGTCGTGGACACCGTCTATGCCGGGTCCGAGACCCGTGTCCTGGTGTCGCTTGGCGGCGAGGAGACGATCACCGTCCGCCTGCGCCGCGGCACCGCCCCGCCGCGGCTGGGCGAGGTGGTCGCGGTGCGCTGGCGCGCCGACGCCGGGGTGCTGGTGTCATGAGCGCCGCCACCCTGAACCACGACGGCGCCTTCGCCGCGGCGCGGCGGCGGCTGCGCTTCGGCCCGCTGTGGCTGGCCGCCCCCGGGCTCGCCTTCCTGGCCATTTTCTTCCTGTTCCCGGTGCTGCGGCTGCTCGGCCTCAGCGTCCAGGACCTGGAGACCTCGGCCTGGACCGGCGACCATTACGCCCGCATCGTCGCCACGGACGTCTATTTCCGCGTCCTGATGAGCACCTTCCGCATCGCCGGGCTGACCGCCCTGCTGTCGCTCCTGTTCGGCTATCCGCTGGCCTACTGGCTGGCGCAGTTGCCGGAGCGGCAGCGCGGGCTGGCGATCCTGGCGGTGATGGTGCCCTTCTGGACCAGCTATCTGGTGAAGACCTTCGCCTGGATGGTCATCCTGGGGCGCACCGGCGTCATCAACCAGATCCTTTCCGGCACCGGGATGTCCCCCCTGCCGCTGCTGCACAACGAGTTCGGCGTGATGGCCGGCATGGTCCACGCCATGCTGCCGCTGGCCGTGCTGACCATGCTGCCGGTGCTGACCACCATCGACCGCCGGCTGGTCCAGGCGGCCGAGACGCTGGGCGCGCCGCCGGCCAACGCCTTCTGGCTGGTCTATTTCCAGCTCTCGCTGCCCGGCGTGGCGGCGGCGGGCCTGCTCACCTTCATCTCCTCGCTCGGCTTCTTCATCGTGCCGGCGCTGCTCGGCGGGCCGCAGCAGACCATGCTGGCGCAGCTCATCATCACCCAGATCCAGGAGATGCTGAACTGGGCCTTCGCCGGCGCGCTGGCCACCTTCATGCTGGTCGCGGCACTGGTCACCTGCTGGGTCTACGACCGGCTGTTCGGCCTGTCCTCCCTGTCGGGAGAAACCTCCGGGCGGACCGGCAGCGGCCAGGGCCACCTGCGCAGCGCCGGGATGAAGATCCTGTCGGCGCTCGCCAAGGCGTCAACGGCGCTGGGTGGCCCAGTGGGACGCGCGCTGGGGCCGAAGATGATGGACCGGCTGCTGCCGCTCTATTCAGCCCTGGTGATCGTCTTCCTGGTCGCCCCGGCGCTGGTCGTGGTGCCCATCGCCTTCACCACCTCCCCCTTCCTCGACTTCCCGCCGCCGGGCTACGGGCTGGAGTGGTTCCGCGTCTACTTCAACTCCGACCTGTGGGTGTCGGCGACGATCCGCTCCTTCGCGGTGGCCTTCGCCACGGCGGTCCTGGCGACGCTGGTCGCCGGTCTGGCCGCGCTGGCGCTCGCCCGCTCCTCCTCGCGCTGGCGGGGGGCGATCTTCGCCTTCTTCCTGGCGCCGATGATCGTGCCGCGCATCGTCATCGCGGTCGGGCTGTTCTACCTGTTCGCCCAGATCGGGCTGGTCGCCACCGACCTCGGCCTGATCATCGGCCACACGGTGCTCGCCCTGCCCTTCGCCTTCGTTGCGATCTCCGCGGTGGTCAAGGGGCACGACTGGCGGCTGGACCAGGCGGCGGCGACGCTGGGGGCGAACCGCTTCCGGACGCTGATGCTGGTCACCGTTCCGCTGATCCGCGGCGGTCTGGTGGCGGCCTTCCTGTTCGCCTTCATCACCTCCTTCGACGAGCTGACCGTGGCGATCTTCGTCAGCGGCGGTGTCAAGACCACGCTGCCCAAGCAGATGTGGGACGACATGATCCTCCAGTTGAACCCGACGCTGGCCGCCGTGTCCGTCGTGGTCTTCGCGATCGTGATGGCCCTGCTGCTGATGGCGGAATGGCTGCGCCGTCCGGCGCGCTGATCCGCAACCAACCGACCAAACGCATTCGAGATACGCATCATGTCCGATTTCGATGAAGGGTTCGTCCGCCTGTTCACGCAGGCGGCCCGGACCGGGCGTGCCCGCCTGTTCGCCCGCTTCAACGGCGAGGCTCTCAGCTTCTCCACGCTCGACCGCCAGTCCGACGGCGTGGCTGCGGAGCTGCGGCGGCTGGGGCTGAAGCCCGGCGACCGCGTGGCGCTGATGCTGCGCAACAGCCCGCTGGTGCTCTCCACCCTGTTCGGCCTCGCCAAGGCGGGGCTGGTCTGGGTGCCGATCAACGCCCAGCAGCGCGGCGAGGGCCTGCGCTACATCCTGGAGCATTCGGAGCCCGGCGCCATCATCGCCGAGGCCGAGTTCCTGCCGGTGATCGCCGAGACGGGAGCGGTACGCGCCGGCACGCCGCTGATCGTCCAGGGCGACCCCGCCGCGGCGCTGCGGCTGGAAGCCCTGCTGGAGTCCGACGCCGCCTTCGATGAGGCGCCGCCCGCCCCCGACGACACCTTCGCCATCATGTACACCTCCGGCACCACCGGGCGGCCCAAGGGCGTGCTGGTGTCGCACCGCATGATGCGGCTGGCCGGCGAGGCGGTGGCCCGCGTCTCCGCCGCCCGCGACGGCGACGTGCTGTTCGTGTGGGAGCCGCTGTACCACATCGGCGGCGCCCAGATGATCGTCATGCCGCTGATCCGCAACGTGTCGCTGGCCATGGTCGACCGCTTCAGCGCCAGCCGCTTCTGGGACCAAGTGCGCGAGTATGGGGCGACCCATATCCATTATCTGGGCGGCATCCTGCAGATCCTGCTGAAGCAGCCCGTCTCGCCGCGCGACCATGACCACCCCGTGCGCATCGCCTGGGGCGGCGGCTGCCCCAAGGAGACCTGGACGCCCTTCGAGGAGCGGTTCGGCGTGCAGATCCGCGAATGCTACGGCATGACCGAGGCGTCGAGCATCACCACCTGCAACGACGAGGGCGTGGTCGGCGCGGTCGGCCGCCCGATGCCCTGGTTCAGCGTGGAACTGCTGGACGGCGCGGGCAAGCCGGTGCCGCAGGGCGAACGGGGCGAGATCGTCGTCCGCACCGACCGCCCCGGCGCCATCTTTCCCGGCTATTTCCGCAACCCGGAGGCGACGGCCCGCGCGCTCAAGGACGGCGCCCTGCACACCGGCGACCTCGGCTCGCTCGACGAAAGCGGGACGCTGCTGTTCCACGGCCGGATGACCGACAGCGTGCGCTGCAAGGGCGAGAACGTCTCGGCCTGGGAGGTCGAGCATGTGGCGGCCACTCACCCCAGCGTCGAGGACTGCGCCATCATCGGCGTCGCAGCCGACGTGGGCGAGCAGGACATCAAGCTGTTCGTGAAGCCGAAGGCCGGGGCGACGCTGGACATCCCGTCGTTGTCCGGCTGGCTCGGAAAACAGCTCGCGCCCTACCAGAATCCGCGCTACATCGCGGTGGTCGAGGAGTTCGAGCGCACCCCCAGCCAGCGCATCATGAAGCACAAGCTGTCCCCTGCCTTAGACGGCTGCTGGGATCGGCTGGCCGGCTGACGGCGCGTCTCACCTCCCCCCGCATGCCGCAAGGCTGCGGGGGAATTTTTTGGACCCGGCTCCTGGCGCCCGCGCCGCCCCACCGATCGAGCCCGTTTACTGGAAAGCCTTGGACATGCCGCTGCACCGCTGGTTCTCGAACCGCAAGTTATTGCACAAGATCCTCGTCCCGGTTCTTGTTCTGCTGATCGTCATCGCCAGCCTCGTCTGGACCGCCCGGAGCGCGATCTCCGATCTGACAAGCTCAACCGCCCGCATCACCGAACTGGTTGCCGACCGGCTCGGCGCAACCATCGCCGTGCAATCGGCGCTGGGCGACGCCATGGACACCGAGGCGAACGCCATCGTCGCCTCGTCCCGCGAGGCCATCGACGCCGCCAACGCGCAGCTCACGGCCAACATCGCCAAGGCCCTGTCCGCCATCGACACGCTGGCCGAGGCCTACGACGACCCGGCGGAGCGCGAGAGCATCCAGGCCATCAAGTCGATCGTCGGGGAGTATGAGCGCGTTGCCCAGACGACCGTGCAGCTGGCCCGCGGCTTCGACACCGACGGCGCCATCCGCGTGTCCATCGACGTCGGCCGCCCCGTCCGGCAGAAGCTGACCGCCGCGCTGGGCGAGCGGGTGGAGCAGAGCATGGCCGACACGCGGGAGGCCGAGAAGCGCGCCACCGCGCTCTCCCAACAGGTCATGACGCGGCTCTACACGGTCGCGGGCGTCGGCCTGCTGTTCGCCTTCGGCCTGCTGGGGTCCATCCTCCTGTTCTTCGTCGTGCGTCCGCTGCACCGCCTGACCTCGGAGATGACCTCGATCGCCGCCGGCGACCTGACCGTGTCCATCCAGGGCACCGAACGCACGGACGAGGTCGGCCTGCTCGCCCGCGCGCTCCAGGTCTTCAAGAGCAACGGGCTCGACATGCGCCGCCTCCAGGAGGAGAGCGACGCGCAGAAGCGCCAGATGGAGGCCGACCGCCGCGCCGCCATGCTGGCCCTGGCCGACCAGTTCGACGCCAACGTGCAGGGCGTGGTCCAGGCCGTGTCGCAGGCCGCCCGCCAGCTTCAGAGCAACGCGCAGACGATGACCGGCGCCGCCGAGACGACGACGGAACAGGCCTCCTCGGTCGCCGCCGCGACGGAGCAGGCGTCGGCCAACGTCGCGACGGTCGCCGCCGCCTCGGAGCAGCTCGGCAGCTCCATCGGGGAGATCGGCCGTCAGGTCAACGGTGCTGCGACGGTCGCCCGCGACGCCGTGACCGAAGGGGAACGGACCAACGCGCTGGTCGAGCGGCTGGCCAGCGCCGCCCAGAAGATCGGCGACGTGGTCAACCTGATCCAGAACATCGCGTCGCAGACCAACCTGCTGGCGCTGAACGCCACCATTGAGGCGGCGCGCGCGGGCGAGGCCGGCAAGGGCTTCGCCGTGGTGGCGGGCGAGGTCAAGGCGCTGGCCACCCAGACCTCCCAGGCGACCGAGGAGATCGCCAGCCAGATCACCGAGATCCAGGCGATCACCGAAGGCACCGTGACGGCCATCCGCAACATCGCCCGGACCATCGCCGACGTGGACGCCATCGCCGGCGCCATCGCCGCCGCCGTGGAGGAGCAGACCGCCGCCACGCACGAGATCGGCCGCAACATCCAGCAGGCGGCCCAGGGCACCCGGCTGGTCTCCGGCAACATCGGCGGCGTCAGCCAGTCGGCCACCGACGTGCGCGAGGCCGCCGCGGAGGTGCTGGACGCCGCGAACAGCCTGTCCCGCGATTCCGACCTGCTGCGCGACGAGATCCACGGCTTCATCGCGCGGGTCCGCGCCGGCTGACAGCCTTGCGCGAGCGTGACCCCCGCGTGACCATTTGTGCGTCGCGCGGGGGTGGCGCCCCCAACGGCCGAATTCGTGGTAGCATGGCGCTCCACAGTCGGAAGCCTTTGGAACCCATGCCGAGCCTGTCCAGCGGCCTCAACGCCCTCATCGCCACGGTCCTGCGCAGCCACCCGTCGCTGCGGGTGCTGCCGGTGTCCCGCTACACCCAGGATCAGGCCGCCGCCTACGCCGCCGTCAACGGGCGGGCCATCGCCCACGCCGTCGACGAGCGGGGGCGGCAGTCGCTCCTGGTCGCCATGACCGGGCTGGATTACGTCAGCGTCTGCGACCTCGACCATGACCTGACGGTTCCCGCCGAACAGCCGGTGTCGCTGATCGTGCCCGAACTGCGCGGCGGGCTGCTGGCCCGCTTCACCCCGCGCACCGCCGGGGACGTGTGCCGGATCGTCGAGGCCGTCTGCCCCTGATCCGGCGCGCGCCCCCATCGGGGCGTCAGGCCGGCCGCATGCTGCCCGTCTGCTGGTAGCGCTGGTGCCAGGAGAAGGCTTCCTCCAGCAGATGCGGCGTGTGGCCGCCGCGCTGGAGCGCCCGGCGGTGATAGTCCAGCGCCAGCTCGCGGTAGCCGGGGTGGACACAGTTGCGGATGATCGTCTCCGCCCGCTCGCGCGGGGCGAGGCCGCGCAGGTCGGCCAGACCGGTTTCGGTCACCAGGACGTCCACGTCATGCTCGTTGTGGTCGGTGTGGGTGACCATCGGCACGACGCTGGAGATCCGGCCGTCCTTGGCCAGCGACTTGGTGACGAAGATGGCGAGATGGGCGTTGCGCGCGAAGTCGCCGGAGCCGCCGATGCCGTTCATCATCTGCGTGCCGTTGACGTGGGTCGAGTTCACGTTGCCGTAGATGTCGCACTCCAGCGCCGTGTTGATGCCGATCACGCCCAGCCGGCGGATGACCTCCGGGTGGTTGGAGATCTCCTGCGGCCGCAGCAGCAGCCGGCCCTTGTAGCTGCCGATCCTCGGCAGGACCTCCGCGTATTTGCCGGCGCTCAGCGTGATCGAGGAGCCTGAGGCGAAGGTCAGCTTGCCGGCGTCGAACAGCTCGAAGGTGCTGTCCTGCAGGACCTCGCTGTACATGGTCAGCTCGTGGAACGGGCTGTCGATCATGCCGTGCAGCACGGCGTTGGCGATGGTCCCGATCCCGGCCTGGAGCGGGTTCAGCGAGCGCCCCAGCCGGCCCTGCCGCACCTCGCGGTCGAGGAACTCGATCAGGTGCCCGGCGATGTCCCGGGTCTCGCCGTCCGGCGGCAGGATGGTGGCGCTGCTGTCCTGCTTGCGGGTCACCACGATGGCCGCGATCTTCGACGGGTCGATGGGGATATAGGGCAGGCCGGCGCGGCTCTCCGCGGTCACCACCGGGATCGGTTCGCGGAAGGGGCGGCGCGTCGGAATGTAGACGTCGTGCATCCCCTCCAGGTCGAGCGGCTGGGTCAGGTTCAGCTCGACGATGACCTTCTCGGCCAGGATGGCGAAGGTCGCGGAGTTGCCGATCGAGGTCGTGGGGACGATCCCGCCCGTCTCGGTGATCGCGCAGGCCTCGATCACCGCCACGTTCACCGGCCCCATCTGGCGGGAGCGCAGAAGCTCGACCGTCTCCGACAGGTGCTGGTCGACGAACATCACCTCGCCGCGGTTGATCGCCTTGCGCAGCACCGGGTCGGCCTGGAACGGCAGGCGGCGGGCCAGCACCCCGGCCTCCGTCAGGATGCGGTCCACGTCGTTGCCGAGCGAGGCGCCGGTCATCAGCGTGACCTTCAGCCGCTCCGTCGCGGCGCGTTCGGCCAGCGCCAGCGGAACCGCCTTGGCGTCACCGGCGCGGGTGAAGCCGCTCATGCCGATGGTCATGCCGTCGTGGATCAGCAGGGCCGCCTCTTCCGGCGTCACCACCTTCCCCCACAGGGACTTCAGGCGAATACGGTCGCGGTACATGGTTGTCCTTTGCACGTTCTCGGGCGTTTGTTGCCGATGGAAACTGTTCGGCAGACGATTCACTCGTTTTATCGTTGAGGTCCGTCATAGGCCCCGCTTTCGCAGCGCTGCAATTGCCGGTCGGTCATATCAGGGTGTCCTAATGGGCATGAATGGCCGCCTTGCGCCGTCGCCCCTCAAACGCCCGGTTGTGCCCCGGCACAGCCCTGGGGCATATGGATGGGTCGTCCGCCGGGAACCTTTCCGGCCAATGCGAAAGCCTGCCAGGGAGTCTCCGCCGATGCGTTTCTCGTCCCTCACCGACCGCATCCGCGGCGACCGCGTCGCGGCCTGGGACATCCATTTCGCCGCCTGGACCGCCAAGGGCCGCGGCGAGGACGTGATCGTGCTAAGCGTCGGCGACCCCGATTTCGACACGCCCGCCCCGGTGCGCGACGCCGCCATCGCCGCCCTGCACGCCGGCGACACCCATTACACCCCCATTCCCGGCCGTCCGGAACTGCGCGCCGCGCTGGCCCGCGACGTGACCCGCCGCACCGGCCTGCCGGTGGAACCGGAGAACGTCATCGTCTGTGCCGGGGCGCAGAACGGGCTGTTCAACGCCACCCTCTGCCTCGTCGAGGCGGGGGACGAGGTGCTGGTGCCGGAGCCGATGTACCTGACCTACGAGGCCTGCGTCCGCGCGTCGGGCGCCACGCTGGTCCCGGTGGCCCCGGACGCCGCCACGCTGCGGCTGGACCCGGCGGCGCTGGCCGCAGCCATCACCCCGCGCACCCGAGCCATCTTCCTGGCGACCCCCGCCAACCCCACCGGCATTGTGATGTCCATGGAGGAGCTGGAGGCCGTCGCCGACCTCGCCCGCCGCCACGATCTGTGGGTGGTCGCCGACGAGGTCTACGCCAGCCTGACCTTCGACCGGCCGCACATCGGCATCGCCACCCTGCCCGGCATGGCGGAGCGCACGGTGACCATCAACAGCCTGTCCAAGTCGCACGCCATGACCGGCTGGCGCGCCGGCTGGGTGGTCGCCCCGGCGCCGCTGGTCGCCCATATGGGCACGCTGGCGCTGTGCATGCTCTACGGCCTGCCGGGCTTCGTGCAGCAGGCGGCACTGGTCGCCGTCGAGCAGGGGGACGAGGCGGTGGCGGCGATGCGCGAGGGCTACCGCCGCCGCCGCGACATCGCGCTGGAGGCGCTCGGCTCCGTTCCCGGCCTGCGCTGCCTGAAGCCGGAGGCCGGCATGTTCATGCTGGTGGACGTGCGCGGCACCGGCCTGCCGACCATGGAGTTCGCATGGCGGCTGTTTCGCGAGACCGGCGTGTCGGTGCTCGACGCCGGCGCCTTCGGCCCGGCGGCGGCGGGCTGCGTCCGCCTGTCCTTCGCGGTCGGCGAGGCGGAGCTTGCCGAGGCCTGCCGCCGCATCGCCGCCTTCGTGACGGGGTTGGCGTCCGGCGGCTGAGCAACATAGCCCTCCCCCCGGAGGGGAGAGGGGATTCCCGACGCCCCTCGACGCTGTTACCGAGCGTTACAAATCTAATCCCTTCTGGACATATTTTGCGCGCGACGCCGTGATAGCGTCCCGCCGGGATCGGGGCCGGGCCGCCGGCCACCCTCCCGACGCGACTTTCCGGACGACGCCCGCAGGCGATGAAGGACCCGATGGATTTGGACACGCCCCTGAAACCGCCGCCCGCGCCCGGGCCGGACAGTCCCGCCACGGCAGCGCCGGAGGCCCGCCGGGACCGGACGGCTCCCGAGGCCCAGCGGACCGACGCGCCCAGGCGCCGCTCGATCCTGGGACGGGTGCTGGCGTGGCTGGTGGTGGTGGCGCTGATCGGCGGCGGGGTGTGGTGGTTCGCCTTCCGCCCGGCGCCGGAGATGGCGGCGCGCGGCGGCCCCGGCGGGTTCCGGCCCGGCATGCCGACCGCCTCGCCGGTGGTCACCGCCACGGTGGAAAAGGGCGACATGCCGATCCGGCTGAACGGGCTGGGCACCGTCTCGTCGCTCGCCACCGTCACGGTGCGTCCGCAGGTCGGCGGCCAGCTCACCCAGGTCGCCTTCACCGAGGGGCAGGCCGTCCAGAAGGGCGACTTCCTGGCGGAGGTGGACCCGCGGCCCTTTCAGCTCGCCGTCGAGCAGGCCGAGGCCCAGCTTCTGCGCGATCAGGCGCTGCTGAAGAACGCCCGGCTGGACCTGGAGCGCTACCGCCTGCTGGTCAAGCAGGACTCCATCGCCAAGCAGCAGCGCGACACCCAGGAATCGCTGGTCCAGCAGTATGAGGGCACGGTGAAGGCCGATCAGGTGGCGGTGGAGAACGCCAAGCTGAACCTGTCCTACACCCGCATCACCGCCCCCGTTTCCGGCCGCGCCGGGCTGCGGCTGGTCGATTCCGGCAACTACGTCACGGCGGGCGAGGCCGGCGGCATCGTCGTCATCACCCAGGTGCAGCCGATCTCCGTCCTGTTCACCCTGCCGGAGGACAACATTCCGGCGATCATGGCGCGGCTGCGCGACGGGGCGCACCTGCCGGTCACCGCCTACGACCGGACGCGCGACCGCGTGCTGGCGACCGGCACGCTGACCACGGTGGACAACCAGATCGACGTGACCACCGGCACGGTGAAGCTGCGCGCCCAGTTCGACAACGCCGACCAGTCGCTGTTCCCCAACCAGTTCGTCAACGTCCAGCTTCTGGTGGACACGCTGGCCGGCGTGCCGATGGTCCCGGTGGCGGCGGTGCAGCGCGGGGCGCCCGGCACCTACGTCTATGTGGTGAACGGCGCCGACAGCACGGCCTCGGTCCGCCCGGTGACGCTGGGCGCCAGCGACGGGGCGAAGACCGTCATCACACAGGGCGTGCAGCCCGGCGAGACGGTGGTGATCCAGGGCGCCGACCGGCTGCGCGAGGGCGCCAAGGTCGCGGCGACCGACGGCGCGGCTCCGGCAACCCCGGCACCGTCCAGCGAGGGGCCGCGCCCGCAGCGCCGTCCCCAGCGCAACGCGTCGTAACGCGCCTCCCCGCGAACTCCGGCCATGAATATCTCCCACCCCTTCGTAGTCCGCCCGGTCGCCACCTCGCTGCTGATGCTGGCGATCCTGCTGGTGGGGGCGGTGTCCTACCGCTTCCTGCCGCTGTCGGCGCTGCCGGCGGTGGAATACCCGACGATCCAGGTCCAGACCTTCTTCCCCGGCGCCAGCCCGGAGGTGATGACCTCCTCGGTCACCGCCCCGCTGGAGCGCCAGCTCGGCCAGATGCCGGGGCTGGTCCAGATGTCCTCGGTCAGCGCCGCCGGGGCGTCGGTCATCACGCTCCAGTTCGGGCTGGAACTCAGCATCGACATCGCGGAGCAGGAGGTGCAGGCGGCCATCAACGCCGCCGGGAACCTGCTGCCCTCCGACCTGCCCGCCCCCCCGATCTACGCCAAGGTCAACCCGGCCGACGCGCCGATCCTGACTCTCGCCCTGACCTCCAAGACGCTGCCGCTGACCCAGGTGCAGGATCTGGCCGACAGCCGCTTCGCGCAGAAGCTGTCGCAGCTTCCCGGCGTCGGTCTGGTCAGCCTCAGCGGCGGGCACCGCCCGGCGGTGCGCATCCGCGCCAACGTCCAGGCGCTGGCCGCCTATGGGCTGAACATCGACGACCTGCGCAGCACCATCAACACGGCCAACGTCAACTCGCCCAAGGGCACCATCGACGGGCCGACCCGCAACTACACCATCAACGCCAACGACCAGCTCCGCCGGGCCGACGAATACAAGGACCTCGTCGTCGCCTACCGCAGCGGCGCCCCGGTCCGCCTGTCCGACGTGGCCGAGGTGGTGGACAGCGCCGAGAACACCCGGCTGGGCGCCTGGATGAACGACACGCCGGCCATCCTCCTGAACATCCAGCGCCAGCCCGGCGCCAACGTGATCGAGGTGGTGGACCGGGTGAAGGAGTTGCTGCCCAACCTGACCGCTGCCCTGCCCGGCTCGGTCGATGTCGCCGTGCTGACCGACCGCACCGTGACCATCCGCGCCTCCGTCGAGGACGTGCAGATGGAGATGATGGTGGCCATGGGGCTGGTCGTCCTGGTGATCTTCCTGTTCCTGCGCAACATCCCGGCGACGGTCATCCCCAGCCTGTCGGTGCCGCTGTCGCTGGTCGGCACCTTCGCGGTGATGTATCTGGCGGGCTTCAGCCTGAACAACCTGTCCTTGATGGCGCTGACCGTCGCGACCGGCTTCGTCGTCGACGACGCCATCGTGATGATCGAGAACATCGCCCGCCATGTCGAGCGCGGCGAATCCCCGCTCCAGGCCGCGCTGAAGGGGTCGAAGCAGATCGGCTTCACCATCGTGTCGCTGACCGTCTCGCTGATCGCCGTGCTGATCCCGCTGCTGTTCATGGGCGACGTGGTCGGCCGGCTGTTCCGCGAGTTCGCGATCACGCTGGCCGTCACCATCCTGATCTCCGCCGTCGTCTCGCTGACGCTGGTGCCGATGCTCTGCGCCAAGCTGCTGCGCCACCGCGAGCCGCGCGAGATGTCCGCCATCGCCCGGCGCAGCGAGGCGTGGTTCGACGCGGTGATCGCCGGCTACGCCCGCACGCTGCGCTGGGTGCTGGACCGCCAGGGGGTGACGCTGCTGGTCGCCGTGGGCACGCTGGCGCTGACGGTGGTGCTCTACACCGCCATCCCCAAGGGCTTCTTCCCGGCCCAGGACACCGGCCTGATCCAGGGCGTGACGGAGGCCACCCAATCCGTCTCCTACGCCGCCATGGCTGAGCGGCAGCGGGCGCTGGCGGTGGAGGTGCTGAAGGACCCCGACGTGGTCAGCCTGTCCTCCTTCATCGGGGTGGACGGCACCAACACCACCATGAACAGCGGGCGCCTCCTCATCAACCTGAAGCCGAAGGAGCAGCGGACGGATCCTGTGGCCGACATCATCCGCCGCATCCGCCACAACACCGCCGCCATACCCGGAATCGAGCTGTTCATGCAGCCGGTGCAGGACCTGACCATCGACGCCACGGTCAGCCGCACCCAGTACCAGTTCGTGCTTGAGGACGCGAATCCCGAGGAGCTGCGCGTCTGGGCGCCTCGGCTGATCGACCGGCTGGCCGCGGTGCCGGAGATCACCGACGTCACCAGCAACCTTCAGGAGAAGGGGCTGTCGGCCGCCATCACCATCGACCGCGACACCGCCGCGCGCTACGGCGTCACCACGGCGGCCATCGACAACGCGCTGTACGACTCCTTCGGCCAGCGCATCGTCTCGACCATCTTCACCCAGGCCAACCAGTTCCGCGTGATCCTGGAGGCCGACCCCGACCGCATGACGGTGGACCAGCTTCTCACCTCCATCCATCTGCCTTCGGCGGGCGGCGGGCAGGTGCCGCTGGCCGCCTTCGCGCGGATGGAGGTGCGCAACGCGCCGCTCCAGATCAACCATTTCGGGCAGTTCCCGGCGGTCACCGTCTCCTTCAACCTCGCGCCGGGGGTGTCGCTGGGCGCCGCCGTCAAGGCCATCGAGGCGGCGGAGCAGGAGCTTGGCCTGCCGGCCAGCGTGCTGACCCGCTTCCAGGGCGCGGCCCTGGCCTTCCAGGCATCGCTGGGCAACCAGCTTCTGCTGATCCTGGCGGCCATCGTCACGATGTACATCGTGCTGGGCGTCCTCTACGAGAGCTACATCCACCCGATCACGATCCTGTCCACCCTGCCCTCGGCAGGGGTGGGGGCGCTGATCGCGCTGATGCTGGCCGGACACGACCTGGACATCATCGCCATCATCGGCATCATCCTGCTGATCGGCATCGTGAAGAAGAACGCGATCATGATGATCGACTTCGCGCTCGACGCCGAGCGGGAGGAGGGCAAGCCCCCGCGCGAGGCCATCTATCAGGCCTGCCTGCTGCGCTTCCGCCCGATCCTGATGACGACCATGGCGGCTCTGCTCGGCGCCCTGCCGCTGATGCTCGGCACCGGCACGGGGTCGGAGCTGCGCCAGCCGATGGGCGTGTCCATCGTCGGCGGGCTGATCCTCAGCCAGCTTCTGACCCTCTACACCACGCCGGTGATCTATCTGGCCTTCGACCGGCTGGCAGCAAAGCTGCGCGGGCGCCCCGGCGGGCAGGCGGAAGGGACCGCGCGATGAGCTGGGCCGCCAACCTGTCGGCGCCCTTCATCCGGCGGCCAGTGGCGACGACCCTGCTGACGCTCGGGCTGGCGCTGGCCGGGGCGCTGGGCTTCCTGGGGCTGCCGGTGTCGCCGCTGCCGCAGGTGGATTTCCCGACCATCTCGGTCAGCGCCTCGATGCCCGGCGCCAGCCCGGAGACGATGGCGGCGAGCGTCGCGACGCCGCTGGAGCGGCATCTGGCGCAGATCGCCGACGTGACGGAGATGACCTCCTCCAGCTCCGCCGGATCGACGCGCATCACGCTGCAGTTCGGGCTGAACCGCGACATCGACGGCGCGGGGCGGGAGGTGCAGGCGGCCATCAACGCCGCCCGCGCCGACCTGCCGTCCAGCCTGCGCAGCAACCCGACCTACCGCAAGGTCAACCCCGCCGACGCCCCGATCATGATCCTGACCATGACCTCGGCGACGCTCAGCCAGGGGCAGCTCTACGATTCCGCGGCGACCGTGCTCCAGCAGAAGCTGTCGCAGGTGGAGGGCGTCGGGCAGGTCAGCATCGGCGGCAGCTCGCTGCCCGCCGTGCGGGTGGAGCTGAACCCGCGCGCCCTGTTCCAGTACGGCATCGGGCTGGAGGACGTGCGCGCCGCCATTGCGTCCGCCAACGCCAACGCCCCCAAGGGCGCGGTGGAGGACGGGGAGCTGCGCTTCCAGATCTACACCAACGACCAGGCCCGCAAGGCGGAGGAATACCGGTCTCTGGTCATCGCCTACCGCAACGGGGCGGCGGTCCGCCTCTCCGACGTGGCCGAGGTGTCGGACAGCGTGGAGGATCTGCGCAACGCCGGCATCACCAACGGCAAGCCGTCCGTCCTGCTGATCCTGAACCGCCAGCCGGCGGCCAACATCATCGAGACGGTGGACCGGGTGAAGGCCATGCTGCCGGAGCTTCGCGCCTCCATCCCCGCCGACATCGACCTGTCGGTCTCCAGCGACCGCACCACGACCATCCGCGCCTCGCTGGCCGAGGTGGAGCACACGCTCGTCATCGCCGTCGGGCTGGTGGTGATGGTGGTGTTCCTGTTCCTGCGCAACGCGCGGGCGGCGCTGATCCCCAGCGTGGTGGTGCCGGTGTCGCTGGTCGCCACCTTCGGCGCCATGTATCTGCTGGGCTACAGCCTGAACAACCTGTCGCTGATGGCGCTGACCATCGCCACCGGCTTCGTGGTGGACGACGCCATCGTCGTGCTGGAGAACATCGCCCGCCACATCGAGAACGGCATGTCCCGCACCCAGGCGGCGCTGCGCGGCGCGCGGGAGGTCGGCTTCACCGTCCTGTCGATGAGCGTGTCTCTGGTCGCCGTCTTCATCCCGATCCTGCTGATGGGCGGCATCGTCGGCCGGCTGTTCCGCGAATTCGCCCTGACCCTGTCCATCGCCATCCTGGTCTCGATGGTCATCAGCCTGACCACCACGCCGATGATGTGCGCCATCCTGCTGCGCGAGCCGCGCAAGGCCAGGGAACCGGGCCGCGCCGTGGCCGCCCTGCGCCGGTTCGGCACGTGGATCGGCGGGGGCACGCTGCGCCTCTACGACCGGACGCTGACGGCGGCGCTCGACAACAGCCTGCTGACCATGGTGGTCTTCGCGGCGACCGTGGCGCTCAGCGTCCATCTCTTCACGATCATCCCCAAGGGCTTCTTCCCGCAGCAGGACACCGGCCGGCTGATCGGCTTCGTCGTGGCGGACCAGAGCACCTCCTTCGCGCTGATGAAGGAGAAGATGGAGCGCTTCGTGGCGCTGGTGCAGGCCGACCCGGCGGTGGACACGGTGGTCGGCTACACCGGCGGCAGCCGGACCAACAGCGGCTTCATGGCCGTCTCGCTGAAGCCGCTGGCGCAGCGCGACGTGACGGCGGACGCGGTGATCGCCCGGCTGCGCACCCAGCTCACCCAGGTGCCCGGCGCCAACCTCTACCTGTCGGTCATGCAGGATTTGCGGGCGGGGGCGCGGCAATCCAACGCCAACTACCAGTTCACGCTTCAGGGCGACACGCTGGACGAGCTGCAGACCTGGGCGCCCCGCCTGACCCAGGCCCTTCAGCAGGTGCCGGAGCTGACCGAGGTGAACTCCGACCAGCAGCAGCGCGGGCTGGCGCTGGAGGTTAAGGTGGACCGCGACGCCGCGGCGCGGCTGGGCCTGTCCTTCAACCAGATCAACAACACGCTCTACGACGCGTTCGGCCAGCGCTCCGCCTCGACCATCTACAACCCGCTGAACCAGTACCGCGTGATCATGGAGGTCGCCCCCCGGTACCGCGAGGACCCGGAGATGATGAAGGACATCCTCATCAGCAAATCCGGCGGCGCGGTCAGCGGGACCCAGGCGACCAGCGCCATCGCCGGGGCCGCCACGGCCGACACGGAGGCCGCGCGCAACCAGCGCATCAACCAGATCGCCACAACCGGCCGCACCGCCGCCTCCACCGGATCGGCGCTCAGCACCGGCGTGGAGACGATGATCCCGCTTTCGGCCATCGCCCGCATCGCGCTGGAAAACACGCCGCTGTCGGTGAACCACCAGGGGCCGTTCGTCGCCACCACCATCTCCTTCAACCTCGCCCCCGGCATCTCGCTGGGCGAGGGGCTGACCCTGATCCGCCACACCATGGACCGGATCGGCGTGCCGACGACCATCCAGGGCAGCTTCCAGGGCACCGCACGGGTGTTCCAGCAGTCGATCGGCGACCAGCCTGTGCTGATCCTGGCGGCGCTGCTCGCCGTCTACATCGTGCTCGGCGTGCTTTACGAGAGCTACATCCACCCGCTGACCATCCTCTCCACCCTGCCCTCCGCCGGGGTGGGGGCTCTGGTCGCGCTGATGGCGCTGGACAAGGAGCTGAGCGTCATCGCGCTGATCGGCGTCATCCTGCTGATCGGCATCGTCAAGAAAAACGCGATCATGATGATCGACGTGGCTCTGGAGGCGGAGCGGAGCGAGGGGCTGGACCCGCGCACCGCGATCCACCGCGCCTGTCTGCTGCGCTTCCGCCCGATCATGATGACCACGGTCGCCGCCCTGCTGGGCGCCCTGCCGCTGGCGCTCGGCTCCGGCGACGGCGCGGAACTGCGCCAGCCGCTGGGCATCGCCATCGTCGGTGGTCTGGTGGTCAGCCAGATGCTGACCCTCTACACGACCCCAGTCACCTACCTGTACCTCGACCGCTTCCGGCTGTGGTGCCGGCGACGCTGGCGGCGCCCCGAGGCGGGGGTCGCGGCATGATGGAGGCCACTGCCGAAAAGTCCCTCTCCCGCCCCGGGAGAGGGTGCCCGCGACAGCGGGCGGGTGAGGGTCCCGTGAGGATCATGGCGCTGATTCTCGGCGGCACCCTCACCCTTCCCACGCCTGCGGCGCGGGCCCCTTCCCTCTCCCGGGGCGGGAGAGGGGATTGACCGTGGATGAACCTGACATGACGACGATCTTCGGGCGGCGCGCCCGTCTCCTGGGCACGGCGCTCGGCGCCCTCACCCTGCTGTCGGCCTGCGCGGTGGGGCCGGACTACGAGCGGCCTTCCGCGGCCGTGCCGCCGGCCTACAAGGAGGGCGGCATCACCCCCGTGGCCTTCGCACCGCCCGTCCCGCGCGATGACGGCTGGCGCCCCGCAGCCCCCGGACAGGCGGAGGCCGGACCCTGGTGGACCGTCTTCAACGATCCGGTGCTGCACGGGCTGATGCAGCGGGTGGAGGTCGACAACCAGAGCCTGAAGGCGGCGGAGGCTGCCTACCGGCAGGCCAAGGCGCTGTCGGACCAGGCCCGCTCCGCCTTTTTCCCGGTCCTGTCCATCAACGGCGGGGCGGACCGGGTGGGACGCGTCGGGTCGGGCGACCGCGCCACCTCCGGCACCGGTTCCGGCACCGGCATCAGCCGCAGCGGAACCCCGGTGACCACCTACGACGCCGGGCTGGGGGCGAGCTGGGCGCCGGACCTCTGGGGCCGCATCCGCCGCTCGGTGGAAAGCAACGACGCCAACCTCCAGGCCAGCGCCGCCGATTTGGCCGCCGCGCGCCTGTCGGCGCAGGCGCAGCTCGCCACCGCCTACATCC